>NZ_JAJCHK010000038.1:0-57779 GCF_020554465.1 Enterocloster sp. 210928-DFI.2.20
TAGAATTGGGGCGGGATTTTAACAAATCCCACCCCAACTATTGACAAAGAGCCCATAAAAACAGGAATTGTCTGTGAACATAATCACATGGCAATTCCTGTTTTCTAATGTAATATCTATCCCCTATAATGCGCCCACCACCTTGTGTGGAATATAATGCGCTTCTAAGCGGGTAATATCTTCTTTCGTCAATCTCACCTCAAACGCTCCCGTGGCATCCTCAAAATACTTTGCCTTTGTTCCGCCGATAATCGGCGCGGTCACGCCCTTGGCAAACTGCCATGCGAGGGCAATCTGGGTCATGGTACAGTTCTTTTCAGCCGCCAGCGCCGCAACACAGTCCACGATTTTCATATCCACCTCTTCAGTTGCATTGTATTTCTGCGCCGCCATTTTATCGGTCGCACTCCGTCTGCTTTCTGAATTCCAGACAGGCCGGGACAAATGGCCGGCCGCCAGAGGGCTGTAGGGTGTTCTGGCAATCCCCATCTCATTGCAAATGGGAATCAGCTCCCGCTCGTCCTCCCGGTAAAGCAGATTATAATGGTTCTGCATGGAGACAAATTTTGTCCACCCGTTCCGTTCTGCGGCATACTGCATTTTCATAAACTGATAGCCGTACATAGCCGAAGCCCCCAGCGCGCGGACCTTTCCTGCTTTTACAAGTCCGTGCAACGCTTCCATGGTTTCTTCAATTGGTGTGGTATAATCAAAGCGGTGAATGATATATAAATCCACATAGTCGGTACCAAGCCCTGCCCAAATATTCCTCGCTCGTTCCATGGGAATAGGTGTTGGCAGTATCAAAGAAGTTGATCCCCAGGTCCAATGCTTTTTTGACAATTTCCTCTGTCTCATTGGGATTCAGCGTCCATTCATGAAAATCCTCCGACGGCCTGCCAAAACTCATACAGCCAACGCACAGCCTGGATACTTCAATCCCGGACTTGCCCAGTTTCGCATACTCCACTTTTGTTCTCTCCCTTTATTTTCCATATACTTCCTTTGCCATTTTGAACGCCGCCCAGGCATTGGGCCAGCCTGCATAAAATGCTCCATGGGTTAAAATTTCCGCTATTTCCTCCGCCGTTACACCATGCTTTTTGGCGTTGGCAATATGATACATCAGCGAAGAATCCAAAATCCCTTTCGCCATGAGTGCCGACACAGTGACAATGCAGCGGTCACGGGAGGACAGTTTATCCTCTCCCGCCCACACCTGGCCAAATAGTACATCATCGTTAAGCTCCGCAAATTTGGGTGCAAACCCTCCCAGGGCGTCTCTGCCCGCTGTCTGTTTTTCCATGACAGGTTCCTCCTGTAAATTTTTTCCCAGCAGATACGGCTGCTGTGGCCTGTTCTCGAATAAATCCGCGCCAAGCCAGGCTGCCATCTCCATTGCAAGATACAGATATACTGTTTATTCAGTACACCTGTATTGTAAATCATCATTATTGATATGTAAAATACCTATGTTGTATTTGATGATATACGTTTTATGTATATCCTGGAAAATTCTATAAAGGAGGAAACCGCCTGAGATTGTGAGAGCGCCTTCTTCCATGCGAAAACAGAATTATTTTTAACGGATGGCCGAGCGGGAACAAAACGCGTTCCCTCATACCTGCAGTCGAGTTTGATGCAGCCGGCCACTCCCATCCCGTTTGCAACCATAATCGCGGCATTATACATCAGGTTATAGGTAGATACAATATTCAAATCCTCGTATTTCTTTCCAATCCAATCGGCCAGCTCATTATCCCTCATGGAACGCTCGGATATGATAAGCGGCAGCTCCCGGATATCTTCCGGCGTAACATATTCCATGGCTGCAAGAGGTGAATCCTCTCTCACCAAAACACCCCACTCTTCACTCAGCGGAATCCGGACATACTCATATTTGCGTATATCCACATAGTCGAGAATGACACCAATATCCAAAATGCCTGATTCGATACGTTCTTTTATATTGGACGAATTTCCGCTGTATATCTGAAACGTTACGAATGGATGTTCTTTCTTGAACTCCTTCATAATCTGTGCAATTATCTGGATGCTTCTGAACTCTCCGCAGCCAATCCCAATTTCTCCTGACAGTTCCCTGTTCCCCCTGATAAAATCGCGCTTTGTTTTTTCAGAAAGCGCAACGATCTCCTGCGCTCTGCGCTTAAAGAGCAGACCGTCCTCCGTCAAAACAACACTGTGGCTTGTGCGGTTAAACAGTTTCACCTGCAGTTCTTCCTCCAGCTGCATTAGCTGGCGGGAAAGCGTCGGCTGCGTAACATGCAGAATTGCCGCTGCCTTTGTAATACTTTCTTCCCGTGCAACAATCAGATAATATTCCAAAACCCGTATATCCATAAAGCCCCACCCCCCAACCATTTACAAGAAGCAATTTGGGCAGACTCATAACTTCTTCCAAATCCTGGCCTCATCACAAATCCGCACTGAAGGCACTGCCACACATAACAAAGAAGCAACCAGTACCAGCACTCCCGCAATCAGGAACCATTTCTCAACCCCATACCGTTCCGCATATATCCCGGACACAACCAGTCCCAGCGGTCCGCTGAGCAGCCGGATACTGCTGGACAATGACAGAACCCTTCCCAGATACTTTGCTTCAAAGTTGCTTTGCAGCAGCGGCGTATACATCCCCCAGTAAAATGGTCCGGAGACTCCCATGAGCCAGGAACATAAGGTAAAGACATAAAAGCCATCCGGCGACAAAATTCCTGATACAAATAAACTAAAACTCATTAACAGGAAGGAACCAACAATGGTATAAATCCTGTTTCTTGTTCCTCCCCATTTTGACAATATCAACGATCCAAACAAAAGCCCGACAGAGAACACCACCTCAACAATACTGGCACTTGTACTGTTTCCATTAAAATATGACATTGTCATCAATGGAAACAGCGCGCTGGTAGGCATCAACGCCAAAGTATAAAGACTTCCAATCAGCACCAGCCCCAGCATCCCTTTCTTTGCCCTGAGAATCTGAAAGCCTTCCTTCGCCTCCCGTAAAACCTGTACTTTTCTGTCACGTCCCTCCTGCGGCAATTCCGGGATTTGCGTGATTCCAAGCGTAATTACCGCAATCAGCGCCCCTATGACGTCCAGGGAGATAATTCCGCTCAGGCTCCAGGAACTGTACAGCACTGCCGCCACAACCGGGCTTAAGATTTGTGATACCGATTCCAACGCCTGCGAATATCCCGCACATCTAGTCAACTGGCCTTCCGGAACAATCTGCGGGGTAACTGCCTGCAGGCAGGGATTGTGGAACGCGGAACCGACCGAGCGTGCCAGCAAAACCACAAGAATCAGTTCTGTCGATAACCTGCCCATCCAGCCTGCAATCACCATTACAAAACTTGCTGCCGAGATAAGAAGGTCTGAGATAATCATGATTCTTTTTCGGTTATACCGGTCGATAAAGACGCCGATAAACGGTCCTAAAACCCCCTGTGGGAGAAACCCCATCATCATAGCCGCTGTCAGTACCATGGCAGAACCGGTATGGTCTGTCAGATACCACACAATCGCAAATTGAAGAACAGAACTTGAAAACTGGGATATTGCCTGTCCGGTCCAGATTGTGAAGAAATTCTTTTTCCAATTTGTTATTACTGTATCCATGCTGCTCCCATTCCTGTTCGCGGTTCAACTGTATCATTGATTATTAACTTTTCATTTAAGTTTAATATTGCTATCTTATTTTATTAACAAGGACTCCTCACCATTTGTGTTTGCCTCTAATAACTCTATCTTTTTCTTCAATTTTATATTTTATGTTTCCAATGTATGCAATTTCTCATAGGAATCATTGGTCATCAACGTATCCCCTCTCACCCAACCTATTCTTGGATTCATTTTGAAAGCTCGTGACAAACTACTATGTAATTCATACTTTAACTCACTTGTATTGTTCCAAAATTTAGCCAAACGTCCGTCAAGTACCTTGCTTCTAAATAATTCTAACTTTTTCCTTTTTAGACTATCCGTATCAACTTTTCCCAGTGGAATGGTACTAATATCCTTTTTCACAAAAGCTAATATGGGTATTCCTTGCTCGACTGCGTAATTAAACTCTTTTTCTGTATAGCTATCTCCATCTTCTGCTATAGAACCATATCTACCAGCCACCACCAAGACATAGTAATCACTTTCATTTATAATAGTTTTAATATATTCAAATTGCTCCGAATCAGCTGCAGGAAACATTTCCATACCTGCCGGAAAACAATCTAATTCAACTATTGCTTACATAATGGCTTTTCGTTCTTCTACTAAATCTGCATAAGTTGAACTTATAAAAATTTGATACCTTTTTTCCATACTCCTCCTCGTACATTAGCTAATAATAATACTCTAGTTCTCATAAAGAAGTAAAGTAACTGTTTCCATATTTGAAAAACATTTTTTTATTAAATTTAAGAAACTCAGAATCACTTTGACAGGATAAATACTTCCATTTAGCATAAAATCAAGTTTTCTTTGAAAGAGAAACTCTGCCAGACATGCGCTGACGCTGTAAAAGATTCACAAAAGGCATTATTAAGCCTTTTCGAATCCATTATCGTCTCTGTCCGAAAGGATGCCAAGTTTCATCTTCTTAACTCAGAAATGATAATTCGACAATTGTTTCTACATTTGTTGAGTGTTCAAAAATAATATCGAAAAGACATACTTCTCGCTTAGCGGTAAGTCCCTTCTGCTATTTTTTAACTATTTACGTTTAAAATACCAAAATCCGAATTAAACAAACGCTCCTGTACGATACAATATTTTTCGTATTCCGTTTAGCGTGTTCTTTTACAATCCCCATAGAAATTTTTCCGGCATTTTCTCAAATGTCTTTATCATCTGCTAACAAAAATATACTGATACGCTCTCCCCAATCCTGCATCGCCATTGGAATGTGTCGTTTCGCTCTTCCCACGGCCAGATTTAAAAATGCGTTAACGATTCTTGCTAAATCTTCAAGCTCCTCTTTCATCAAATAATTCTTTGCAATACTTACTAGCGTACTATCAGGAATTTTTACAAGCCCAAAATATGAAAGTTTAACTATAATGGAATCGTCATATTTCTTTATTAAAATATTTTTAGGACTAATATCCCGATGAAGATGTCCTTTTGAATGAAGATTATCAATTGCGCGTAATATTTTGTAGAACAATTCCTTTTCGTTGCATAATAATCAATGTGGCATTATGCGCGGCAATATATTCATCCAATGTATAATCCGATCCCTAATCTAAATCACTTTCCTCCTCTTTATTAATTTCACTCGAATGCTTTCGTATTGATTAACTGTTTCTTCTGCAAAGTCTAAATTGATTGTTCTGCTATTTACATAATTTATAATTTCGTTTACAGAGGCTTTCTTTTTAAATAATGCCTTTAAAATTGCAATATCCTCTGGAAGGATATCACGATATGGTATTGCTAGCTCCTTAAATTCGCTCGGCACAAGTTCACTAACACCTCCACCATAATACCTGCCATTATATTCACACTGCGCTAAAGTCATAGAATTAAAAAAGCAAAAAACCAAGCTTTCTGCATTAAAAGGTTCTTTTAATCTTATGTGATATCCTGCATCTGTAGTATGTACATCCGCTACATTAACATAAATTTTAGGTAAAATATGATATCTCTTAAAAAACACAATATCACCCTTATTCACAATTGGCACGCCATACCATGGTGAACGATTCGCACATTTAAATCTTTTTTTCAATTCAACATCCCGAACTTTTTCTTCTCCAATCCGTTCTAAATATTTTTGAAGAGGTTCTGGAAGAGCTCCTATATCTTTTTGCTCCGCAAGATTTAACAAATAAAACGGTTTTCCATTGTCTCTGATGTAATTCACAGCTTCCTCATTAATTTCGATTATCCTCTCTAGAATAAAGGAAGATTTTTGAACAATAGGCAACGTATATAGGATACACTCATATTTATTTACCTGCTCCTGATTCAATATAAAAAACTTGTTTCCTCCCGTAACAATCCCTGGCGCAATGTCACCCATTTGACCAATTTTTTTGTATTTCTTTTGAGCCTCTTTTAGAAGAGAAATCTCGTGATCTGCTAAAATAGCATTTGACCATTTTCGTAAAGGTTTATTCTTTTTAATAATATTTGTGCTAATTAGCTCGCTGCTTTTTGCTTCTCTATAAATTTCATAAAGAATATGTGCCGGACACCTTTGCTTATTAGTTAAGTAAACCAAGCATACATCTTGTTCTATTTCAGGAAAAATTGACTGCTCAAAAGAAATTATATGGATCGTATTAAATTTTTGCTCCAGATATCCTCTGAGTTTTTCCGCATACTGAACTTGTAAAAACTCCATCGGTAAAACAAAAAATATACTTCCATCAGCCTCTAAAAGTCGTACAGCTCCCACTACAAAAGCTAACCACATATTCTGCATAGCAGTTTTCGACAAGTCCTCTTGAACACAAAGCGCCTTTGCTTTTTTTATATCCTCCTTATCCATCATCTTCAAATTAATATATGGCGGATTTCCAATTATTAGTGAATATTTTTCATTTGTTTGTAAAATATAATCCAAAAAATTCTGTTCTTTTACTTCGACTTTACTATCAGAATATCTTTGCTGTATCTGCTCCACTTTTTCTTTAAAAAGTTCGATTGCCTTAATATGTGTTGCCTTTGGTAGTAACAAAGAAAGGAACCTTCCATCCCCAGCAGAAGGTTCCAAGACATTTGAGAAGTCCTGCTTCTCTTTTTCCAGATAATCCACCATAAATTGAATCAGTTCAAGTGGAGTATAATAAGAACCTGTTTTCTTTTCTTCTTTCATCTATTCCCCCTTAATAAAAGACTCATCTATGTATTGATTCAGCAACATATTCATTTTAATATAAAAATCCTTTTCCAATTCTGATAATTTATCATTTATAAATAATATTTCCAGTTTCGTTAACATCTCTCTCACTTTATTTATCTGCCAAAATAAATCTGTTCTTCTTATGTCTAAATGAAGCATTTGGCACATACTTTTCCCAACAGGCGTAATTCCTACAATAAAGCCCTCTTCGTTTCGCTCCATATGTTGGTCATATTCTTCCGATGCCGGATCGACAAACCCCTCTTTTCCGTTGTGTGAATAATCTTTATCTTCAGTTGGCCATTTTTTTGATTTCGAAAGATTACACTTGGGACAGGCAAGTACTAAATTATAATAATCATTTTCCCGCTCCTTATCAATACTTCTAGGAACAAAGTGATCAATATGAAATTTTTCGTGCATTACCTGCCCATTTTTTCCACAGTATCCGCATAAAAAGTAGAAATCTTCTTCCAGTATGCCTCTTGCCTCTTGATAATGTTCTAACATGTTAATACCGCTCCTTCGACGCAGTATTTTCTCACCGTGTACTCTCAAGATTATCTGCTCCTATTCATCCTGATGTTTTTTTACAATCTCATTTCCAATTTTTAATAATTCATCAATTGTTTCATCAAACTCAGAATTCAATATTTTTCCAGGCAGTTCTTCTACCAAACCATAGGAAGATAACACCTTATACAGGTCCAAAAATTCTTCCTCCTCGCTGCCCAAACACTTATTTTTCTTTTTTTCTAATAATTCTTTATACCGTTCTAATTTCTGCTTTTTTCGATTCCGATATACATCTGCACTTTCTATTAAAGCCTTAATAAAATTATTAAATTCTTCAACCTTCTTGCTATCTCCTGCCTCTGTATCAAATACTGTTTTAGGAAATCTATTTCTCTCCGCTACAAGTCCATCTGTTATATGTTCTTTATCTACTGCTGTGAAAATAAAACATTCTAAGTCCCGAACATGATCATTAATATAATTAACCAGCGTTGTCCCATTAAATCCAAACGTTGTTGTCATTCGATAATCAATCAAAAGTACATCTATCTGTTCCTCATATATTTTTTCTAAAAATTCAGATTTTGTTTTACAGCCACTTAGCAGCACAAGTTCTAAATCTTTGCATCTGCGCTTTATTTTTCTAGCATAATTTTCGAACTGTGTTGGTTCGTCATCAATATACCCTATTCTATACATGCTATATACTTCTACCCCCAATCTGAATTTTAATATAAAATCCTGTTTCGCTCTTTCGATTTTCACTCAAATCAATAGTGCCATTATACTCTAAAACCGTTTTATTTACAATCCACATTCCCATTCCAGTTCCATCTTCTTCATCCCCAATCAAATTTCTACTGCTCTCAAAGGCTTCCAAAATAGTCTCGGGCCTATCTTTGTATTTCGGAATTAGCCCCCAGCCAGTATCCTTGTAATCTATTAAGAAACCTCTTTCTAACGATATTACTTCTAGTGAAATCTCCTTTTTTTCAAGAATCTTTCCCGTCTCTCGATCAAAAGATGCCATACTGTTAGATATCAAATTACTGATGATATTTTCCATATCAAATTCAAAACACCATAATTCGATATCCGGATCACAATAGTAGTTTAAACTCACTCCATTTTTTTCTAGAATATCGTTCCATGTATCCATAAAATCGGTTAACATGATTCCAAGATTCTGTTTCTTCCTTAAGCGCTTATCTTTTTTTATTGATTCGATGGTAATTCTGAACCATGCCTTAAAATTTTTCTTCAAAATGATTGCGCGCATGATGTTACCCAGGGCATACTCAACATCATGATCGAACTTGATTGCCTCAAAAGCAGAATCCAGTTCCTGACCTATATTATTTGTCAATGTACGAATTTCATGCATAAACATATTTGTTACTATTCCCGTAGTCGCAAGTGTCTGCAGCATCTTAATCTCATCCCTCAATTCTTGAAGCTCCTGCTCTTGCTTCTGTTCCATTGCATCAAGTACTGCTGTTACCTCGGTAGGACTGATGGCCAGCGTCTCTTTCTGCTCACACTCCCGGTTCTGTCCTGTCTTTTCTTCTGCTGCTTTTTCCTCCTCCCATTTTTTTCGTTCTTCTGCCAGTTTTCGCATGGCTTCTATCTGCTTCGCCAGCTCATCTTTTTCTTTCGCATAATCTGCCAGCTTTCTCCCTATAGACTGACGGTCCCGCTCAAATTCTCCTATTACATGTAACAAAATTTGCTTTAATTGAAAAAGACCATTCCCTTCCTGAATTCCATTTCGATTTGCATCATCTTCTAAGTTTGTATTTCTTCGAGATATCGCAACATCGCCAAATATCTGTTCTGCATTTACCCGCCAAGTCCCTGTCGCATGTCCCAAGCCTGCTGGAGAACGGTTTTTACGTGCGGATAATTCCAGCCAGTCAAAATCGCTATCTCCATATTCTCCATAGGGACGTATACGGAACTTGTCTCTATATAATTTTATTCCGCCAAATTTTTTTACAAGGTTTGCCCTCCCAATGATACTTTTCGTATAAAAGCGTTCCTGATCCTTTGATGTTTGTGTTATCTTATAGAAATAGAGCGTACCCGAAAAATCACCAATGCAATTTTCCTTCCCACAAATTTTTCTTATAGAAAAAAGTTCTTCTTTGATTTTTCCCGAAAAATAGTGCTGTTCCGTTTCATCAAATTCGGCTTCTTTAAAAACTGTTTCTTCCTCTCCCCGAAAGTCAAACTCATTGCGCAAAATTTGTATTTTCAAATCGTCTTCTTTGATTTCAAAATCAATTTTATAATCAAATGAATCAATATTTGCACTGATTACTCTTGCATCAATTAGAGACGTCTCATCATCAAAAAACAATATTTCGAAATCGTCCACAACATTAGGAGGAAGTAAATTTTCCAAATGGTTGCGTAAACGCATCATCGTTCTGCCATCCCATTTATCGTGAAGTTCCTCCAGGCAGAATACAGTACCTCTCCCTTTATAATTTAGCGATTTTACATATGCAGCCAGTTCATCATTTTTCCAATAATCAACATTCGAATATTCCAATAAATCCATATCTATGTCATAAATCTTCGCCTTAACCTGTGAAATTTTTTTATTCCACTCAAAGTCATTCCAATTGACAATCCACTCCAATCCCCCTTGGTTAGAAATAGTCAGCATTTTGCACTTATCTGAAAGACGATCCAACGCAAACCGACCAATCCCTTTAGCTCCTGTCTGTATTCTTTTTCCAGGCGTAATGTATTCATTTTTTTTAGAAGAATTACCAATCGTCATCCAATGACTTCTAATCACATCTTCAGTCATGCCACATCCATTGTCCATAATATAAATACAGTTTTGATCTTTTGAATAATACAGACAAAAATTCTTTGCATCTGCATCATAGGCATTTTTTACAATTTCCAAAACTGCTCCTTCCAGTTTTGAAACGTTTTCACGCCCTATTAATCTTGCCGTATATGCATCTACACTAAATTCAACATCACGCGCTCTTCTTCTCATAGTTTTCCCTCTCAGTAAAAATTGAACCTTCTACTTAATATTATCATAAAAACTGCCGTACTGGCCACCCTGGATATTTTATTATAGATCTTTACGCTTTCTCCTGTCTACCTTGCAACCGTTAATCTATTATAAATTTTTTCAGCATACATAGTTAAAACTTCCTTACCATTAAATCTTATGCCATATCCTGCAAAAATAACTTCCTTTGAAATTATAATCCTTCAACTGTCTAATGGAGCTAACTATTGTTGAAGTTACATATTTCACCAAAAGTCAGCATAAGCTGTTGTTTTATTATTTCGCATGTTGCCGTTTATCGCCCAGGCCCGCCCCCCCCCCCCCAAGTCTAGTTCCCATAATAATCACTCTCATAATATGCTGATGGCCTATTGATTCCCTTTTCAACACATCGCCGTGTAACGACAAACCTTCCTGTTAAGATACCGCCTGTTCAAGTAAGGCTATTTCTGAAAACCAACAAACAATCAACGACTTTAAATATAAAAAAGACACTAAAAAGGGCTTCCAGATTATCTCCATCAACCAGTTATCGTCTCAATCTATGTTAATCACATCCAAAATTTCTCCTCCGCTCTCTGTCAAAGACTACCGCCTCCTCCCAATATGTAACGTAACTATCTATATGCAGAAAAGGATAAACGTTTATAATACCGTCTATCCCCTGAATTTCCCCTTCCCATCTGTGGAAAAACCAATAAGTGGCGCTAAAATCGAACGTTTTTTGCTCACCTTTCGCCTCATTTTTCATCAAATCCACTATATTTTGTGGTTTAAACCTTTATTTTCTATCCAATCCACAATTCCGCATCATTATTACCACCTCGACATTTGTTGAGTGGATAATAATGATGGCGGGAGGGCGTAATTCTCCCCAAGCGGAAATGCTATAATCAACTTTAGTCATCACTTTGCTCTGCTTGATATTCTAATTCTAACAAATACTTATCATAGTCCGACATAAATAAGCGATCCTGAACAATGCGATATTTTTCAAACTCCGTCTCTCCATGAAGCTTTGCTTATTCCGAACTGACTTTTCCCGGTCCCATAAGCAATTCGTTCTCATTAAACTCTAGAAAACCGTCAAGACGCTTGGCCCAGTCCTCCATACTCATCGGTATTCTTCGTTTCGCCTGTAACTCTGCATAGTCATGATACAATGAAACGATCCTCTCTAAATAGTTCATTTCTTTTTCGCTCAGATAGTTTTTAGCAACAATAACATCTGCTTTGACGATTTTCCCATCTGGCGTTGATTCCCATGTTGTCAGGCCCATATGTTCTTTTTCTGTTTTTGCACGCTCTACAATCAATTCTGCTGCTGTATGACGATGTATCGCCCATTGCATTTTATACATATTCCGATATCGGAATATGTATTCTATACCATTCAAAAAAACTGCCAGGTAGTCTTAGTATCCTGTTGTAATCAAACGCTGTGGCATAGATATCCGTAACCTTCTGATATAACTTGTGCTCAGACAGATATATCTCACGAACATTCTCCAATTAACATTCAAAATATTCGTCGGTGAACATATACCCTTTTGGAGCGCTCTTTGTCCATCGTCCAGTCCTGAATCGTATACGCATTAACAATCTGCCCTGCCCATTTGCGAAATCCTTACGGCGCGGTCATTATTCTTTTTAAAACCATCCGCAATGATTGCCTGTAAGTTATAATGTTTCAGAATTTCTTTCAACCTATAATTTAAATACAAAATCACATTATCTAAATCGTAACTTTGCTTATTTCTACAAACCAGAAATTCAATCCTATGGAATTGTAATTTCTTCTAGATACTCACAATAATTAGATATGAATTCATAAATCTCTTCAAATTCCAATTTTTTCTGTATTATTTTCAATAATTTTATACCATTTCGTACAACCTTTTTCTTTAATTCAGCTCCCATTAATTCATCATTTATCATATCCACTGCTTCAGAAATCGTAAGAGCATCGTATGCCTGTACCTCTGGAAGTTCATCTTTAATCTTTTTAGTAAGTCGATTCAATTTTTTAACTGATAAGGTTATATTTGTACGATTTTCTTTATATTGATACCTAGATAACATATCATACTTTATATTCAAAATATCGGAAAATAGTTTGTAGTTTCCTACCACCAATATACACAGTTTTTCTCTTGCACGAGAAATCGCCTGATACAATAACTTATAAAATAGCAAATCTGGATTTGGATGCTCTTTTCCTTGTATCCTTCTCTCTTTGTCATATCTAAAGTTTTCATCCATCATAATCATGACTTTATCATATTCTTGTCCTATAACATGATGTGTATCATAAGTGCTAGGATATAAGTCAATCGAATTCTTATAGTACAGTGATTGCGTATATGAAATAAATACATATCCCTTCTCATCATACAAGTAAATCAGCTTCATTGCCTCTTCTGTACTATTCGCAAACAGTACATCAATATCTGAATAATCCATATATCCTCTTGCCCGGTTATTCAAATTTATCAGTGTTCCTGTAAAAGAAGCTATTTCTTTACTTGTTCTAATTTTATCTGATAACATATATTCCATAAATCCATCAACTTTTTGCAGCATAGATGGAATGTTTCTATTTTCCTCCGTTTTTGATAACGACTGTACATAATCATAAGCAAAAATTACAGTTTTAGATTCAGAACTCACTTCCTCTATTATTTTTTCAAATGTTGATGTATAGATCCTTTGAGATTCATCTACAAATATATATTGATATTTTTTTAAGATTTTCGCTCCATCACCATTCAGTTCTTTTGCCGAAAAAACATCCACATTCTTCCATTGCATATTTAGGACTTTGTGTCCATTACATAAAATACCGCTATGAATCAGGCAACAGGTTGAGCCTCTTTCTGCTATTTCTTTAATCGTATCATATAACAAAAGTGTCTTGCCTGTTCCCGCTTTTCCTGTTATCCCTAAAATGTGTTCTCTATCATTAAGCAAAATCAAATTTACTATTTTTTTCTTTATATCATGTTGTTGATTCGTCAAAAAATAATCACCAGACATAAATTTTTGAGGTGTATTCAACGGAGAAATCAGGTAATTATTCGCTTGAAACAAAGATTCGATATTCTCCCCAAGACTCGTTTGAAATAACTGCATAGTATCTTTTAAGTCATCCATCTCAACGAGACGAATTCCACTTTGGGTATATTTATATAATTCTTTTGTGGATTCAACAAAAGTATACAATTGCACATTTGGTGCTAAATGTTTCAGGTAATATTTATTCTTTTCTAATTGATTTTGAATAGCCTCTACACCTACATCTTCACTTTTTAATTCAATATTTAAAACAAGATTATCCTTATCAAGTTTTATCAAATCAAATTCTTTTCCAATCTGCTCTATTATAAATGAAGCAAAAAAATTTTCAAAATCCCTTACTTCAGCACCTATATCTAGTAACAAATTAACAAGGGTTTTTATTGCCTCAAATTCTTGTGATTTTACATTTAGTTTTTTTGTCCTTTGTGACAGAATATTTTCGAATTCAGTAGCCATATCTTCTTGTATTCTTGAATATGTATATATATTTATTGCTTTCATACTCCCTTATCCTCTGCATATCATTCTAATTTATTTATAAAATCAAACGCTCTTCCCATCAATCAATTCTAAGAGCTCAAATATTTTGCTTTGTTTTTTATTCGTTCCCAAATCGTCCTTAAAACCAGTTGCTTCTATCGCATCATTTGGATATATGCCCCAAATCACCATAACCCAGTCAGCCAAGCAGTACATATATTTCCCTTTTTTATAGTGAAAAGAGTTTCATACTTCTTGTGGCAACTCTCATAAATATAATAGTAGAGTTTCTAATATAATTACGGGTCTCTTTTCTCTAAAAGGCAGAAGGTCTCACAATTCTTAGAAGCTGTGATTCGGATACTCGAAAAGTATAGTTTAGCCTTGGCGGAAGCATAATACTTCCTGCCCAAACAATTCATAAACTATATTGTTAAATTTTTAAATCTGCTTCACGACTTACTTATCCGATTGTACCATATTTTAGGACTTAGATATATTCACGCATCTCCAGAAAGAGAAAAATTTTATTGGTGATGAGCACTGCCAATAATAATGCCCTTAAGAAACGTTACCTCAAGAGCTTTATTATTAACAGTGTGTTAGCTAATTATTTTAATTGTCCAGCCTACAGCCTCCAGTAATTCCTGCGCTTTATCATCTACGAACTCTATCGGAATAGCAAGGCATAATAGTGCTTTTGCACGTGTCATGGCTACATACTGACATTTCAACCGACTTTGGTTGGCCCCTATTGATTTTGGTGGCTTATCACACAGATATTTTAATATCTTTTTCATATTGTGCGCTTTTGAAAAAGTTTCCAAAACTAAAGTTGCCAAATGTGTCCTTCCTTTTACTGAATGAATACTGCCAAATTCCAAATCAACACACCGCTCACTATTCTTTTCCCTGTAAATGTAATGGTTAGGTAATACTTTTAACGTTTTCTCCTGATCATCATATTTTAAATCAGTGGCTGCTGTCCATAAAACAAAGCTTTTTGCTTTACTATTTATCTTCAAATCAAACTGGTCCAAAATATCTTCTATAATACACTGTATATTTCCCCAATTTTCCTCAGTTGAGATATCCGCAGCAAACAACCGAAAAAAGTCTTTTCTTATTGCCAATTGTTTTTCCTCCGGAAGTTGTTTAGCGATTGCAGAAAAGGGATTATTGTTTGCTATTATAAAATTTTGACCCTTTGTTATATTAATCAGTCTCCGAATACCTCTTGCACTCCAGTCTATAAAACCACATAATTCTCCATTCTTTTCAAACTCGTAACGTCCCATTCTAATATACTCTATTAGTCGATTCGGGTTTGTATTCTTGCTCATTTTATTTGCCTCATAACATGGCCAATAATCATATATACCTTTGGGAAACTGTTTTTCAGAGGTATCATCTTTCTTAACATGAACCATACCTACAACGTGACAGCCAGCCTTTCTATTTTTTAATAATTCCGCGTCAGAGAATGTATTTAAAACAAGCTGTCCAAATTCCTCAATTACTTGTGGAGCCTTATCTTTAGAAAACAAATAAATAGTATGGCAACTTTCTCTTTCAGTAAATTCATTTTGTGTACCTATCATTTGCTCAGACGAAACAGCTACCGTATTGGCTAAACGAGCTATCCTATTATCAAATCTTTGGCTTTCGTTAAGTATTAACGGTGCTATCCTTGGAAATTCCGGCTTATCGACAACTTCATTAACATAATTATAAATTGCTTGATTACGGTCGCCAAATCCTTGTTGAATTGTTATACCATCCAACTCTGGAAACGCTTTATGAAGCAATTCCCATTGAAATGAATTGGTATCTTGTGCTTCATCAATAAAAACAATTGGGAACCGCTGTTGTAGGCCAATAGATAAAGAATCGCACTCTTCCAACGCCTGTTTGGAATATAGCAACATCTCATCAAATGTAAAATTCCCATTTTGTTGAGACTCTTGTATTATGTCTAATATAGTTTGATAATATTTGTTTGTTGAAGGTAAATTAATCTGACCTATTTCACCGCTATGACTACAAATTTGTTCATTAACATGCAAATGTTCTAAATACAATTTTGCTTTATAGGGAACTTTGCTCCATCGCTGTTCTTTAACAATATTTGAATCTATTAAATTCATGGAAATGCCATTAGAACGGAGCCAAGGTAAAGCAACAAAGGTATCAAAAAAGGAATGAAGGGTACCAATAAAGTGTGGATACATCAAAAGCTTTTTCCCTATATCCGTATTACCTAATCGCTCCTCAATTTCTTCACGGGCAACATTTGTATGGGACAAAACACATATTCCCGCATTAGTATATGACCACTTCTTTGCCAATATCGCCAATTTAGCAATCAGTATAGTTGTTTTTCCACTTCCCGGGAATGCTTGAATATCTATTGATTCCAAATTTTTGATAATATCAGATCTGTTACCATCAAAACGGAAGCCCATTATAGATTCAACCCATGTAACATCCTCGTCTGTAATTTCTATTTGTTTTAGTCTATCAATCCCCATCTCTATTCCTCTGTGACATATTTTATGGCCTCTACCAAATATGATGGCAATGCCTCATTCAACTCTTCCAATTTTCCAGTAAATGTTTCTTCCAATTCAAACGCAAACTGTTGAGCAAAGTCCGCTTTGGATGCGATTTTTCCAGCAAAGAAATTATAAAAATAAGATGACTTCTCTTCAAGAGTAGGTAACTTATCAATATCTGCTGTTATAGATTTTATCTTGTCAACCCAATTTTTTTCAACATAACTTACTTTTACAATTGCTTTTATCAATGCCCCTTTCATGTTAGTATACTGCAAACCTGCAAAAGCCAAATCATATTCTAACGTCCAATGATCAGCAACGAATGTTAAAACCTGTTGTCCATCAGCTTTTTGTTTGATATCTTTGATATGAGAAGCTGCTTCTTCTGGCGTAAAATCAGCTTCCGCTCTCCAATTTCTATATTTCTTCTTGGGCCATGACGTTGGATCTAATGTATATTCGTCATTTATACAAATATGCGGAGCACAGTCTGGCATTATGTCTCTATCAGTAACACAAGCAACTTTAATATCCAGTAGAGTATCACCATCAACACGTTGGAAAATACCTGCATAGCGACGCAGTCCTGTACTTCTTACATCAACCAATGATGTTCCAAAATCTGTAAAATTGCGCCCCAGTAATTTTGCGATTGTAGGAAGTAATAATGCTTCTCCTGGACCTTCAACAATAATTACACTTCTTGCAAAAAACAAATTTGCTTTAGTTGCATCCAAATATTTCTCCAAGAATTTATAATCATCTTTTTTTAGCTTGGTATGCCCTTCTGCCATCGGAAACACTTGTCCATTTTTTACTAATATTATATTCCCCAGTTTAACAACCGAAGCTAATAATGGAGAATGTGTTGTCATAATAATCTGTTGATTTTTGCTTTCCGCCTCATTTTCTAGTGATTGAATCAGTTTCAATTGTCTTTGCGCGTGTACATGTGCCTCCGGTTCTTCAACAAGCAAAAAAGAGGATTTTTTTGCGGCTTCGGCTTCTCTATGTAAAAGCAATTCACATGCCATACTCATGATATTACTTGTGCCTAATCCAACCTTCCCCTGCATAGCACTTGCATTTTTATCTACGGCTAAGTCGAGTTTTTCGAGAAGAGTTATCATTTTTTGTAGATCATTGCTATTAGTCCCAGCCACTTCAAATCTAGTTTTAATAGTATCCTTTTTAAGTAACATTTGACTACTTAGAATTTCTGTCAAATTTTCATTTACGGCTTTAATGGCTGAATGGGCTTCCAATAAACTATTCGATAAATTGGTGATACCAATTAACGATAATTTGTGCAAATCCATGCCTTCTTGAAATTCGTTTTCACCATTATTTAATCCTGAAATATTATGAACAATTTGAGATAATCGTGAATGTTTTCCCGACTGCATATCACTATACGCATCTCTCAACGCCCGTAGATAAGTAACGCGAAGCAGTTCCCGTGCCTCTGCTGACGGTACAGGGCCATTTCCGTCTTTTCCCGTAGATATTGATGAAATAGGACGTGGCGGTTTAAATGATGTCAAATATTTACACCTCCAATGTAAATAAAGACAAGGCACCTTTGATTTTTCTTGATCTTCATATGTCAAGCACTCCAAGAATGAAGCCTGTTCTTCAGATGACAAATTTGAAAATTTACACATAATACTTATTTCCAAAGAAATATCTTCCTTATAAAAATCATCTGTCTCTATGCGAATCCACCCCAGATCAGTTGTGCCTAAAACAATTCTGATTGCATCCATTATCGCTGATTTACCTGAATCATTTTCACCAACCAGTATGGTTAAACCCGGATTAAAACTGATAATATGTTCACTGTCATCAAAACATCTAAAATTGCTGATTTTCAGTAAAGATAAATACATTATCATACCCCCATTTTATTAATTTTTATACTTACTACTATAAATATCAGTCTCACTAATACCCATAACGATTTCTAGTAAATATATTCTTATCATCATCCGCTTTATCATGTTCTCTTTTCCCAAAGAATTCGTCCTCACGACTAACGATAGGATCAAACCAATCAGCTTTATCCGAAGCCCATTTAATCCATTTAATCATTTCTTCTGTAAGCGGCTGAGACTGTGTGACAGCACTTATGTATGTTCTAATCTTGCAGGCCATCTCATAATCGTTTGCCCGATTTAGAAGAACCCTAGTATTTCTTTTTTCATCTTCAAGTCTCTGCTTACGTTCCTCAGCTAGCCTTTGTTTCTCTACCCATAATTTATGTTCTTCTTCCCGCTTTACACGCTCCAAACGTAACTCTTCCGACAATTGATACATATAAATCAAAACTTCCCCTATTTGGCTCTCTAGTCTCGTCTTTGTACTGTCTTTAAAATATTTACCATCTGAAAAAACAATCCGAATTTTCCCATTATATACATTATCAGTTTTTGGTATTCTAGGCTCAGACGCCCAGCGGTGCTGCTTTTGCGCATCTTTATAGATTAGCAAATCTCTAGCCTCTTGTTTCGTCATTTGATGAGGAACTTTATCCATGGATTCCACTATTTTAAACCGCACCTTATCCTCTCGAATTTTAACAGTTAAATCTTCATAGATAACTCCCCCAAGCTGTTCGACTGCTTGAAAAAGGGCATTCATAAAATCATAAATTCTTCCCATCGAACTTTCCGAAACATCATTTACAAATAAGGGTATATCATCTCGACTAGAATGATATCTCCCTCTTCTGTCTGCCTCCTGTTTTTTCCAATCAGATATTTTCTTACGATAAGCAACCAATTTAGGATGTGGACGCGAATTGCTTTGTACTGTTAATGCTTTAGCTATTTCTATAACCTTTGTCCGTTCCTCATCATCTAAAAAATTCAATACATCTGGCAATACTTCCAATTCATATTCTTTTATTTCTTCAATAGCCTTAACCTTATCATTTTTATTGTTTTCTGATTTTTCATCTGATTCTTTAACAATTTTCTCTGTAGGTTCCGGTTGACGTTTTTCTTTCCGTGATACCCCTTGCTTTAGCACTTCTATCTCATCTATATCAGATTGTGGCAAGGGTGCCTTACTTACCTCTTTTCCACAAGCTATTTTTGTCCAATACCCCGATGGTGGGATCGGGATTTCATAATCTTTACAGCTTTGTAGCAGTTTAGCATAATTTAATCCATATTGCTTTGCTACACCGGAGGCAGATATTTCCCATATTTCATCATACAATTTCTGTCTATTAATCTTTATCGTATTCTCCATCACTATCTACCTCCCCTTCTTTTGTACTATAGGCAAAAAGCGAAAACGCATATTCAAACAAATCAATGTCTCCTATTTTGCGTCTTCGCTTAATATAAAAACCAGATCATTCTTCATTTCCTGAAATTGTTCAATAATAGTTTGTAGATTCTTCTCTATACCTTGAACCTGAACCTCTGTAATTTTTCCGTATTTATATGCTATCAAACGTTCCCCAATAATATGGTAGCTCCAGCTTTCTGAATATGATCGATCCCTCTCTTCATTATGAATCGCAAACCCTATTGGTAAAAGATTGTTTCTCATACCAATACTAACCGCCATCGAAGATATGCCTAAATATTCTCCAGCCATCTTACATGTAATTTTTGATGCTTTGCGTATATCATCATCTGTATATTTAGCCATTTTTACACTCCCCCTTGAAAACCATTTAACAATATAACCTTATATTATTAATTTTCGTACAGCAAGAGCGGTATGCTTAACACTTACACAAACCGCCCTTTATAACTCACTATTAGTAATTGATCTCAACCAGCATCTTTTTTTCTTACAGTTCTAAAAATCCACCAATAGAAACTGCTCTTTCTTCATTTCCCTCTCGCAAGTAAATAATATTATCCGGCTCACTAGCATACCAAATAAAGGTTCCCCAAGAAATAGATGGAACCAACTTACGGCTTACGGAGTTAGAGCGGTCTCTAAATACAGTCACACAAACACAGTCCTTTTCTTTATATCCCGCTTTCGCCGCCAACTCTAACAATTCCAACTTCCTACGATCATTAATAGGGCCATCACTTGCAACACATTCGATAAACACTATAATCGGCTGCTTTTCTCCTAATTCCGCTAAAATCAAATCTGGGAGCACAGTAGATACATCTACATCAAAACCAATTGCTTGACACAAATCATCATCTTTTAGTAATAACTTTTTAGCCGACTCACTCATTAAGATAACTGCCGGATCTTTCATGAATTTTTTAGCAAACTGCTCAACAACTGCCTTTGCAAGTTCACTACTTGGGCCTGAAGCCATTTTTCTAGTTTCACCATTCGGAAGGTTCACTAATACTCCATCTGATGATGCCGAAACTAATCGTTTAGACAACGCGACTCTTGCCAGCGAAGTTGCTGACAAAAAGTCTTCCTGCCATTTTTGAATGGCTAAATCTAATTCCTCACCCTGTAATTTAGGATTAAAAAGATCTGCAAACTGAGCTTGCAAAGAATACCTGGGTAATGGGGAGGTTGTTGCTAATCCTGCTCTTTCTATAACTGCGTTCAACCGTACCATTTCTCTTATTGTCTCATCCCTTATAGGTTCTCTTGTATTAGGTTTATACCACCTTCCTGGTATATCTCTAGGAGCATCTTTGCTTTGGCTTAAAGCGAGCCATTCTTTTCTTTTTTCCGGCGTTTGCATAACGGCTTGTTCATCCGTCATACAAGTAATAGTTGCTGGCCTGATCCACTCCTCTTCATCAACACAAAAACTATATAGCATTGTGAATACTGTTTTTGCACCCATTTCACGGATTATATAACCATTTACGTCTATTTCTCTTGGAAAAATAGCTTTTAATCTTTCCTGTATCTCTTCAATCTCCGGCAATTCTCCAGATAACCACTCAGAAACCATGTCTTTTAATCCTCCAGCCCGTATGCTTTTAAAATGATATTCTCTATCTTCTCCTGCATTTCTTTATCAGTATTCGCCTTATGTACAGCTGCCGCTATTTCTTCCAATTCCTTCAAATTATCAACTGGTGGTAGAGGTATTGCCTGCAGTTCTGTAGCCGATACTGCTACACTTCCAGACAGACATCTGAATATTCGATCTACTGTCTGTGAATTTAAAATCAGCGTTAATGCCTTTTGGGATACTTTGGGGACGTCCGATATCGAATGTACAATATTTACATGATTTTCAACCACAACTCCGTCCCATTTATCAATAAATTCCTGTGGCAATATACACGTCTGCAATCTTCGGTTCTGTTCCTTTGCAGTAGTCCTCTGAACCAGTACTGCTGCTTGTCTACATACTAAGAATTCTTGCCTTTCTGAGATTTTTATATATTTCATTTTACGTCTATATTGATAATTAAACTTAAACTGTCCATCTACCGAAATTGCCTCTGCCCAAATAATAGGTCTTACCCCACACTCTGGTTCTTCATAAATCTGTGTTTTTAACCGATTCCATACCAGTTGCCCTGTTGAAACTTTATATCCATAGTCTTGTAATGTGGTATTCGTTCCTCTAACTTTTTTAACGATATTAGCCTCTGCCGGTTCACGGGCAATTACCCATGGTTTTATTCCTTCCTCAATTTGAAAACTTCCAATTCGCTCAACACTATATACATTGTTTTCCACATTAATTTTATTCGCAGTTACACACCGCGTTCTATTAGGTCCAAAAACAACCAGGCACGTTTCTTGAAGGACCTGATCAAATACACCGGACCGCATTGAAATAAAATCAATTGCTAAAGGAGGATTCTCCTCAACTAATAACTTTCTCAGATTTGAAAAATATTTCCCTCCTAAAAACGAAGTTGGCGTTACAAATCCGACCAAACCTCCTGACTGCAATATCCTTAATGATGCATCAATAAATAGCCCATATAAATTTGCATGTCCGTATAATGATCTTGAATATAGTTTTCTAGTTTCCTCATCCAGCTTTATTTTACCATATGGCGGGTTTCCAACTATTACATCAAAACGCCTTGTCTCTGTTTCAATACATTGAATTGTATCCTGAACTTTAACGATGGACTTTAGCCTTCTTCCCGCCACTATCGTTTCCGAATACAACAGTATGTCAACCAAAGTCTGAGTAATCCATGCTGCAAATATATCTATTTCTATACCTGATAGATGCTTTTCTATATGTTCGATTTTTTCGATTGCAGATAATTCCTTTATCCTATAATCCCCTAACATACGATTGGCAACTGTAACTAAGAATGCTCCTCCTCCGCAAGCCGGATCTAAGACTTTATCTTCTGCCCAATCTGCCCCCTCTGCTGCTAATAAATCAAGAAGACGTTCTGATATAGACGGTGGTGTATAGTAAACTCCATTATCTGAACGATAGCTGTCAGGTAAAAGCATTGTATACATAGCGCCCATTAAATACGCATATTCCATTATATTTAATGTAATAAAGTAATCTGCAATATCTTTCGCCAGTCTTATTGCATAAATATCCAACCTTTTAGAAACAATCTTTATTTGCCTACACTCCCACCTTTTTTTATAATTTACATTTCGCCACAGAAATTTCATGACAGAAAAGCTAAATGAGCGGGCAAATGCAATTTCTTCTTTCTCCGAATTGCAGTTATTTGACTTTTTCAGCGCTTCGATTTCATATTTATACTCTTCCCATGTCTTTTGTCGAGGGCATATATCCATCGCTATAGGCATTTCTCTCACCCATCTCTCTCTATTGTAATTTTCATTTTACCATCTATTATTCTATAAATCTATACATTTACATCATATTTCTATTATACCTTAGTATTGTGTATATCGCAATAGATTTAGAGAACATTTGTTCTTTTATGTTTCCGGAGTAACCTATATCCAAGAATTCTGACTAGGTTTTCTAATCTATGTAAACATTGAAGTAGAGAATTCCTTTCCGCCAATCTCTACCCCAATGCTTAGATCCCCCTTGATATCGCTTAGATTCTACAAAATATCCTTTTCTCCCAACCATTCAATTCGATCAAACAAACTTATCTGCCCCTCTATAGTCTCTTCCTCCATCCACCACGAAAAAACATCCTCCGCTGTCTTCCACTTCGTTTTGCCGCCGCCAGCATGGATTACATCCAGCATCTTTCCAAATGATCGTATATATGCCCGTTGGTAGGTCGGGAATAGACGAAACTCTGTCCAACGGTTCTTCCCTGCCATGGGGCATCCCAAACAGCCGACTCGGTAGAATCCCATATCATAAAGCGGATTAAGCTCCAGGCGCTCGCTGCGTATATATTCCCACACATCTGAGTCCCGCCAGTCTACAATCGGATTGCAGATTCTTTTCCCTTTTAATGTGCAACTCTCAAACAGCATGCGCTGCTCATCATTGTCATTATTCAGGATAATCTTCTTACTGGGATCTGAGACAAAATTTTCAAAAACGCCTCGTTTATTTTTCCGCTTCACACTCTCCGCCCAACGTACACCGGTGGTAATGAACCGCTCCCGGCAGGAGTTCTCTTTACAAATTTGGCAGCAATATCTTTGCAGCCTTGTCGGTGGGAATTTTTTCATAGGGATCAGAGACCACATGGTAACTCTCTGGCCTTTGTATATCGGATAATTCACACAGCAGGTAATCCCCTCCAGTTCCAACCTGTGAAAAATATCTCTCACATAGTAAATGGTCTGAGGTGCATCTGCTGTCGTCAGGTTGTGATGAATCTCAAATGGTATCCCGGCACGTCTTACAATTTCCCTACAGACCGCGCTGTCTTTCCCTCCACTGTCCGTTACAACTAAAGGGCGTCCGTATAGTCGCAGGGACATCTCTGACGCCATCCTCACTCTTTCAATCGCTTTCTGTTCTAAATCCATTCAAAAAAGAGTCAGATATCTTTTCCCGGCCGGAACTCTGCCTCCTTCTTTTTTGCTCTCTTGCAAGAGAAAAAAGACACTGATTTTCATCAGTCTCTCTCTGTCATAACAATCTGCTCTTTTCTATTCACACAATGAACACCATCACCTCCTTCACAGCAAAGCCTTACCATATTCCCGGATTTACATATTCATTTGCTGTCCCTGAGTTATTTCTGCCTCCTGAAACAGTCCAACATATTGACTAATCTCATCCGCCAATATCTGGTAATCCTTCTGGTTCGGCTTATAGACATACCACTCCTTCTCCTTGTTTTCCCAAATGTGCGGGATAATCCCTTCCTTGAAATTGGGATTGCTGACCGCCTTCCTGCCCCAAATATCCCGGAATTTCAACGCATTGGTATCAATCGTTCCCTCCTTTCGGTTAAGCATTGTCATAACGATTCCGTCATATGTTGTAGTAGAAGATCTGGAAAACTCCAGACGCATACGAACTTCCTCATTTACTCTCACATAACCGCAACTTCCGATATATGTTGCATCTTCGCTGTATCGGGTCATACCTAGCACCTTTTTTAACTCCATTCGCAAAAAATTCACCATTTAACCTCCTCTGTCCCTTTTTACAATTTAATCCGCAGTCCCTGTAAGGTTTCTAGCTCTTGAATCAAGACTGCATATTTATCAACCACCTTAGCCATTTTTTCTTAATCGATTTTTTCGAACAAATAAAATAAAGGCTATTACGATAAATAACGTTTACTAACCAACGCCCTATCATAACAGCCTTCTAGCTTGTAATTAACAAAAATGACCAGTTAGGTTCAATCCTGCTGGTCATTTTTATTATGTACCATTTGCAATTTTTATGTCCATAAATCCGCCTACCATAAGTTGTCCATTATTTAAGTAAATCAATAAGTATGCGTGTATGATTGCACACAGGTTTTCATCATCAGTGTTCCAAATCGTTGCTCCAACGTTCCAATATACTCTTTCTTTATATACAACTCAGTACCACTATATAATGGAATCGCGTTTCCAGAATACTCGCTGTCACCTTTATAACTCGATGACCATTTTTTCATAATAAAGACAATATCATTTTCCTGATTGACTGCAATATATCTCCCATGTAAAAAATCAAATTCAATATGAACGTTAAGTAGTTTAGAAACTGTCATTCCGGGCCACAGATAGTCTTCATCTTCTAATTCTCGATCTAGCGTTCTAATAAAATCAATCAGTGATTCCGAATTATTTGAAATCATAAAGCTTTCTCCCTTTTCAACCGCTGTGGCTAAATATTGTTGGAATGGAATCTGACCTTCTTCGTCATTCTCTCCTACTATTCCTTGATATGCAAATACCAAAGATACCTGTTGATAATCGATGCGTTTCCTTGTTTCAGAGCAGCCTATTAGAATGTATTGGTCCTCATTATTTTTGAAAAAAGGCTCACACGAATTATTCTTATCATACAGATGATTTTTAGGTTGCACTTCACGACATTTAAATAATCTATACATTCCCTGATAGTCAGGCATCAACCGGAGCAAGTTCTGTGGAATCAACTCGGGGTTTCTGTCCCCAAAGGCTTTTTCAATGATTGAATGGAGCGCATATTGAATTACATATGATTTGTACACGGTATTTGTTTCAGGAATCTTACTTGAGCCCCCAACAAAATCTTGTATTTTATCATTCAGCCTCCTTGATGCATGTAGTTTATCATAAAGTTCTACATAGTTAATACCACAGGTATTTACCACCTGCATAATTGGATCTCGATATATTGAATTCTTAGCGTATTCATCAGCTCTTTCTCGAGTCTTTTCTTTCCCAAGATTATATAGTTGTTCCGCTAAATAAAACTCAATATCTTCCTGTTCCATATAATCGGGTGCATGTTTATCAGAGCACTTTAAAAGAAAGCTCTTATATATTGTAAATTCCGAAAATATGACATCCAAAAGTAAATTTCCGGTTGGATAAACAGCATTAATTGCATTGAGCATTCGATCTATATTCAAATCCTTCAGACGATAACCATAACATCTTACTAAATCTGCGATTGCTATTTGTGTCACGAGATTATACTGTTCATAATGCTCCAGACAAAAAACTATCGATTCCGTGAATTCTGAATAATTCTCTTCTTCAGCAGCATTCGCCAAATAAGCATACGTTGCCAAAAACGATTCCTTCCCTTCATCAATGAACCGCATTAATAAGCAGTTACGCAGTTCTAACAGTTCATCCATTTCTTCCAAAACATTGTCTATAGGATACTGATCAAGGTTCGGAAAACGAAGCTTCATAATATCAAATGCACTTCTCCAAATCGTGATAATACTATCCTTGTCAAATCCAACCGCAAAAAGTGCATTCAAAATGCCTTTTGTAATTCTGCCCGAATGTAAAATAATAACTTCAGGTAATTCACGATAAAACGTGTCACAGGCCACATCAGATTTCATTCGTATACTATTAAGAAATTCATCCTTATCAATTAAAGAGCTTCCCCATTCATATGAGTTAAGGTATATCAACATATGAACTTCTGACATTTCTTTATCATCCAATTCCAACTGCCCAATGATTTGTAGAATAGTATCCTTATGTTTCTGACTGTACCTCCATCCACCAGCTCTAGTAATTATGAATCTCAGTATCTCAAGTAAAGTATCTTTATCATTCTGATAATTCTTAAGAAATTCGCAGATATCTTGTATATCTCGCTCAGTTAAATCATGTGTTTCAAACCATTTCTTTGCGTCCTCTGGGGTTGAGGCTTCAAAATGTATTTGATTGTCTTCAAAAACATCAACTGTTTTCTTACCGTCTTTGTTGTCTATATCGTCAGCTTTCTTTATGCGGAAATATTCTATATACTGTGAAACATCAAATCCCGCTGACTTGACTGTTAACAAGAATTCTTTTATACTTCCATCTTTCCAAGAATCACTGTCTGGCCAAGGCATATCAAGTATATTGAATCTTGAAACAACATTGATAACAAGTTCATTCATACGGCGCTTGATCCGTAATCTTTCATCATCGTCTGTTCCTGTGCACATCTGCTCTAGTATTCTGAATACAGATGTGGCCGCATCAATTATTCTTGGGCTTGTATCATTCGGAAGCGACTCTATCAGTCCAATTACAATATCCAAATAACTAGAGTCATTGCAATACTTCTCTATAGCAGAACGTAACATACACTCCACAACCCAGCTTTTTCCATACTTGATCTGTAACCCGGCCAGAAATGCAAGAGCATACCTCGAATCTGTCTCAAGCAATTCATCAAACCAGTGGTTTAGAAAGTGCTTTGTTTCTCTTCCATCTGTATGATTCCAAAGAGCTATTGTCATTTTCGTTATTGTGTCACGTTCCTCTTCTGGATTTTCTGCAACAGATTTAAAAAATATTTTATAAGAATCCATAATCTGCTCCAGAATAATATCCTTGTGATATCCATATGCAACAAGATAACGTGTACACAAATCAAAATACTCTAAAGCCTCAGCCTGATTATACTTTGAAATAAGACTAACAAAGCGAAGCTTTGCCGCAGCTATGCAGTCATATACCTCATTTTTTTCTATTTTCTCCTGAGTCCTTAATAAATAAGGTTTTACAATTTCATAATTATCAATAGTCAGAAAACGAGATATTAATCTCAAAAATTCAGCATCAGTTAATGGCCCTCCCATGCTATGATCAAAACTTGTTCCAGTTTCATCATCAAGTCGCTCGAGAATACCTAAAGCTTTCTCCAGATCCTCTACTGTCCCATTTTTGTTAATCAGTTCTACCGCCCGTTCATATGACCTTGTTAACTCATTCTGGAGAAAATATAAATCACAAGTACGTGGTTCTCCCTTGAAAACTTCCGTATCCTGTAGCAATAATTCTAAATTAGTAATCGCTGATTCACAGATGGATTTAGAATCCATTTGTGCTGTGTGTATGCACAATTCTGCCATCTTGATAGAATAAATTATCCAATTATAGAACCAGTTAATATTTTTACAATCAGCTAAGACTGCCTCTATAGCTTTTCTGTCCCCTTGCTCAGCGAGATGGTATACTTGTGAGAATAATTCCTTGAAAATCCTGATATCTTCTTCTCCTGGCATCTTCAGTTTTTTGATTTTTTCCCAATTCCCAATTGCAGCCTCAAAAGAAACATCATTTTTCGGATAATATCCAGTTTCAATATATGAAAGATAACTTTTCCAATGAATCAGTTGTTGCTCTTCCGCAATTGAAGCAATTTCATCAAATTCTATATAATCCTGTAGCTCATCATACGCAATCTCAATACATTGATTTCTTATTGAAACATTTTCTTTTTCTATCATCTTCATGAGCTTAGGAATGATGCTAACTCCCTGTTCATCAAGATGATATCTAAAATAGTATTTAAAATCCTCAATCTTGTACTGTTTAGCATCTGTATCTAAATACAGTTCCCACCAAGGTATAATGCCAGCTTTCGAAGAAATATAACATGCCAGTCGACCTGTATTCTTATCAAAGGTTGGTTCTCCATTAATCTGCATTAATTGATTTAGTTTAGAAGCACCTTTTATATCACATATTGCTTGGAAGTATTCTTCACCAGTACTTTCGAATTCGTTCATATCATCGAGCATTGCCAACAATTCACCAGCTGTTACCAACGCAACTAAATTTTTGCTTCTACCTGCGCTTCGAATAATGCAATTCAGATTCATTCTTATACGTTTTCGAGAATACCCCTCTGAGACTGATTTAAGAACAAATTCTTTCTCAATCAAAGCAGTATTTTCAACATCCCTCTTGATCTTATACAGTAATTCCGTAAGATAATAAAACGACTTATCAAATTCAAAGAATGGTTTCTCCTGTAACCAATCAGCAAGGATACCATAAACATTTCTCTCTAAATCAACCTTTTTCTCCTTTAATGAGGACAACACAAATCGGCGAAAACTTTCATGATAAATTGAAAAGCCGCCGCTTAGAATATTTTCAATCAATAGTGGGTGAAGCACCGATATATCGCGTTCTACAAATTCTCCATCTCCAGTAATTTCCATTAAATCATCTAGACTAAGATAGAAGTCTGCCCCACAAAGTGCATTAACTGTGCGATTGTTATAAACCTTTTTATATAAATAGGAATAATACTCAGATAGACTAATATCGTAATCGGGTATTCCGTCAATTAATTCTTTATTTATATTTGAGTTTCGTAACTGACGCAAGATATAACTGAGGTACAACGCATTTCCCTCAGATTTCTTAAGTAGATATTCACTTATTAATAAACCATCGTCATCTTTGATAGTATCATCAGTAATCTGAAAAGTCGCCATTAAGGATTTTGCTTGCTTAATCCCCCATGGCTCAATTTCAAATACACAGTAGCTATTGGCTTTGAATTTATCCAGTGCGTCTATTGGCTGCGATGCTATTATGACATAGCAGTTATCAGGAAAATGAATTTCCAACACTTCCGAAATGATTTCAGTTTCTGAACATGAAATAAGATCTTTATGTAGAGCATATTCTCTGGAGATGTGATCAAGGCCATCCACTACTAAATAGAATTCTTCTCCAATGAGTCGAAGCAGATTTTCAAGCTCTGCTTTATTAGCACCAAACGTTGTATTCTTATGCTCAACTAATTCTGGGCATTGTTCCACAATCTGTGAAACCAGATTGCCATATAAGGAAGTTACACGTATTCTCTCAAGACTATTTGTGTCCTGCAATGACTGGAAGCAATTATAATGAATAACTTTACTGTCATCATTCTCAAGTTTATCTATATATTCATCGACAAGCCAAGACTTTCCTGATCCAGGATTGCCGGTAATAATAACACGTTTTGAATCACGAATTGTTCCGTGTAGCCTTTCAATTTCATCGTCAAGTATAACCTTATGTGCTGAATCCACTGGAAATCTTTGATCAAATTTCCCATAATCCATTATAAATCCAAGGCGTCCCATTAATGTATTGGTATAAAGTCTATTCCCCATCGCTCTGGAGTGCTTCACTTCCGTAGCAAGCTTATAAATAACATCTTCAGCGTTGAGACCATCATTTGGATATATTCCTACGCCCAATTTCTCAACTTGCCGAATAATTACATTTTCTATGCCACCAGGATTCTTTAAATCAAGACTTGCCTTAGGCATTTCTAGAATAATCGTAAGTTCATCACAAAAAGACAAAAAGTCTTCTCTAGCAATAAGTCCTGCCTTAATTGCCAAATTAAACTTTCTCCACGTTTTTGGAGGTAAATTTTCTACTGGCCAAAACACTTCTCCATCAAACGAATATGCAGCAATCAAAAAAGGCAGGGGCTGTTCTTGAATAGGCTTCAGAAACTCTGTAATCGGATCTTCATCAGTAGGCCTGCTCCACGCAAGGCATAACTTTATCTGAGTATCATTTTCAGATTCTTTTCTTGTTTTCCAAGAAGCGAAAAGATCGCATAACGCAATATCATGTCCATTACCATTTGCAAAGTCATCTTTAGTAAGTTTGTGGGAGCTTTCATCATCAGAATACTTAATCTGAAATTCAGTGGTACCATTAGGCGTCTTCACCTTTAGATCGTCAAATTTATCTCCACTGAAATCCTTACGATCAATAATTATTTCAGCATCTGTCTGGCGAAGCATCAGTTGTAGGATTATTGAAACAGTAAAATAATCCTGATATTCATATCCTTCATGGATTGCGCTCTGCATTTAATGACCTCCCCACATCAACACTAAGTGAATCAACTTTTTAATTCTTCCCCTATCATCAAATCATACGTTTCCTTATGCCCGTATAGTAAGTTAAATCGCAAGATGACATACTGTCAATAATTTTTACAAAATTCCGATTTGTTGAATTCACTTTCTCAATATATTTTTCCTTCATTAATTTAGTATCTCTACAAAATATTGCAACTTAGACACTCAGGACTAACTTCCTTATATCCATACCAAGGGGCCCATTTTCCATAATATGTTCCTCCATTTTATTCGCTGTCCTCATGAAACACCATCAGATACTCCTGCTCCCCATTTTCTTTCTCTATCATGCTGTTTTCAACACGGAACCCTTCCGTCCAGTAGAATGCCACAGCGCCTGTATTTTTCTCATATACATGCAATGACAGGCGCTTTTTCCGCTTTACCTCTGAAATCAGCTGATGGCCAATCCCCTGTCCTCGGTGTCCCTCCGCTACAAATAATCCAGCAATATATTCTGCGTCCATGCCAATGAAGCCCTGAACCTCCCCGTCTTCCTCAAACACATACACCTCTGCATTTGGCAAAACAGAGCGGACTATCTCATAATTCTGCCTCCAATATTCCTCTTTTATAAATGGATGAGCCTTTAAGTTTCCCTCCAGCCAAATCTCCATAATCCTATCCAAATCCCGAAACTCAAATAACCGAATCATCTGATCTGACGCCTCCTCTTTCTACTGCTATTATACAGGAGCAGACATGAGATCGCAATATGTTTTTAGAACGTTTGTTCTTTTCGTGTTTAGCCGCTGTTCTGGGCTTGCATTGAAAACTTGATTCAAAGACTTACGTTTAAAGCTGCAGCTCCTGCCCAATCTGACTTCCACCCAGGCAGTCCCTTCGAAACTCCTCCTCCGTTTTTATGAACAGGTTGTCATTATTGTCTGTATCCCAGAATCCAATATAAATCTCACCCTTCTCCGTTCGAATAGGCCGGTAAAACAGTTCTTCACCCCAGCCACTATCCGCCATCACCTTCCACTCTTCCATTACAGCCGCCAACTCCCGGTCATTTAATTCTCCGTAAGTTCGTACTGTAAGCACACCCCAAAGGCTGCCGGCATATGCTTCTACATCTGGCGTCATGGATGCAACCCGTTTTTTAAGCAGTTCAGAAAACAGATATTCCGCCAGTCCCTTCTCAGGGCAGCTTTTTAAGCTGGCCTGGATTTTTCCCCGGATCATATTTTCATACGAGAGAAGTTCCTCCCCGCTTAAAAGCTCCGGTACAAAGGATTCACTTCCACTCCAATAGGCGGTTACAGCCAATGAATTGTACAGGCGGAATTCATGAACAGACGGACTCAGTTCCTGTATCGGATGTCCCTTACAGATGAGCGTGCCAAATGTTGTCTCCACCGGCCCATTCTCCTTCATTTTCTGCAAACCAAATTCTTGGAGACGGACATAGGGTTCCAGCTCCTTCTCGATGTAAATCTGATGCAAATTCAGCAGATACTTTGCATAGCCCTCCGCTGACAACTCCTGAACCGGGAGAAATTCGTAATCCTTATAATTACGGATAATCTGACACGCTGTATCTACCTCCCTGGGAACCTCTGCCTCCAGGGAAGCCAGAAGTTTTTTTCTCGACACAGTGGTTTTATCCGCCAGGTTCTGTATCTCCATTGCAACCTGGTTCAACTCCCTAAATGTGAGCCTCGGTGGCAGAAACTGATCCAACTCCCAGATATTGCTGAGATAGTCTCCCACCTCATCAACGTCATATGTTCTGCACTTATCTTCCAGGGCTTCCAGCTGTTTCTCCGTCATCGGGAAATAAAAACAAATCTTTTCCGGACACCTCTTATCAAATGCCAAATACACCCGAAATACCGCTGTCCCAGGCTGCACCACTTCCGGATTCTGCTTCTTTCCCACTCCCGGTTTTGGCTCTTTGATTCTTGTGATGAGCCCCTCATCTGTCAGCCGTTCACTGGCTTTCATATGAATACGGCCATACGCCTCATAATCAAAATAACCAGTTAGTTCAACCGGCAGCGTTCTTCCCTCCTGTTCAAACAGATAATGCCCATAATGTTCAAGAGATTTTATCTCTGGATGACATTCGTACTGGTCTAAATGATCCATTGTCTCCACGATCCGCAACAAGGAATCCGGCTTTTCATTCTGCAGCACGGCCTCGAAGACAGCCCGCTCCTGCTCGGACCAGGAACCAATCTTTGTGGCAAGGTAATTTAACTGCCCCAGGTTTGAATCCTGAAACACAAATTCTCCAATTAACAGAGGAGCCAGACCAACCACTGGCACTTGCACATCTCCTATGAATGGAATCATCCTGGAAGGATGGTACCCAGCCAGTTCCTTCTGGATCTGCTCTGCCTGTTCCTCCAAGGCCGGCAGCTTCATCCAGATTCCGCCATCCCAGTTTTCACGCTTCACAAACACTTCCATTTAAGCCCCACTCCCTTCCTCATTCCTTCTATGTTAGATATGGTTCCGATGATTTAAGTTAGGATATTCCCCGGCAGCTTTCCCGTCTGTACTCCCATTCCCTGGGATTCTCCTTCCTGCTGTCCCTGCGCCAGTTCTTCCGACTGAAACAGGGACAGATATCCATTGACCGCCTCCGCTATCTTCTGATAGTCTGCCTCTTCCATCTCACAATTCCACCAGGCAGAGTCCTTATACGAGCTCAGTTCCGGTCCTGCCATCCGCTCTCCATCGTTTTCTTGTTTCAGACCGGTCACATCACTGATTAAAAACTTCATCTGATCCACCAGTCCATTGGTCCGCTCCAGCACAGAGACGGTAAGACGGGTATATCCACTGTCCAGGAATCCCTGTCCCAGCTCAATCTTCCCTCTAAGATTCTCATCCAGTCTACCATAGCAGGCTTTCCCCACATAGTGCATATCCTGCATTGCGATCCGCCCTTCAAACATCTTTTTCAACTCTTCTGATACCATTCTGCTGTTCCTCCGATTCTATCGTTCCTATACCGCTCTATAATGCCAACAATAAAACCCCCAGCTGTGATAGAAATATCACACGATGTCTGGGGACTTTATTCTTACCACTGTCAGGAGCCCGGCAGGCAGGAACCCGTTGATTCTGCCGCCGGCCTTAGTCATAATCGTCAATTCTTTGTGTCATTACAATCCCTGAGTGGAACTGAATTTCAATCTTATCTTCGCTGATTACCTTGATACCCTTAATCAGCCGTCTGACCAGTTCATCGTCAAACTGACGCTTTAGGTAGTTGGTCTTCCGGATGTATTGGCCCATGCCTTCCACTCTCTGGTCGTAGGCTTCGGCCAGCTGCTTTTCCCGGAGTAACTCCGTCCTCTTTTTCTTGAAGACCCGGATCTGGTCTGCAATCTCACGGTACGCCCGATCAAACTCCTCATCGGCGCTTTCCGTTTTAGCACTGTCCTCGATTAGGGCCAGCATCTGTTTCTGCAGCGAATCGATTTTCTCATCATATTCGGTTGGCTCCACGTTGTCAGAGTAACTGCCCAGGATCCGGATGACATTATCTCGGAAGGCATCGATGAACTCCCCTTCATCCTTTACTACGGAGTTGACGGCCTCCATAATCGCCTCATGGAGCGCTTTTTCTTCCAGGCTTGGGGAATGTTTGCACTTTTTGGTTCCACTCTTCAAGCGGCTGTAACAGCGCCACACCGGCTTTTTTGTCCCTCCGTTCACCCAGACCTGCCTGCGGTAAGGCTGTCCACATTCTTTACAGTACATGATGTCGGCTAACACATACTTGGAGCTATATCTTCCCCGGATGGTAGCTCCCTTCTTGTTGGCCGGACGGTAGACATTGGCCCTGCGGGCCCTCTCCTCCTGTACCTGATAGAACAGTTCCCGTGGGATAATCGCTTCATGATTTCCTTCGATGTAATACTGTGGCACAATTCCTTTATTGACCGCTCTTTTTTTCTCCAGGAAATCCACGGTATAGGTTTTTTGCAGCAGCGCATCTCCCATGTATTTCTCATTCATCAGCATCTTGGAAATCACTGTGGCATGCCACACGGTGTTTCCCGTCACAGTCCGGATTCCTTCCTTGGTAAGCGTCTCTGCAATTTTGTTAATGCTGTTTCCTTCCAGGTATAGTCGGAAGATCCTGCGGACCAGCTTCGCCTCATCCGGCACAATGATCAGATTTCCTTCTTCATCCTTGGTGTATCCCAGAAATTTATTGTGATTTACATACACCACTCCGTTTTCAAACTGCCGCACATATCCCCAGTGTACATTTTCACTCAAATTCCGACTTTCTTCCTGGGCCTGGCTGCTTAGGATGGTAATCAGCATTTCCCCGCCATCACCCAGGGTATTGATATTCTCCTTCTCAAAATACACGGCGATATTCTTTGCCTTTAATTTTCGGATATGGGTAAGGGAATCTACCGTATTCCTGGCAAAGCGGCTGATGGATTTTGTGATCACCATATCAATTTTCCCCGTCATGCAGTTATCAATCATTGCTTGAAAGTCATTCCGCTTACGGGTCATGGTGGCGCTCTTCCCGTCATCTGCATAGATTCCTGCAAACACCCATTCCGGGTTGCTATTGATCTTTTCTGTATAATAATTCACCTGTGCTTCATAGCTGGTCTCCTGCTGTTCCTGCAAGGTACTAACCCGGCAGTAGGCGGCTACCCGCAGCCGCTTATATTGGGCCCTTGTATCCCGGCTGTATTCCGGATTTGCTGGAATTACAGAGATGTTTTTCTTTACAACGGTTGCTGTTCTGGTTCGTCTCATCCGGTTTCCTCCCTTCCGCTGCTTCCCTGATAGGAAGCTCGATTTTTACACCATTCATTAATTCAAATTCGAACCGACTGTCCTTGTGAACCGTAATCCGATGTATTGCTGCCTTAAAAAGTTCACCATTAAATTCTTTTTGGAGTGGGTTTTCTTCCAGGGCTATTTTCAGTTTTTCAGTCTGGTAATTCTGGTCCTGGATTCTGGACACTCGGTATTGTAATCTGGCCCGCTCATAAATCAGCCGTACCATCTCCTCGGATGGATACTCCGGCTTTTCCTCCAATTCCTGCAGCTTTCTGGTCAGTTCTGCAGCCTCACGGCTATAGGGCAGGCCTTGCACGATGGTTTCCGGCTCTGTTTGAAAGCTCCCATCCTTCACCCCTCTCATCAAATCCATAAATGCTTGGATGATCTGGCTGTTTACCAGGAATATATTCCGGCAACACACCTTGTTTTCATTTATGTAGTGCTTACATTTCCAGACGATTTTTTCTCCCGGCTGTCCGCAGTGCTCCACGTATCGGCGGTAAGGCTGCCCGCAGACTCCACAGACCAGACTGTCTGCGAACATAGAGCGATTCCCGAAGCTGTTAGGCTGCATGACGCGTCCCAACTCTCTGCTCTTTTCTTTCCTGCGCTCCTGTACCTGGGTGAACAGTTCCGATTCTATTATTTTGGGATAGAATTCGTCTCCCAGATACTTTCGGTTCTCCAGGATTTTTCCAACTGTCCCATGGTTCCAGACCGGCTTATGGTTTGCATTGAGCGCTCCCAGATCAGTGAGTTTCCTTGCAAGTTGGTACAGGGAAGCTCCTTCTGAATACTCCTGGAAGATTTCTTTTATAATCTCTGCCTGTTCTGGAGCAATTACTATTTTTCCTCCCGCCATCCGGTACCCCAGCGGCATATGGCGCTGTCTCATACTCCGCTCACCTCCTGTCCATTTTCTTCCAGTTCCAGACCGTTCTTCAGCCAGAATACCAGCCGGCGTCCGGGCAGCACCGTGATATGGTCTACCAACAGCAGGAACAACTCCTCGTCATATGCCTCCAGAATGGCAGGACGATTGCGGAAGACGCTTATCAGATATTCGGTCTGGGATATCTCCCATTCAAAGGCTTTCTGCCCCTGCAGCTGCCGCAGCCGCCTCCGGTGCGCTTCCAGCTGTGCCTCAATCTGGTTTTGTCTCTCGATAAAAATGGCAGAGCTTATGCTGCCTTCGGTTAATACCCTGCCCAGCCTGTAGCCCTGCCGCTTTAGTTCCTGGATATTCTGTTCTATCTCCTGCATCTCCCGGTCCTGCTCTGGGTTACCTTGGATTGCCTTCAGCGCCGCAAGCATGGGGATCAGGATTTCCTCATAGTTGCTGGCAAGCCGGTTCCAGAGCGTAAGAAATGCAGCCTGGATGACGTCCTCACGGACTGCCTTCTGGCTGCATTTCTTACTGTCTTTAATATGCTGGTAACAACACCACTGGATTTTTTCATATGGCTTTCCGATGTAGATTTTCTGCCTGCGAAATTTTGTTCCACACTCCCCACAGAGAATCCGACTGCTGAATGCATACCGGTTCTGATATACACTGGTATCCTCCACACACTGCCGTTCCCTCCGATACTCATAAATCTGGCGGATAGCCACAGCCTCCTCTCTGGTAATAATGGCCTCATGGTCATCTGCTATCAGATACTGGGGCAGTTCTCCTCGGTTGTTTTTGCGAATGAATGGGACTCCATCGGTCGTATAGGTTTTCTGAAGCAGCAGATCCCCTTCATATGCACAGTTCCGAAGAATCCCCTTTACCACACTGTCCTGCCATTCCTTTGCTCCACGGATCGTGGGAATCCCTGCTGTTTCCAGTTCTGCGGCAATGGTGTAGGATCCTTTCCCTCCCAGGTATTCATCAAAAATCCAACGCACGATCTCCGCCTCCTCTTTTTTTATAACCAACTCTCCGTACTCATTATTCTCATAACCATACGGTGGGCTGCTTATAATGAATGTACCTTTTCGGAACCTCCGTACTACCGACCACTTATTATTGGTGGAAATGCTCTCGGATTCTCCCTGGGCGATAGAACTTAAGATGGTTATCATCTGCTCGCTCTTTTCCATTAGGGTGTTGAGCCTCTCCTTCTCAAAATAAACGCCTATTCCAAGGGCCTTCAGTTCCCGGATGGCTTTGATGCTGTCCAACGTGTTTCTGGCAAACCGGGTCACAGACTTTGTCAGGATCAAATCAATTTTTCCCTGCCGGCAGTCCTCCATCATCTGTTGGAAGTCATCTCTCCGGTACAGCTTTGTACCGGTCCGGCCTTCGTCTGCATAGATACCGGCCAGCACCCATCCCTCCTTTTCCCCAATCAGCCGGGTGTAGTAGTCTACCTGGGCTTCAAAGGAATTCTTCTGGTCCGCCAAGTTCGTACTGACGCGGCAGTAGGCGCAGACACGTTTGACTTCCACCGCATTGGCGGTGAAACCGTTGCTAACAGGCTCAATTTTTGTAATTTTCTTTACAACCTTCTTTGCCATAGGCTTCTCTCCTTCCTTTCTTTGTTCTCCTGTTAGCACCACATAATACCATAAGTTTTCAGATATATCTAGTGTTTTTACCCATATACTTTCGACAATTCCGGAGAAAATGTTTCCCGGTTTAAAGCATCGATTTTTTTGTATTCCTCCTCTGTGATAAAGCCATTTTCCAGCATCAGATTCAACAGTTTCCGGGCTACACTATACCGGACTTCGTTTGTTTCTTTTTTCTGTCCCATGAGCCTGCCTCCTAATGAATGGATAAATTCGGACTGTCTTCCGGTACCGCTAATGCCGAGTCCTTTAACACAGAAGTGCAAAGCACTTCAATCTTCCCCTGTTCCGGCGAATAAGTCTCCACATCAAAGTTCTGTAAAAACTCTGCATAAGCAATGATATCCTTTGCATTGCGGCTCAAGCGGTCGGGACCGCTCACCACCAGAATATTCACACATCCCTGTGATGCCGCATCGGTCAATGCCTGGAGTCCGGGCCGATTCATATCCCGGCAGGAACCGGTGTCCTGGGAATGTCCGATTACCTCCCATCCCATGCGTGAGGCATATTCGGTTAGCTTCTGGTCCTGCCGCTTCAAGCTCCCATACTGGTCCTCCGGCGCATCAATCCGGGTATATATCCATGCTTTTTTCTTTTCGTTCATAAGTTCCTCTCCCTCCTATTCTGGACTACAACGTTCAATCGAACTTTAAATCTATATTTTCGTTTTGGCTCCTTTTGCCGCTTCGTAATTCTCCGTCATGCTAAGGCCGATACTGATTCGCAGCGCATGATCCACCTGCTTCATATCCTTTTCCGTCAATCGTCCTATGTACTCCCGCAGACGGATATGGTCGATGGTCCGGATCTGCTCCAGAAGTACAACGGAGTGCTCTTTCAGGCCGCAATGGTTGGGACTGATTGGGACATGGGTCGGCAGCGGATGCTTGTCCTGCCTGCTGGTTACGGCCGCTACAATTACAGTTGGACTGAACCGGTTCCCCATATCATTCTGGATCATCAGCACCGGCCTTACGCCGCCCTGTTCGCTGCCGGTTACCGGTGTCAGGTCTGCATAGTATAAATCGCCTCTTAAAATATTCACTTTGATTCTCCCCTCTCCTGCCTAATTTTCTGGAAACAAAAAAATCCCCTCACTCGTATTTAGCAAGGGGATGAAACTCTATGTAGTTTTTCCAGTTCTCTTTTAAAGCCGGACTTTACTCAAGGGATATTTTTTCTGCTCCTTTCGATAATCCTCCCACATCTGTTTCCAGTCGATGCTGTCGCGTTTGCAAGAGCTGTGATTGGACGATTCTGCTCTCCCAAATCGAATATACATTGCCATGGTCCTTTTGTTACCATCCCTCATGATTTGCTTCCTCCTCTGATGGTTTATTCTTTCTATACCACAACATATCTGAATTATCCTAAAACAGCTATCACAATATCCAATAAAAATGGATGGTATTCTTAGCCAATCTGACAAAAGCTCACTGTTTCGATAAACTGTATCTGATGGCGGCGGTTAAAAAAACAGCCGCCGCCACACAGTATAAAAGCGTACTTGTTCTTCATTTCATTTTTATTTGATACATCATGCTCCTATTCGGCACACCTCCCCGGAGCCTGGCAGTCGATTACAACCGGCCCTGGCAAGGCCGTCATGGGCACAGCTTCTTTTGCTGCCCCAGCCGGGATCTCCGGCTGCCGTCCTCATTGCGTGATCCCTCGGTCAAGAGGGGCTGTGACTGGACGGAAGTATCATCATAGGCTGCCCAGGTCATGGCGGGATGGCCCGGCCACGGGCCATTTTCAGAACAGAAAAAACCGCTCTGCACCTTAGATATGATTGGATTGGCAGGACACTAGAGAGCCTGCAGGTGGTCGTGGCGTATCTTTCTATGCCGCTTTCGCTTTCGCGCTGAACAGCTAACGTATCGTAATCGCTGGATATGAAATTTTCAAGGAACAACGGGGACTGAATAAGCCCCTTCACTCCTATAAAGGAAAAAGTGAAGGGGCTCACAACCTCAGAAAACAAAAAATTTATTCTATTTTTTCACGGAGCTTTCTCAGAAGCCGTTTCTTCCGCTTACTCACTGCCTGCTGGGTAACTCCGAGACGGGCTGCCAGCTCGCCTTCCGTAATCCCAGAAAAGAACAACGCATCAATTAACAGCCGTTCCTCCACGTTCAGTTCATCCAGCGCCTGGTACAGCCTGCGGTTATCCTCAGCTCGGATTATTTCCTCCTCAATTCCCGGAGCCGAACGGACCACATGATATTCCGCACTCACGCCTTCCTCCTGAAACCGTTCCAGCGACATCTCGATCTGCCGGATGACACGATTCTGATATCGTTCCGCCTCACGTGCTTTATGATAGGCATAATAAACTTCTCGGCTCACTTCCACACGTTCTCTCTGTACAATAATGGTATAAATCCTTTCTTCCGCCATAGGGCTTGTCCTCCAATTCTTAAAATATGAAATGAAGAACAAATCCGGAGGTGAACGACACCTGGTATTTTGAACAAAAATGCAAAGAAAATGCTGATTGAGTAAATTATCAGCCCTGGATTCCTGCCTTTTTTTCTTATCTTTTGTCTGTTTTAAATACATTCAATTTTCAAACATTAGACATCTCTACATCTAACAGAAGCAGCGAAAAACCAACATATCAAACTTCCCGTACATCAGCTGTACTCAAGGAGATCTGTTCTTTATGACCATGTCAGTAAAACCTGTTCATGTTTTTTATCTACTAAATCCAATGTATGAAAAATGACCAACCATTACAAATAAGGTAAGGTGCTCAAATTAAACTTTTTTAACTACTATATAAATAAGCCACCTACCTAATTATATTTCCTATTTATTATCGATTCTTTTATATGTCAAAATCACATTCATTAACATTTTAAAAACCTGTTTTTTACTCTAATCTATTATTTATAAAACTTGAATAACGGTATAACGATCGCTCAGACTAAATATTAACAAATAATGCATCTCTGCAAACTACTATATAATCTTCATAATAAGATGACGAATTCTATATTTTCATATTACTTTTTAACAAACAGAATAACTTTTCGTAGTTAAATTATTCTGTCTCAATCTACACATATAAATAGAGTAACAGGACACCATAGCTCCTGTAAGCTGACAGAGAAGTCTTTTTTCTATACCAATTGCCGTATTTGCGCTAGACAGCTAACGTAGTGAAATCGTTGAATATAAAGTTTTCAAGGAACAACAGGAACTAAACAAGCCCCTTCACTCCTATAAAGGAAAAAGTGAAGGGGCCCACAACCTCATATAACAAAAATTTAGTTTTATCACGGAGCTTTTTAAGTCTTTTCTTAATGCCTACTCACCATCTAATGGGTTATTGGAGGGTAGTGTACCTTTCATTATCCCTGTAGAGGATAGTCTTTTATTTAACAATTGCTCTTTTAAAAATTTGATAAAGTCTGTAGTTATTATACGGATTATTTTATCCTGCATTCCCAAAGCTAAATGCAAATACGTAATTATAATTTTTTATTTTAGAATCATTCCAGCCCAGAAACTTTCTCTGGCTATGGAGTTCTAAAATAGTATTTTGTTAAGCAAGGCACTTATAAATCATTATATTTAATAATAATCTTTGTTGCGCAATATATAAATGTATAAAATCTCAAAATTATGTATATATCAACCTTTTTACTCATACCAATGTCTTCACAAATAAAAATAATTTTTGTAGAGCAACCTGGTAATTATCAAGAAAAGCAGTATAACCTTCCCTACTATTATGGGATAATACTCCTTGTCTATTGACCAAACCAGCACTACACTTGCTCTCCAAATCATCTAAAACCTTTTATTCCACACATAAAATAATCCTCCTTTTTATGTACTTGTTTCGACCATAAAAATTCGTAACGTTGTATAAATGATTCCATAAATTTTTTTATCTTCCAATAGATTTTAAAACATCCATTCTTCTAAATTCAGTTAGCATCATACCATCCACAACAATAAAAACTGTCATATCAATAATAAGCGAAATGGCAAATACGCTATATACACCAAATCCGGCAATATAAGGCATGATGATAGGCCGCAGGTTGTAGATGGCTATCTGGCGAAAAATAACCAGAACACTCGCGTAGCTCTGCCAAGAGACTGCATCAGAGGCAGAATCACAGTTCAGACTCCCAACAAAATATATTACAGTAGAAACAGACGGAAATCTCTTACTCCCAGTTCCACTACGGACGGCGTTGTAATAAACAGAGAGAGAATTGTCTTCGGTACTAACATAATCGTCAGTTAGCAAATAAACACTAATAAAATTGCTGTGATTGCAAATACTTTCGTAATATCCTTTACCCTGTCGCACTGTTTTGTATTGTAATTGGTTCCGAACGCTGGCTGATATACCTGAGAAAGTCCTATAAAGGAATAAATGCAAAAGGCACTACCCGGTATGCCACGCCGAGTATAATCTGCCATGTATCTCCGCCATGCTGCGCCGCAAGATTATAAAGTACAGTTTGCTGTACCAGTATCGTCACCTGCATCAGCATCGTAGAAAAACCTACTCCAAATGATTCCCGAGAAAAGCGTTTTTTCAATGCGAATTGCATTAATTCTTATTTTTTCGCTTAAAATACCAAAGAGAAGCCATTGCATACGCGATCTGCGAAGCCACCGTTACATATGCAGCTCCATCAATTTTCATGCCATAACGTTTTGAAGTAAAATGAACATCAGAGCTTCCCCAGAATATGATTTATTGGAAACTATTCGTGCAATTTTAAAAATCGGAGTGTTTGCCTTTAAAGGAGCATACTGACGTGATCATGGGAAACGGATAGTTCAGTGAGGCTGTGTTAATAGATTTGATCGTGCTCAGCCAAACTCTCCCGTCCCCATTATGATCAATATTGCCAGATATATAAGTGGTCATTAACAGGATTAGCTGGAGTCATCTGCACCACTTTGGTCATTGTCTTCCCTCTTTTCTGAACTTGCTAATTGTGGCTTCGGCGCTACGGGAATGAATCACAAAACAACCGTTCCAAGCAATTTTACGAGGAGTCAAAACATTACTGTTTAGTGTGAGCATAGCTAACGGAGCTTTCTATAATTTTGGATACCTTGATAGCAGACACTAACGGTACAGATATGCATCCTGTAGTATTCTTATCTTGTTGCCAATCTTCAGCACTGGTCATCACAAATTTATCCATCGCGCGTTCCCACTTATCCTGACGAACATAAGCGCGGATATTTGATACAACCTCTCCTATCTCGTAAAAAAAACAAAAAACTCCATCGGTGTCGGGCAGTGCTCCTGAAACGATGGAGTTTTCTATTTTTTTACTTCCAACCAACATCCTTTGGATATATCATCCTCGATAATGACGCGGTAATCCGACAGCATGGCCTGACGGGCAAAGGCATCGTAATCTTCAAGAGTATATTGGCGGGGGGAAGTTGTTCTATCTGAAGCAGACATGGACTCATAGATCCTGCGGCGCATGGTTTCCGGCATATACCGTCCGGCACCCACGCCCACAATGGCACATCCACCAGGCTTCAGTACCCGATAAATTTCAGTTATTCCCTGAACGGGAACCGGCCAAAAGCCGATAGAACCACGACACATGATAAAATCCGCCAGATTATCCCGTAAAGGCAGTTTTTCCACATCAGCGCACAGGGTAGAAATTCGGTTATCCACCCCCAATTCAAACAGGCGGCTCTGTGCGGTCCGAAGCGCTTCGCCGTCAATGTCCACCAAAATCAGGTCCATTGCTGTTACTTTTGCCAGCTCAACCGCCAGATTTCCAGGTCCTGTTCCAATATCTAAAGCCACACCGGCAGACAGATTGTAATCGTCCAGAAATTGCTGTATCAGGAGCGGATACATTGGTTGCATAAAATCATAGCTAAACGGAATCATGTTATTCCACCTCCTCTGCTGTGAGAAGCAATACGGTAAGGAAAAATGGTCTGGTGTTCCTGGCCATCTGCTTGAAAAGAAACAATTTTGGAACGTACAGAAAAGAATCGCTCAATATTTTCCTCGTTAAGCAAATCCTTTGTCGCACCAAACAGTTTTTTCTGTCCCAGTCCCAGCATTAGAGTCTGATCCGATATATTAAGGGCATGATTTGGAAAATGCGTGTTGATCAGGCAAGCGGTGTTCATTTCACGCGAAGCACGCTCAATGGCATCCAGAATGCGAAGTTGGTTTTTCATGTCCAGATTCGATTCCGGCTCATCTAACACCAAAAGCTGAGGTCTGGAAATTAGCGCTCTGGCGATCATCACCATCTGAAGCTCTCCTCCCGAGAGCTGATTGCAGTATCGGTCAATAAGTTTCTGACACCCTAGCAAGTTCAGAAGCTCCTCTGCCTGATCGTACTGCGATTGATCAGGAACCTTAAAAAAGTTTTGGCTCGCGTTCAGGCCCATTACCACCATGTCGAGCACACGGTAAGAAAACACGCTCCGCTTCGCCTGCGGTACATAGCTGAGCACTTGCCAAAGTTCCTTTTCTTTATAAGTCCGCAGGGGTTGGCCCGCAATAAAGGTTTCCCCTTGCTTCCAATGGAGAAAGTCCATAATGCATTTGAGCAACGTGGTTTTTCCAACTCCGTTTGGGCCCAGAACCGTCATGACCTTATGCTCTTCCAGCTCGAAGGAGATATCGGACAATATAGACCGGCTGTTGTAAGAAAAGCAACCGTTTTTTACCTCTAAAATCATGTGGAACCTCCTGAAGTCTTTCGTAGCATCCACGCAAAAAAAGGCGCTCCAATGATCGCGGTTAGAATGGAAAGCGGGATCTCCGCCGCGGTGGCAGTACGGGCAATAGTGTCAATCAATAGCAGGTAGAGTGCACCAAGAAGCGCGCTGGCTGGCAATAATGCACGATGGTCATTGCCAACAAGCATCCGTCCAACATGAGGAATAACCAAACCGATCCATCCGATCACACCGCACAGAGAAACCGTCACACCGGTCATCAGTGTGGAAAGCACGATAACAACAGAGCGCAGACGATGAACGTTGACCCCCAACGAACGAGCCTCTTCTTCATCCAAAGACAGAAGATTCATTTTCCAGCGCAGCGTCAGAAGGACTGCAATGCAGGGCAGGATGATCACGCACGAAACGATGATATCTTTATAAGAAGAACTGGCCAGACTTCCCATCAACCAAACTGTAATGGCTGGCAATTTTTCCTGGGGATCCGAAACATATTTAATAAGGGAAACCAGTGCGTCAAACAATGCCTGAATAATAACACCCGAGAGTACCAGAGTAAACAACTCCGTCCGACCATTTACTTTTGAAACCAGAAAAACCATAAGTACAGCCAGCAGTCCAAACGTTAAAGCGGAGCCCTGAATAATGAGGGTGCTGGTAGACAGGAGAATACCTAAAGAAGCTCCAAAACCCGCGCCGGAGGAGACCCCCAGAATGTCCGGGCTAACCAGCGGATTCCCGAAAATAGCCTGATATGTAGCTCCCGCCACAGAAAGCCCCGCGCCAACAATCATCCCCATCAACAGACGTGGAAGGCGTGAGCCCAGAATAACACTAACCCCAAAAGGATTCTCCGCCTTCAACGCCTCCAATGCCTGTCCATCCCGAAAGAGGGCTACTCCCATAATTCGGAAGGCTTCCAAAGGAGGCACCGAATAGCGCCCCACACATAACAAAATCAGAAACACGCCGGTCAATGCCATCGCCAACAGCAATACCATAGCACATTGTTTCGCTCGACTCAGTTGCGCACTTCTCATCACACGCCCTCCTGTAAAGCGGCATCCAGCAGTTCCAGGAACTTATCACCAAAGGGGCAGACCTGACTGGTCCATCCAAGGCGACTGGAGACTGCGACATGAGGAAGTTCCACATAACCGGTGGGGCTGTCGACCCAATCCAATTCTCGGAAAAAGCCATCACCGATAACCAAATCATAGCGCCCAGAACGAATTCTTTCTTCAAGCTGCGCTTCGCTGATATGAGCCTGATCTCCAGAACGCATCAGCTGCTGGTCTGCGTCAAACAGGGTGCAAACGTCCACGGAAGTAAATTCTCTATCCAGTTCTAGGGATTCCCGCACACTGTTTGCCATAAGCTGTTCACCGATGACCAATGCACAAAGCCCTTCATATTTTTCAACAGTCTTCTCCTCTGCTTCCTGAACAGGAACCTCGGATAGGAGATTTTCTAACTGAATCAGGAACCGTTGCAAGGGTTTCCGGCCAGAGAAACTTCCCGCCAGCCAGGACATTGCATACTTGCTCTCCAAGTATCGGCAGACGGGCAAGGCTGAAACCGTAAGAGCAATGTTGCAGGCCGCGCTTACACTGCCGCTAATCTCCTCCAAAGTGCTACCCATAGCCCATACAGAGCAAACAGTGAATCCTGCATCTTCCAAAACCTTGCGAAGGACATCCACATTCCGCTGATGGGTCAAGTCCAAAGGAGTGGCTCCAATGAGATTTACCGAGCGAGGAAGCACGTCTGTCCGGTGTTCAGGCAAAAAGGTTTTAGCCAACCTCAAAAGCGCCATTGAAACGCCGCGATCGTAAAAATCCGTCCCTTTGGTAGGAAAACTCATTGCTTTCTTGCCTGTTCTGTTTTCAACCAATTTGGCAAGAGCACGATAATCCGTTCCTAGCACGGCAGGAGAAGGACTACCTAGCAGTGCAAAAAACTTGCTGTCCAACCATTCATCTGCAGAAAGAAGTTTATTTAAAAAGATGCTATCATCTCCGAATACTGCCTCGGCGTCATCTAAATTAGATGTAAACACCCGGCTGCGCTGGTCAAACCATCGAGGTTCATCATAACCAGTGTAAGTGCCTGTGCATCCACCCGCATCATGGATAGCTAAAATACCACCCAATTCAAACAGAGTGCTACATACGCCAGAAAAATCCGGAGACAGCGTGGGTAAAATCGAATAAAAACCTCGCATAGAGAACCTCCTAACAATTGTTTATGAAAACAAATGGCTTTACACCACAAGTCCCTTGGTGTAGAGCAAAGCCCGGGCAGAAATATCACTGTTCAAAGCATCCTTCACGCCCTGGAGGAGGGCAGTAAACGCCTCAAAACCGTAGTGTTGGTCATCAGCGTCCAATGTAAACAATTTTGAAGACGGGCACACATAGGAGGCGGAAAAACCAATTGTAACATCGGCTTCTTCCGGGACAGCTTCCGCCATAGACATACTCGGATGATAGCTGGTATATACTGGCACATCGGGAAAACTCTGCTTCAACTGAGCGATCGATTCCCATTCATATTCCATAATAGCATCACTGAGCAGGAAGCTGATCTCCACTCCACATAGAGCCAGTGCCATGGCGATTTCAAAGGGAGAGCCGTTAACTCCAATTCCAACGCCTACCCGCAAGCCTTTCAAACGCCTCCGCCACTGAGAGATACTATCCATGCAACTCTCGTAGCAGGACTGCCAGGAAACTTTTCGTTCCAGGAAGGTCTCCAGCCCTTCATAGCCACGGCGGATCCCTTCCGGATGGTAGCGGATGAACTCTTTATGCCAGGGAATACCCAGATGACGCTCCATCTCCTGGCAGGCGACCCGACCAAAGGGCTTGATGAGCAAATTGTGACTGCTGTGTCGCATTTCCATAAACTGCTCAAAGGTCTGGCAAGCGCTGAGCTGAAGCACCTTTTCGAACCCCGCCTCATTCATCAGGGAGAAAAACTCACTGTTCGGATTAATAGGTGAAAAGTGTCCAACCACATTGAGCGTGTCTTTCGGAACACGCGTATTCTTCTCCTTACAGAGAAAATCATAAAGACTGCGCTGTATATTCAGAGCTGGTGGCATACTGCTATTGGCTGTGATGGGATTCATGTGGCAATCCACAAAGGGCAACCCATACCGTTCAGTTAGACGGAAACACAGATTTTTGTAATCAGAGGCCAATAAATCATCGATACAGGAGGCACAGATAAAGAATGCAGGAGGACGCTTCGGTAGACAACTCAGAATGTCTTCTACAACAGCAGGAATGCGGTCCATATGGCTACCCAAGACCAAATCTTCCTCGGTAATATCCATGTAACGAATGCGGCTGCGCAATCCCAGCTGTACGCTGGAAACGGAGCCATGTCGGCCACAACCATGCGGTGCCACGAACAACAATACACTTTCCGGTACCAGCATCGCGGTTCGGACAATTCCCCATCCTCCCGCACTGGGTGCGCTGTAATGAAGGCAGGGTCCACTGACCACTTTGCCTTTAGTGCCCAATTCCGGCGCGGCAGGGTCAAGATTCGCGATTGTCAGGTGATATAGTTCTTTTTTCATACAGCACCTTCCTTCTGTTCCTCTACAGGTACCATAATGCGTTTGGCGATGTCGATGATGGTTTGAGAAACAGGAAGTTCAGAATCCATCTGGACCACGGTCATGTTTTGCTCCTCGGCTCTCTGAATGTCTGAATCTCTCGGGACAACACCAATAATCTCTGTTCCAATCCGCTGCACAAAATCCTCAACGATGGCAACCTCATCGGGGACATTTCGACAGTTAAGAACAATTCCGCGGAGCTTAGCATAACCGCGTTCCTGGAAGTTGTCCAAGGCCTTCTTGATATTGGCGGCAGCATATAGCGCCATTTTCTCGCCAGAGGTCACAATCACCACCTCATCAGCATATCCCTGTCGAATGGGAACTGCAAACCCACCGCATACCACATCGCCAAGCACATCGAAGAACACATATTCCGGGGCATAAACCTGAAATGCATTAAAATCGTCCAGAGTATCAAAGGTCTTGATAATGCCGCGACCAGCACAACCACTTCCAGGCGTGGGGCCACCGGCTTCCACGCAGACGATCCCCCGATACCCCTTGACAGAAATCGCATCAAGACTGGGGCAAAGTCCGCCGTATGCCTGCAGCACGTCCATTACCGAGGTAAGTTCCTGACCTGCTCTCAAATTTAAAGTGGAGTCCGCTTTGGGATCGCAGCCTATCTGCATGACCCGTTTGTCCATTCCTGCAATCGCCGCGGCAATGGATGAGGTTAGGGTGGACTTCCCAATACCGCCTTTTCCGTAAAACGCAATCTTTCTCATAAATTCACACTTCCCCGCATAAAGTTTAAGTAAGTTTTATTTAATTCTGAGTATCACCCAAAATCTCAACCACCATCTCATCTGTCAGCGTGAATCCGTACATCTCCTGATAAAAGTCACGCAGTTCGGTCTCCATATCCATATCGGCAAAAAGCTCAGGATGCTGGATTTTGGCCATCCATTTGATCGTCAGAGGGGTTTCAACTCCAGGGGGATCCCAGCGGTATCCACCGATAGGAATTTTATAGACCTCGCCTTCCTTGACAGCCCGAACAAGGGACCAGTCCTGACCTTCCAGCTTGTTTTCCAACAAGTCGGAGGGCTGCAGATCGGTGAAGTTACCGATATATATGATCTCAGGGTTCCACAAATAGATCTGCTCCATATCAACATTCAGCTCTTCGCCAGACAGGTCTGCCGCAGGATTGATGGCACCGCTGTTGTCCCATAAGTAGTAGCCGAATCCCTGACCAGCAACCTTCAGATTGTCGGAAAGCTGTAGGATGCTTCTGAATTCAGAAGTGTTCAGAGTGGCAACTCTATCACTTACCTCCGCCACCTGAGCATAGAAATAATCGATCAACTCTTCTCCGCGTTCTTCCTGCTGATACAGAGAGGAAATAATGCGAATCCAAGTTTCCAAATCGTCCATAGTGCCATATTGGAGTGCAATGACCTTCAGACCTGCGTTTTCCATCTTTTCGATCTCTTCGGTCATATAGTTCCACTGAAAAACCACATCGGGTTCCAGCTTCAGTAACTCCTCTATATTGACTACGAAGCTTGTGTCCACCCAACTTGTGTCAACCTTAGCCATAGTAGGATACATATGCCGCAGCGTACTATCTTCGTAGGCAATCACGGAAGAAGGATTACAACCGACCATGTAATCATTATTCCCCATTACAGCGTAGAAGATATAAGGGAATGGCATGATTGTTGTAGCCAGCCTCTGGGGTGGTTCATCAAATTCAATGGTGCGTCCCAGCTGATCAGTGATCACAATTTTATCACTCTCTTGCACGGATCTATCCTCTTTATCAATTGTCTGAGTGAACAAATCCTCTGCTATCGAAGTTTCCATCTGTCCTCCACCGGAGCAGGCACACAGAGATAATCCCAGTACACACGCCAATAACAGAGATAATACTCTTGTTTTCATCTATAGTCCTCCTTCTGTCAATCAAATGGTTAGTTTAAGCTAACCATTCTGTTAAAAAAGTCTCTCACTTGGAATACGAAATATAACCCCCATAAGTTAGTCTATACTAACTTTTTTGACTTTACCACTTCCATCCAAAAATGTCAATACCTAATTTCGTTTTTGACCAAATATCTAATATATCGGCGCACGAATGAATTCTACAAAACAATCCTGGAACCGTCCAAAAAACTCGGGATAGCAACATTTAAGAACGTGGCATCTCTATAAGGGAAATTATCATGTTGTCAGATTATATAAAAATTGCTTACTTTTATTGATTTCAGCAACGCAAAATATACAAACCAGAGCAGCAATAAAAACTCCTTACTTATACTGGCGAGTAGTTTTGCTTATATGTGGTTGGCAACAATTGTATGATTCTTTGAAGTTTATTTATTTACTATGTTAGCTCTGTCATTGACAAACACAGCGCTCATTCTCTGTGCTCTCAAGTCTCTTATGTCTGATATATGGATATTTCCATCAATCATGTTGGCAATTGCTTTTTTATTTACCGATTGTTTCATAGCCCAAAGGTACGAAGACGTGGTAGCAGAAAATACCGTACTACGAGAAGGTCCTCACAAAAATGCGATTTTCCAAACATTATATTAGGTTGCCAAGAACAGCACAATTCTCTTTTTTGTATCCAAGTTTCTGTGCTCTTGCACAATAACGCAGAAACCATCAATGGACTTCATCATGTCGATGCAGACACAGACAATGTAGATCTTTCCAGACCGTAGATATCTCCTAACACGGCAGCATCCTCAGTAACTTGATTGTATGTGTAAGGAGAATGGGATCTGTATTATTCGTGAGCCAGATTATAATACCATTTACAATAACCTCGATCATATGTGAATTGTCAAAGTTCAATGGAGTCTGCTACTGAAATGCTGCAGCCGATTCCAGAACTGCATCCGAAACTATATCAAGGCTACATCCTGTTTAGGCAGAGGAGTCTCATGATGACCATAATTAGGTTCCAGAATATCAGTGGATTCTTTACAGCATTTGCTAACCCAATTGTAAAAAGTACTTAGCGCAATGCCTTTTTTATGACACCAGTCAGTGCGACATTCATTAATAAGTTTTATCTGTTCCTGCATAAGAACACGTTTGTTATGAGTAGTTGTCATAACCTATACTCCAAAATGAGTCAAACAAGTTGAGCGCTAAACTTGTTGACTGTTTTTTGAATTATTATGGGTATGCTATCTCCAGACTTCAACTGCAATTGAAAGGTCTTTTACAATGTTCCAAAGAGTAAAGTGTATTTATTTTTCTGAGGATATCTGGCAACGGTATAAACTCTTCTAAATGATATTTTCGCATCAATCACCGTAGTAGCTTTTGCACATAATCAAACAACGGACCATCGCAAAAAAGGATGATCCGTTGTTTTTATCATTTTTTCGAATGAAACACAGAAAAATCTCCCAAAGCCAAGACAGGACTCAATTGTGTACAATCCTCCAAATCGACACAAACGCTCATGTATTCCATGTGTTTTGCATCCAATGGATTGCCGCTGTTTTCTGCAATCTTGGCGGCATAGTCCAAGTCATCGGCCAATACAAACATATAGGCATATGCGGCCCCATTTTCTTGATTAAAAAAATAAATCTCCAAATGCTCTTTTTCATTTTTTAGTGTTTTATTTCCTTCCTCCTGATGTTCTTGAAGAAAAGCAATCCACTCCTGGGCTCTTTCTTCCTTGCCATCTTTGATTCTCATACGCCATAACACAATATCCATGGAAACACCTCTTTCTGTATTGGTTTTAACTCTTTGTTTGATATGTTTTCTTCCCTCTCAGAATGAAAAACAATATTTACAGCGCTCTTCCATAACCCTCGGAGCATGTATGAGCACAGTTTTTCACTGCTACTAGCCACTTTCAATGCGTCAGACAAAATAGCCAGATGTACAATGTGATATTCGTACAGCCCCATATTCTTTAATAGCAACCGCATCTTCTCTACTCGCTCCTCCTACAAAGGTTGCATCAAATTTCTTGGTATTATGACAATGTCTCTGTTTCCATAAAATGTTTCACTGAGTAACCCGATAAACATACAATACGGGGCAATAAACCAGTTGCCAAACATAAAGAAGCAGGGACCAAGGATAGTATTATAGGTCAGAAGGACAAATCTTTTATTTTCCCTGCTAACCATCCGCATGTAAACCGGAGTACTGAGGAACATGAGAATTTTAACGGACAGCACCCTGTTTAGAAAACCATTCACTATGCAGATGGTATCCACAACGAACTAAATACTAATAAGCATCGTGTTCAAAAACAGTCACCCCGTCCCCTTTACGCTAATATTGGAATTCTTCCGTCAGTTTTGCTTTCTCCACCAAATTGTTATAGGTTGGAGAAGTTTTGAGCAGTTCAAGATGAGTACCGGACGCCTCCACTCTGCCGCAGTCGATCACCACGATTTTATCTGCATTTTCAACGGATTTGAGACGGTGGGAAATAATGACAACGGTCTTATCCAGAATGAGGCGGTTCAAGCTGTCCTGGATCTTTTTTTCGTTTTCCACATCCAAAGAGGCTGCAATTTCATCCAGAATGATAATAGGTGAATCTTTCAAAAAGGCTCTGGCGATGGATAGCCGTTGGCGTTCTCCTCCGGAGAGTGTTGCTCCGTTTTCTCCAATCATCGTTTTGTACCCTTCCGGAAGCCTCCGAATAAATTCTTCGCAGTTGGCCAATCGTGCCGCCTGAATGACCTCCTCGTCTGTGGCCGTCTTTTTCCCAATGCGGATATTTTCCAGAACAGATGCATTAAACAACGTTACATCCTGGAAGACGATGGCTATCTTTTCAAACAAGGATTTTGTAGAGATTTCTTTGATATCCAGCCCGCCGATCCGGATGCTTCCGCTGTCATAATCATAAAGTCTTGACATCAGACGCAGGATACTGGTTTTCCCGCAGCCAGACACCCCCACTAAGGCAGTCACTTCGTTTTGCTTCGCGGCGAAACTGATATTCTTGAGCACTTCTGTATCCTTATCGTAAGAAAAAGACACCTGATCAAATTCAATATCATAACTTGAGATTGTCTGATCCTTGCCCTGCTGTATCTTTGTCTCCCGAATCTCCCGGATACGTTTGCACATGGAATCCAGATAATACAGCTCTGCCACATTCATGCTGACCGCTTCTACGCTCTCCCTCACCTTAATGGAGGCCAGTACATATCCCAGAAAGTACAGGATATTGATCTCTCCTGTATGCAGCATTTGGACGCCTATGAGGATTACAAGAACAAAGGCAAATTGCAGAATGACATTCGAGCACAACATAGGAATACCCGCTGAAATCTCTGCACGAAGATGGATTTTCTCACTTTCTTCCATCTTTTGATAAAGAGTCTGCCGGATCTTCTGAGTCAAGCCAAAGCTCTTGATTTCCTGCTGATTTTCAATGGCCTCCTGAAAACTCTCAGAGTTGTCCCGGAGCTTTTGATAATGTTTGAATGACTCCCGAATCTGAAGGTTTTTCGACAATAAAAGAAGCCCGAATCCAAGCAGAATCGGCAGAATGATAGCAAGCCCCAATTTAACATTGCCAAGGAGCAGCAGAACCGAAAGCAACGGAAAAAAGAACAGGAATCCCACTGCCTTTGCCATAGCGTGACTCATAGCATGCTCAATAGCTGCCACATCCGCCATGATGGTTTGCGCCAGATCCGAAAGGTCATGCCTGGAAAAGTAAGATAAGGGCAACTTGGTCAGAATATCTGCAATCTCCGTGCGAAGATTCGCGCTCTCCTGGTAAGTGGTGTTATACAGTGCATCATATTCAATTCGGAGCAGAATCCACATCACAGCCAGAACCAGGATAGATCCCCACAAATACAGCCCTGTTTCCTTGACATTGTTCAACAGCAACTCATCCACCAGGAGAAGCAGCAGCATTGCGGGGAAAAAGTTAATCACATAGGCAAAGAAGGAGGCCGCGCTGGCCTTTTGCAAATCTTTGGCCCCCTTGTCGGTCAGGGCAAAATGCTTTTTAAACAGTTCTCTCATCTTACAACCCTCCATTCATTTGCCTGTTCATAGAGCGTTTGATATTCTCTGTACTTGGTATCGGTCGCCATCAACGCCGCGTCCGTTCCTCGCTCTACTATTTTCCCGTCCTCCAAAACCAGAATTTCATCCACATTTCGAATGCTGGACAGCCGATGTGCAATCATCATGACAGTCTTTCCCTTCATTAAGTGAGCAAACGCCTTTTGCAGCTCATGCTCATTCTCCGGATCGATTGCCGCGCTGGCCTCGTCAAGGATCACGATCTTCGCATTCTTTAGCATTGCCCGTGCGATTGCAATCCGCTGCTTCTCACCGCCCGACAGGTATACGCCTTTGGAGCCAATCACCGTATTTTCCCGATCTTTGAACTTATCCAGAATGCTGTCACAACCTGCCTGATACAGCGCTTCCATGACCTCCGTTCTTTGAGCGTCTGGGTTCGCCAGACGGACATTCTCGTAAATACTGATGCGAAACAAACGGACATTCTGGAACACAAAGGCGATATTGCGGATTAAGGCGTCCTCTGTATAGGCTTCGATGGACTCTCCCCCAATCTTGACCGCTCCTCCATCCACTTTGTAAAAACCAGAAATCAATTTGGCAATCGTGGACTTTCCTCCTCCAGAAGATCCCACCAGAGCATAACTCCTTCCTTCTTTCAGAGTGAAGCTAACATCCTCCAGCACCATCTGGTCTGTATACCCAAAGCATACCCGTTCAAATTCAATGTCATAGTTTTTGAATGTGCTCTTGTTTCCAAATATAAGCCGATCCTTTTGCATATCTGAAAACACCTGCTCCAGTTTCTCAACCGCCGAAGTTCCCATGAATGCATACATACCTACATACATCACTTTCATAAAGGCGGTAAACAGGACTCCGCCCAGGAATAACGTCATAATGAGCTCCACCGCCAACACAGCCGGGTCTTGAATTCGATTCAGCGTTAAGGCTGCCACTGAAACGAGTATGGCAATAAAGCCGAATAGAATCAGCTGGAATAACACATATGGCCTTCGGCAGCTCATGGAATAGTTCAAGGCATGCCGTGCATAATCCGTGATTGCCCGATGCAGCGTCTTGAAAGATGTAGCGTCTATGCCAAAAATCTTGAGTACCTGTATCCCGCGTATGTACTCCACGGTCTCGCTGCTCATTGTCTCCAGCGCCTTTTGGTAGATTTCCATAAACTTCTTTTCCCCGGTCATCAGGACAAGGAGTACGCCACTCAGTAGGAACAGAACCAATAGAACGATGCCTACCCGCAGACTGATCAAAAAGCCCACCACAAGCGCCAAAAACGGTGTCAGAATTGCTCCGGCATTGTCAGGAATCAAATGGGCTACAATAGAATGCGTTTGGGCGGCGTTGTCATCAATGAGTTTACGTGTCTTTCCCGATGAGTTCAGATCAAAGTAGCGGAAGCTGGCATTGGTCAGGCCGTCAATCCCACGCTTGCGCAAGTTGGTCTCCAGCCGGAAGCCCAACATATGCGTCAAAAGCACGGCCGCAAAATACAAGAGCGAACCGCCAATCAACAGCCCTGCAATCAGGAACGCATTATATTGAGCATGCCCCATATCTTCGTCTACCACCAATCGTTTCAAAAACTCATAGAGGTAGTAATAAGCGCCTACATTGAGCAATGTGGATACCACCGTCAGGCCGATTGCAAAATAGGCCAAAGGTCGCTGCTTTGGTACATAATATAGCAGTTTTTTGTATACCCCAAACATAGATACTCTCCTCCTAATATATAAGTGTATGGTTTCAGTACCCAACAGCCAGTTGGGACTTAATCCTCTCATTGTTTAAGCTGTATAATGATTAGGCATCGGTCTGACAGAGTTCTCCTTGGACCATTAGCGTCCGTTAGAAAGCCAGTCAGCCAGCCTGTCATTGCAGCCGTTCGATTTATGCAGGTTGAACTACCACACCACGTTCGTTTGATACCCCAGGAGATTGAATCGGCAATGAGGAATGCTGGAATCCATGCAAATTCACTTTTGGAGGTACGTAGAATGTACAACGCAGTAGGGATTGATGTCTCAAAAGGCAAGAGCACCATCGCAGTTCTGCAACCCGGCGGCACTGTAATCCGCAAACCTTTCGATGTTTCCCATACATCCCAGAACCTCAATGAACTTGCAGATTACCTTGGTTCATTAGAGGGCCCATCCAAAATCGTTATGGAATGTACGGGCAGATACCATGAGCCCATGCTTAAGGTTCTGTACGAAGCCGGATTATTCGTTTCCGTTGTGAATCCTCACCTAATCAAAAACTTCGGCAACAACTCCCTGCGCAAGGTCAAATCTGACCCGGCAGATGCCCGCAAGATTGCACGCTATACTCTTGACAACTGGGCAGAACTGCGCCAATATTCAGATATGGACGATACACGTACTCAGTTAAAAACTTTAAACTCTCAATTCAGCTTTTTTATGAAGCAGAAGGTTGCCGCAAAAGCAAACCTGATTGCCCTGTTGGATAATACTTATCCCGGTGTTAACAAACTCTTTGACAGCCCGACACGTGAGGACGGAAGCGAAAAATGGGTTGATTATGCTTATTCTTTCTGGCATGTGGACTGTGTCCGCAAGATTGGCTTAAAAACCTTTACGGAGCGCTACAAGGCTTTCTGCAAGAAGCACCACTACATCTTCCAACAGGACAAGCCCGAAAAACTGTTCAATGCCTCAAAGGAATTGGTTGCCGTCTTTCCAAAGGAGAAGACCTATAAGCTGTTGATCCAGCAAAGCATCCAGCAGTTAAACCTTGCTTCCGGACATGTGGAGCGTCTCCGTCAGGAAATGAACGCGTTGGCATCCACCCTTCCTGAATAATAATCTCTCGGAATCTCTAAGCCAGTAAATATAAGGCTTTCAGATTCCTT
>NZ_JAJCHK010000039.1:0-54808 GCF_020554465.1 Enterocloster sp. 210928-DFI.2.20
AGTTCAATGCCAGAGTTTTGCTGGCATGATCACTCAAGATTCCGAGAGATCATATTATATAGTTTTTGCTACACCCCATAAGAAACGAAATACCTTCTCCTAAAATGACCAGTTCCCCGACTGGTCATTTTACTTTTATCTGAAGCTGCAAATTCTCGCGGTTTTATCTGGTTGTCACGGAAATGAATCCCCATTCTCAATTAAAAGTGCACAAAATTAAGTACGTAATTTTGAATAATATACACGAAATAAAGGACGGATCAAAAAAACAGTTGACTTTAAAGTTTGCGGGACTTACAATGTGTCCATGAAATGAATACGTATAATTAACAAAAAATTAACGGAAAAAGGAGGAAAAATTAGAAGAAATGACAAAACCATGGCAAAAACTTGGGGACAATGTAAAAAATGACAACAAATGACAAGAATAGATATCCTTAAAACCATGTTAATCTGTATGTGGTTTTTAAAATGATTCTTTGCATACCAAAGAAATGTATCAAAGTTTATTTTTTTAGGCCAAAACCATTAATACGTATTCATACAAACCGTAAATAAAATAGTAAAAAGGAGAAATAACATGTTAAAGGGAAGAATTGTATCAGGAAAAATAGTGAGCATTTTGCTGGCGGCCACAATGATGGCGGGATGTATCCTGACAGGATGCGGCAGCGCAGAGAGCGGCAGCCTGGAAGCCGCGGACAAAGTGGCAGAAACAGCCAATGCACCTGCCGCCGGAAATGGTGAAGAGGGACCGGGCGGGACTTCTGGAAAACCGGCTGAGGTTTCTGTCATCATTGAAACCTTTGACAATACATTTGCATCTTTTGTGATGAATGCCATGAAAAAATACGAGGAAGAGCATAAGGATAAAATCCACATTACATATTTGGACTCCAAGCAGGATGCCAACACGCAGATCAGCCAGGTGGAGAATCAGATTCTCAACGGCACCCAGGCCATTATCTGCCTGGCAGTGGATGCCAAGCAGTCAGAACCCATTGTGAGGGCTTGCAAGGAGGCGGGGGTGCCCCTTATTGCCTTTAACCGCATATTTGAAAACTGTGACAGTTTTGTGGGTGCGGACGGCGCAGTGGCCGGTTCTCTGCTGGCCCGGTTTACAGGGGAAAAGACAGGAGGAAAAGGCAATGTAGCGATTGTAAACGGAATTATGGGCCAGGAGAACCAGTTTATCAGGCGTGACGCAATTGTAGAAACCTTAGGTGAAATGTATCCGGATATGCAGGTGGTGATTGAAGGCGCCGGCGACTGGAAACGAGACAAAGCGCTTCAGCTTGTAGAGACATGGCTGCAGTCCGGAACAGATATAGATGCAATTCTGTGTCTGAACGATGATATGGCCATGGGTACGCAGCTGGCAGTAGAGCAGGCGGGCAAAAGCGATGATATTATTGTCTGCGGCGTCAACGGGGATCCGGATGGAATCAATGCGGTCAGGGACGGCAAGATTGCTGCCACCGTATTCCAGAATCCCGACCGCCAGGCAGAGGAAGCGCTGGAGGCAGCTTTGCAGTATATTCACGGGGAGAAGCCGGAGAGCAAGATCATGATTCCCTTTGAACTTGTGACAGCGGACAATGTTGATGATTATGTGCAGTATTCCCAGAAGTAGCAAAAATAGAAGAGGGCGCTTGGCAGGCGCCCATCCATTCAGATTTTGGAAACGGACAGAAGGGAGGAAAACAAATGGGCAGTGATACCGGATACATTCTGGAAATGAACCACATAACAAAGGAGTTTCCAGGAGTCAAAGCGTTGAAGGATGTTACCTTTAAGGTGCGCAAAGGGGTGGTGCATGGCCTTATGGGGGAGAATGGGGCAGGTAAATCCACTCTTATGAAAATCCTTCAGGGAATCTATACACCCACATCGGGGACAATGATATTTGATGGAAAACCATTGGAGCTAAAGACAATCTATCATGCCCTGGAAGCGGGGATATCCATGATTCACCAGGAAATGAGCCCAATTCCGGACATGACGGTGGCGGAGAATATCTTTTTGGGAAGAGAACCAAAGAATAAATGGGGATTTGTTGACCACAAACAATTGAATGAGATGACAGCCTGTCTGTTAGGCAGGCTGAGGCTTAAGCTGAGCCCCACCATATTGATGAGGGAACTCAGCGTGGGAAATATGCAGATGGTGGAAATCGCAAAGGCTATATCATTTCATTCCAAGCTGATCATAATGGATGAGCCTACATCTGCAATTGCAGACAAGGAAGTGGAAAGCCTTTTTAACATCATAAGAATGTTGAAGGAAGAGGGCGTGACCATTATTTATATTACACATAAGATGTCGGAAGTGTTTGAGATAACAGATGAGATTTCGGTCCTCAGAGATGGAGAGCTGGTAGGAGGGGACCTGACTGCTGACCTGGATAACAATAAGCTGATTTCTCTCATGGTAGGAAGGGAACTGACGGAAATGTTCCCCAAAGTATATTACGAGCCGGGAGAGGAATTGCTGAGAGTTGAACATTTTTCTGACGGAAAACGGTTCTTTGACGTATCCTTCTGCGTGCATGAGCGGGAAATGTTAGGGTTTACAGGACTGATTGGGTCGGGCAGAAGCGAGCTTTTAGAAGCGGTGTTCGGCCTGCGTCCCCATACGGAGGGCAGGGTATTTATCCGGGGAAAGGAAGTACATATAAGGAATCCGCATGATGCCATCGCCCTTGGCATCGGCCTGCTGACAGAGGACAGAAAGGCCAGCGGATGCTTTCTTCCCCTGGATATCACTGACAATATGATTATGTCGAATCTGGAACTCCAGAAAAAGGGGATGTTTCTGGACTTTAACCGGATTAAGGCCCATACGGAATCCATGCGGGCCAAACTGGCGGTTAAAACACCCTCTATGGAGCAGCATATTGAATTGCTTTCAGGCGGCAACCAGCAAAAGGTTCTGATGGGAAGATGGATGATCAATGCCCCCTTGATTCTGATTGTGGATGAGCCTACCAGGGGGATTGATGTAAATGCAAAGGCGGAAATCCACCGCCTGCTAGGTGAAATGAACAAAAACGGCACTGCAGTCATTCTGGTATCCTCGGAGATGCCAGAAGTCCTGGGCATGAGCGACCGCATTGTCATTATGCACGAAGGCCGCAAGGCCGGTGAGATTGGAAGGGAAGACGCCACGCAGGAGCTTCTGATGCAGATTGCATTCGGGGAAGATGAAGGGAGGAAACATTAAAATGGAAAATAAAGAAAGGGCCGCAGCCAGCCGCTTAATCAAAAAATACAGTATTATACTGATACTGATTGCGCTCATGATTGTTCTGACAATGATTAAGCCGCAGTTTATAAAACCGGGAAATCTTGTGAATATGCTGCGCCAGATATCACTGGTAGGGATTCTCACCATGGGCATGATGCTGGTGATACTGATTGGCGATATTGATATTTCGGGAGGACCGCAGATTGCGCTTACATCCGTTATATGCGCTTACTTTGCCAGCAGGGAATGTCCGCTGGTTCTGGCTTTCCTGATGCCTCTGCTGGCAGGATTGTGCTGCGGTCTGGTAAATGGTGTCCTGACCGCGAAAATGAGGATTCCTTCTTTCATCGCTACCCTTGGCATGATGAGCGTGGCAAAGGGCCTGGCTTTGATTGTCTCAAAGGGCCAGCCTATCAGCGGCATACGGCCTGAGATAGAGTGGCTGGGAAGCAAGAAGCTTATGGGAATCCCGGTATTAGTAATTGTATTCATTATATGTGCCGCAGTGGTCAGCATCATGCTGCAAAAGACGGCCTTTGGCAAGAAAATTTATGCACTGGGAGGCAACCAGGAAGCGGCCAGGGTTTGCGGCATTAACGTTGATTTGACCAGAATCAAGGTATTTCTGCTGATGAGTGTGTTTGCCACCATTTCCGGCATCCTGATTACCGGGCGTGTAAGCTCGGGTTCAGCCACCAACGGAATCGAGTATCACATGGATGCCATTGCCTCCACGGTAATCGGAGGCGTCAGCATGACCGGAGGGTCCGGCAATGTGATGGGCGTTGTGGGCGGAGTGCTTATAATGGGCGTTCTGCAAAACGGCCTGGATTTAATGATGGTATCACCGTATTTGCAGCAGATTTTCAAGGGCGCCATTATAGTAATAGCAGTGGTGGCCGACAACATGAAGAACAGAAGGTAGAAGGATAACTTATGAAGGCATTGGTTATGAGGGCGCCGGGGGAATATGGCGTGGAGGATGTAAAAAAGCCGGTTCCCGGCTTTCAGGAAGTACTGGTAAGAATGCATTCCGTGGCAATCTGCGGATCAGATCCGCCCCTTCTGGCGGGAGAGAGCCTGAAGGACGGACTGCCCGCTTACATGCCTTTTATACCGGGCCATGAGGGAGCCGGCGTGGTGGAAACCGTGGGAAGCGGCGTGACTGATTTTAAACCAGGGGATATGGTGGCGGCAGAGGCCCATCTTGGGTGCGGACACTGCGCCAACTGCAGGATGGGGCGGTATAACCTGTGCCTTAATTTCGGCATCAGGGAGCAGGGGCATAAGCAGTATGGATTTACCGCTCAGGGATGCTATGCCCAATACTGTGTCTATCACATACGGGCCGTCCATCATATTCCCGACGGCCTGACCTGTGAACACGGAGCCATGGCAGATACGATGGCCACGGCCCTTCATGGGATTGAATCAGTGGGAATCAGGCCCGGAGGGCTCACGGCCGTCATGGGCTGCGGTCCGGTGGGCATGTCTGCCATGCTTTTGGCAAAGGCAATGGGCAGCCGGGTTATACTGTGCGGCAGGGGAGACAGGCTGGAACGGGGAAAGCAGATGGGCGTGGATGTGGTTCTTGATTATACGGCGGAGGACATTGGAGAGCGGATTCACAGCATAAGCGGCGGAATAGGGGCGGACCAGGTGATTGAGTGCGCCGGAACAGAATTGTCTTTTCGCAATTGCATCGCAGGGGTGAAGCGGGGCGGAAGGATTGCCCTTTTGTCCTCGCCCCGCAAATCCTCTTACGGGATTGACATGAAAGCCATCATGTGGAATGAACTGACCTTGTGCGGCAGCAGAGGAAATCCCAACAGCCACCAACAGGTGATGCAGATGATGAAAATGGGAATTGCAGATCCGCTGCCCATGATAACCCACCGCTTTGCCCTGGAGGATATGAGAGAGGCGGTTGACGTATTTACACAGCGGAGGGATGGATGCATTAAGGCTCTGATACAGCTGTGATATTACTTTGCGGCAGTGGGAGCGCCTTAACAGGCCCCGGCATAGAACGGTTTTTGTTCTATGCCGGGGTGATTTTTGATTTTCTCCATATTTACTAAATTACTATATTAAATTTGTGAGGCTTGCACAAAAAAAGATAATTTAATAAAAAAAAATTGACAAACAGTTTGAGAGCTTTTATAATGAGTGCATAGAAAGTGAATACGTATTAATTAAATAGATGGAAACAAAAGGCAAAAGCAATAAAAAGCATATAGATGTACTGGGGTTTAATTGCGATAATGCCTAATTTTTACCAATAAAATGTATACGTATTCAGAAAACAATCATACATAATAAGCAGCAGAAAATAATGCGGTGTGCGGAGGGAGGATATATACAAACCATATAAAGTGGAAAGAGGTGAAGAAAGATATGATATATCTGGACAACAGCGCCACCACACAGGTTGACAAGGATGTGGCCATGACTGCCTGTGAAGTGATGACTGAGGTTTACGGAAACCCATCATCCCCGTATCTGCTTGGAAGGGATGCGCTGGGGCGGCTGACAGCAGCCAGGCAGCAGGTAGCCCAGGTCATAGGCGCCCCTACCAGGCAGATCTTCTTTACATCAGGAGGTACTGAGGCCAATAACCTGGCCATCAGGGGAAGCGTCCTGGCTGCCCGGGCAGAGGGGAGAAACAAGGGCAGGATAATTACCACTGCCATCGAACATTCTTCTGTCCTGGAATCCTGCAGGTCGCTGGAAGAGGATGGATACGAAGTGGTATTTATCCGGCCCAGGGACGGGAGGATACAGGCGGATGATGTGATTCATGCAGTGAATCAGGATACTCTGCTGGTGTCGGTCATGGCGGTAAATAACGAGACAGGAGAGCGCCTTCCTGTGGAAGAAATTGCCGGGGGTGTGAAACGGAAAAATCCGGATGTCCTGGTGCATTGCGACTGCGTGCAGGGATTCGGAAAGATTCTGTTCAGCTTAAACCGGATAAAGGCTGACATGGTTACCATGAGCTCCCATAAGATTCATGGACCAAAGGGAAGCGGGGCCATCTATGTGCGGGAAGGCGTAAACGTACGTCCCCTGTGCTTTGGAGGCTCCCAGGAGAGTAAGGTGCGGCCGGGAACCGAGAATGTACCGGGAATCGCAGCCTTCGGCCATGCTTCCTTAAAAGCCCTCCGGGATATACGGGAGAACTGGGAGCATGTAAAGGAACTGAACCTGTATCTGACGGACTGTCTGCGGCAGATGGAGGATGTGGTAATTAATTCCCCTTCGGGGGCGGTTCCTTATGTGCTGAATATATCGGTACTTCCCTTTGCCACGGAGGAGCTGCTTCATGAGATGCGTATGAGGGGTATATATCTGTCGGGCAGCTCGGCCTGCGAAAAGGGGGCCAGGAGCCATGTAATCCGGGCCATGGGCATAGAAGGCCCCAGGGCGGACAGTGTTGTGCGGATTGGCCTGGGAAAAAAGAATACCAGGGAAGAAGTAACTGTATTAGTAGAAACATTAAATGAATTAATAAAGAGAGGGAAATGATTATGAGCAAGATTAATGAAAAGAGTACATTAAATGTAAAGTTGACAGTTAAACCGATTTTATTTACCATGTATCATATACATGCGTATATGGGACCGTGCCGTTACGGTGAGGGATATGCCCTGACAACGGAATCCGACATGGAAGTAACTCAGAAGGAATTCGATATTTTCAAGAAGGAGATGGAGGAAGAAGCGGACCTGCGCAATGTGGAATTCCTGGAGCCGGTGGTTATTTTCTGGAATGAGGATTTCGCGCTTAAGGAGGAACAGATTCAGAAGGCCCTGGAAGACGATGCAAAGACTGATTTCTATTTGATCCGCGGCCTGAGAATTTCTTCCTACTTCGCGGTTGAACTGTCTAAGCGGACAGATAAACCTATCGGCCATACTCCTAATAAATCCGCCATATCCAAATGCGACCATGTGGATATGACTGCCCACCTGTTTGCCGAGGGAAAACCCGGCTATGCATTCCTGGATTTCGAGGAGATGAACCGCACATTTGCAGCCCTGAGAGTAAAGAAGGCTCTGGCCTGCACAAAGATATTCTTCCCCTTAAAGAGCGCTATGCTCACCTTTGGATGTCAGAGTTCTTACCTGAACCTGGAGGATATCACCAGGAAGTTCAAGGTGCGGTTTTCCCATGTGAACTCGGATGAGGTGTTTCAGTGGCTGGACGCACTGACGGATGAGGAGAAGGCAGAGGCAAAAGCGCTGGCCGATAAGCTGGAAAAGGAATCCCAGGGCGTACATATGCCGGCTGAATACATACTCAATGATACGGAGTTTTATGAGACTATTAAGAAAATGATGGCTCATTACGACTGCAATGCATTTACCATCCCCTGCTTCGAGGTCTGCGCCACCAGGGAGCTGAACCGCAGGAGGCTGACCTTCTGCCTGGCCCATTCCCTGTTTAAGGATGAGGGAATCGCCTCTGCCTGCGCCGGCGACGTGGGGTCTGTGCTGACCATCACCATTCTTATGAACATTGCCAGAAAGGCTCCTTACATGGGAAATACCATGGTGTTAGATAAGAACACCAACCAGTGCAGGACTCTTCACGATGTGGCCTGTGCCCAGATGAAGGGTTACGACGAGCCTGCCCTGCCTACGGAGTTCGTTTCCTTTACAATGGATTCATGGGGGACCACCATGCGTTATGATTTCTCCAAGGATAACGGGGAAACGCTGACCATGATTAACATGAGTCCGGATATGAAGAAAATTATGGTTGCAAAAGGCACCATCAATGGATGCGACGACTATCTTACACCTGAATGCAAGCACGCGGTGCGCTACACGGTGAAGGACGCAAAACGGTTCCATGAGTGCCAGAAGTTCGTGGGACATCACTTCGCTCTCGTATATGGGGATTACGTGGAGGAGGTAAAGGCATTTGCAAAGGAATGTGATTTAGAGGTACTGGAAGCATAAGCAGCAGAGGGGACGAAGATGGGAGGAGGTATCTTATGGATAGATGGCGCATAAAAGCAGCCATGGGTCTTGTCTGTATTCTGACGGTGAGCGCGTTTGCGCTCACCGGATGCGCCCAGACGGAGAAATCAGATGTGATCACAATCAGGATTGCCCATGACAATAATGTAAACACACCGCTGCACAAGGCATTTTTGAAGTTCAAGGATCTGGTGGAGACAGGGTCTGAGGGGCATATGGAGGTGGTTATATTCCCGGGGGGACAGATGGGCAGTGTCCAGGATACATTTGAACAGTGCAGGCGCGGGGATATCGAAATGAGCGGCTCCACCACCAGCAACTTTACAAGGGCCATGCCGGAATTCGCCGCATGGGAGAGCTTTTACATGTTTGACGACACGGCCCACGCAAAGCGGGTGTTTGAGAGCGAGGCCGGAAAGAAAATGATGGAGCCCTTAAAACGGATGAACCTTACGGGAATCGGTTATATGGAGCTGGGCTTCCGCAATTTCTCCAACAGCAAGCGTCCCATACAGACTGAGGAGGACTTAAAGGGCCTGAAAATCCGCGGCTATAATCCCCTGCAGATTAAGGCGTGGGAGTCCGTGGGAGTCAACACCACCAGCGTCAGCTGGAACGAACTGTTTACGTCCCTCCAGCAGAGACTGATTGACGGTCAGGAATGCGCCACCACCAGCTTCTATACTGAGAAATTTTACGAGGCACAAAAGTACTGGTCCTTGACCAGGCATGTGTTCACGAATTTCCTGTGGTATGCCAATGAGGATTTCATGAACTCCCTGTCGGATTCCGACCGCGCATTTATCATGGAGTGCGCTCAGGAGGCCATTGATTATAATTGGGAACTGGCGGACCAGAGCGAGGAGGAGATACTTAAGCAGCTTGAGGACGCAGGTTTTCCTGTCAACGACGTGGATATCTCTGTCAGGAGACAGCTGGGCGAGAAAATCAACGCGTCCATTAAGGGCGATATTATAGCCAACTGCGGAGAGGATACATATAACATGCTGATGGCTGCCGTGGCGGCTGAGCGGCGGGAGCAGGGGGAGGAGTAAAATGAAAAAAACATTGAGATGGCTGGATGTGAATTTTGAGGCAATCCTCATGGTACTCTTTTTCTCCTTGATGATATTGCTGGTTACTGTGCAGGTGGTGCTGCGGTTTATCTTTAAAACAGGATTTTCCTGGGGCGAGGAAGTGGCCAGGCTGCTGTTTGTATGGATGTCCTTTTCCAGCTTTGGCTATCTGACCAGGGGAAGCCGCCATGTGCGGGTGGGCTTTTTCAGGGAGCTGTTCCCGGTCCGGACCCAGAAAGCCATTCTGATTTTATGCGATGTCCTCTTTCTCGTATTTTCCGCAGGCGGGCTGAGGGCAATGGTGCAGCTTTGTTCTGACGCATGGCGTTTTCAGGATATGCTGACAGCTGTTCCGTGGAACTACAACGCCCTTTATCTGGCCGGAATGCTGGGCTTCTTTATGATGGTGGTGCGCAACATCCAGATCCTGGTGTGGAAATTCCGGCACTGGGGGGATGATCTGGAACGGTTTGTGAACTACGACGGCGATTATTATGAGAACAACCGGATCTGCTTTGAACCCAAGGTAAAGGATGTCCTGGAACTGGCGGAAAAAGAGGCGGCGGAACTGTTGGAGAAGGGGGAATAAAGGCTTATGGTTGCAATCTTATTGTTCGTATCGTTGATTCTGTTTCTGCTGCTTTCCATCCCGATTGGCGTCAGCCTGGGGCTGGCCTCCCTGACCACCATCCGGACCATGGACTGTATCAGCATGACCACCTTTGTACAATCCATGATACAGGGACTGAATTCCTTTCCTCTGATGGCGGTTCCCTTGTTTACATTTGCCGGGGAGGTTATGGGGAAGGGCGGTATTTCCAGGCGCCTTATAGACCTGGCGAGGGTATTCACCGGCCGGTTTACAGGCGGATTGGGCATTGTGACTATTGTCACATCCCTGTTCTTCGCCGCTATCGCGGGCACAGGCTCTGCGGCCGTGGCAGCCATCGGACTTATCATGATTCCGGCCATGGTGAAGAATGGCTATGACAAGGGGTATTCCAGCGCATTGGTGGCAACCGCAGGAACCGTGGGCGTAATCATTCCGCCAAGCGTCTGTATGGTGGTCTATGCCGTAGCGGCAGGCGCCTCCATCAGCGGCCTGTTCATGGCCGGAATCATGCCGGGGCTTCTTATTGGGGCTGGCCTGATTCTGTACTCAGTATTCTATTCAAGAAGGCATGGGTATAAAGGGGAAGATAAGCGGTATACTCCGGGAGAGATATGGCAGATTATACTGAAGGCCATTCCTGGTCTGATGATTCCTGTTATTATCCTGGGCGGTATCTACGGCGGCGTATTCACACCCACCGAGGCGGCGGCCATAGCAGGCGTGTACGGTGTGATTGTGGGACTCTTTATATACAGGGAGATTAAACCGTCGGACCTGATTTATATTATGTACCGTTCCGTGCTGATGTGCGCGCCGGTACTGCTCATCATAGGCATATCCACCGGCTTCGGACGCATCCTGACCATTACCCAGGTGCCGGTCATGATTGCGGATGCCATTCTGGGACTGACCAGCAGCAAGATTCTGGTGCTGCTTCTCATCAATGTACTGCTCTTGATTGTGGGCACCTTCATGGAGACCAATGCGGCCATCATTATCCTGACGCCCATCCTGCTTCCGATTGTGACCAGGCTGGGAGTGAATCCCATCCATTTCGGAATCATCGTGGTAATGAACCTGTCCATCGGCTTTATCACTCCGCCTTTGGGAGCCAATCTGTTCATGGCCTGTCAGGTGGGGGAGATATCCTTTGATAAGCTGGCGCGGAAGATATGGCCGTGGATCGTGGTCATGGTGGCGCTTCTGATGCTGGTAACATACATACCACAGATATCCATGGCGCTGCCTGAGGCGATGGGAGTGATTTGACAGCAACAGAACCGGATATGAAACAGCGGCTTTGACAAATCAAAGCCGCCGTTTTTGCGTTGTTCTAATCCGCGCTCATTCATTTAACAGAATACGGCCACATTTATGCAGATGCATGCAGGCTATCCAACACGGAGCAGTGAGGCGGAACGCTGCTTAAACAGCGGCGTGTCATGCGGTGCCCCTGGTCTTTAAGGTGCAGGGGAAAAGCGTCAGATTGGTGGATTCCGAGGGCTGCTTCTCTGACAGCAGCAAATCCAATACTCTGTCAATCATGCTGTCCATGGGCTGGACAAAGGAAGTGATGCTGTAGGAGTTGTAGGAAGCCAGCTCTATATCGTCGAAGCCTATGACTGCCACGTCCTCCGGCACCTTCAGATTGTATTCAAACCGGGCGCAGTCCAGGACTCCGGCGCAGACCAGGTCGCTGACACAGAACAGGGCTTTGGGGCATGTTCCTTCCTGCTCCAGAAGCCTTCTGAAACCATCCCTGCCCCCTTCGTAGGTAAACGGGGTGTTGATGACAGAGCAGTCATGAATTCCCCGCTCCTCCAGACGGGACACAAAGCCTCTGCGGCGGTCGTGGCTGGTGGAAGCCTCGTCGTGGCCTCCTATAAAGGCAAAGCTGCGGTAGCCCTTCATGAAAAAGTAATCCGCGCAGTCGCGCCCTGCCTGTACGTTGTCGCAGCAGACAGCCTGGATTCCAGGGGTATTCATATAGCGGTTAAACAGAACCACAGGAACCCCGAAGTCCACGCAGGTATCGGCCAGATCGGATGTCAGGGTCACGGATGTGATCAGGATGCCGTCCACCCTGTACTGCAGGATTTGATGGATTAGGTCCTTCATATGGCCTTCATCGTCCAGATAAAAAAACAGGATCTGCTTGCCCATGGAGCGCAGCCGGATAGAAAGCTTGCTTAAGACCGTTGCGTAGAATGGATTGGTGGTGTTCTGCATAATGACGGCCACAATGTTGGTGCTGTTGGATATAAGACTCCTGGCAATCGCGTCAGGGGCGTATTTTAAGGCGCTGGCAGCGTCCAGAACCCGCTGGCGCGTAGATGGATTCATCTTCGAGGCGGGATTGAAGGCCCTTGATACGGTGGCCTGGGATACGCCGGCCAGCTTTGCCACGTCGATGGAGGTATTGTGGCCGCGCCCATTTGCGCGCTTGCCGGTATTCTGGATGCTGTCGCCAGAATCAGAGCTTTTCATAAGAAAAATCCTCCTTGGTGTGCTGAATATGTGCGGTAACCGCACTGAATATAGTTAACAGTACCATAAATTATGGTTATTTGCAAGGTAACAAAGGGAAAATATGGGTGAATACGATTTATAATGCAACAGCTGCGTTGCAATTCAAAAAGTACCAAAGAGAAATTGTTAGAAGTGTACAATAAATGTAATGATAGTTTGAGTAAAATAACTAAAATACTTAAAAAGTTAAAAAATACATTGACGAACAGGCGGCATTGGGAATATAATGAGTTTACAAACAAATGTATACGTATTCAAAAACGGCAAAAAACAAAGTTGTATATTCCGAAAAACAACAGTTTTAATACTTTAAGTTAAAAAAACGGAAGATACAGCTTAAATATAAAAATAAAATGAATAGGTATACATAATTGGAAAATACAGATAAAAACAAGTAATCAGGAGGAAAAACAGTGGGCAATACAGTATTGATGCGCGGTGAAACCGTGACTGCGTTTACGCAGGAATTATTCCAGAAGGCCGGAATGAGCGAACCAGATGCGAAGTATCATGCAGAATGTCTTGTAAATACCAATTATTGGGGAATTGATTCCCATGGCGTGATTCGGGTTCCGGCTTATTTTAAGAGAATGTTAAATGGGGCCATTAACACCAACCCTCAGATCAAGGTGGTGCGGGGCGAGGGATGCCTTGAGGTCCTGGACGTGGACGCGGCAGCCGGATTCATCGGCGGCAGGGCAGGTATGGAGCGCGCCATGGACCACGCTGCTGTAAGCGGCATAGCGGCCTGCGGCGTCATCAACAGCAACCACTTTGGAGCAGGCGCCCTCTATGTCCGCATGGCGGCTGAGCGGGGCATGATTGGAATTGCCATGACCAATGTAAAACCTCTGATTGTGGCTCCGGGAGCCAGTGTTCCGGTGACAGGAAACAATCCCATTGCCTTCGGCATCCCTACATACGGCGAATTCCCATTTGTGCTGGATATGTCCCTTTCCGTGGTGGCCGGCGGCAAGCTTACCCTGGCAATCAAGAAGAAGGAAAAGATTCCTATGGACTGGGCAACTGATAAGAACGGCCGTCCCACCGATGATCCCCAGGCAGCCTTTGACGGATATCTGCTGCCCATGGGCGGACACAAGGGATTGGGCTTATCCTATGTGGTGGACATATTATCCGGCCTGATAACAGGAGGCGTTTTCTCGAAGGATATGAAGAGCATGTACGCCAATCCCAAGGACCCAAGCCTGACCGGCCATTTCTTTATCGCCATGGATATCTCCAAGATTATATCAAAGGAACAGATGAAGGAGCGCATGGCGCAGTTTAAGGACCAGCTGAAGGCAACGCCCATGTGGCAGGAAGGGGCTCAGATGCTTCTGCCGGGCGAGATTGAGTACCGTAAGGAACAGGAGAGACGTCAGAACGGTCTTCCTATTCCGGTGACCACCTACGAGGAACTGGCAGAGCTTAAGAAGGAATATGACATCCAGGCTCCGCTGACCATAATCCAAGAGTGATTTATCTGAACACATAATATAAGGAGAGGATACAATATGAAACTGGAAAATAAAGTTGCCGTTATCACCGGCGGTACAAAGGGAATCGGATATGGAATCGCGGAAGAGTATCTGAAGGAAGGCGCAAAAATCACCATTTGTTCCAGAAACGCCCAAGAGGGCATGAAGGCGGCAAAAGAGCTGGGAAAGCTGGGAGAGGTGCTGTACCTGCAGGCCGATGTTTCATCTATCGAGGATAACCAGATGCTGGTGGACGAGACAGTAAAGAAGTACGGAAGGCTGGATATTTTTGTGGCCAACGCGGGAATCAATGATCCTGACAAGACCCACTACCTGCACATCACGGAAGAACAGTATGACAGGATTCTGGGCGTCAACCTGAAGGGACTGTTCTTTGGAGGCCAGCTGGCGGCAAGGCAGATGGTAAAGCAGGGGCAGGGCGGAGCCATTGTCAATATTTCTTCTGTGAACGCTTACCTGGCCTTGGACAGCCAGATGTGCTATACCACCAGCAAGGGCGGAGTCAGCCAGCTGACCAAGGTACAGGCTGTGGCTCTCACTCCCTATGACATCAAGGTAAATGCCATCTGTCCGGGTCCCATTGAGAGTGAGCTTATGAGACGTGTTGGATCGGATGAACAGCTGTTTAACACGGTGATTTCCAGGACGCCCATAGGCAGGATCGGAACTCCTAACGAATGCGGAAGGCTGGCCGTGTTCCTGGCCTGCGATGATTCCAATTTCGTGTACGGACAGTCCATATACATTGACGGCGGCAGAAGCTTCCAGGCATTCCCGGTACCGGGTTACAAGACGGTTACGGATGAACAGTATGAGAAGCTTATGGAGCTGGAGCAAAAGTAGAGGAGGAATAAAAGGTGAAGAAAATGGGGTTGCCGAAAGTCGGCATGATTACCTTTAGCGATGCAAGAGAACATGAGTACAAGGTGCTTTACGAGGAAAAGACAGCAGCCAGGATAAAACGGACCGTTGAATACTTTGCTGACTATGAGATGGAGCTGCATACCTTTGATACCGTGGCACGTTCTCCCCAGGATATTGACCGTCAGACAGATGAGCTTAAGAAGAAGGGGGTGGAAGTATTTATTGCCAATATCCCCTGCTGGACCTGGCCCAACGGAGTGGTCCGGGGAGTGCTGAATATGGGCCTTCCCACCATACTGCTCTCCAATGACGATCCCGGAACCCATGGAACCGTAGGATTCCTGGGCTCAGGAGGAGCGTTAAACCAGATAGGCTACAAACATCTTCGGATACAGCAGGATTTTACGGATGAGCACCCGAATCTGTTTGACACCAAGATGATGCCTTACATACGGGCCGCTGCCGCTGTGAGAAAGCTGCAGGGCAGGATATTCGGCTTTATCGGAGGCCGTTCCCTGGGCATTGACACGGGAAGTTTTGATCCCATGCAGTGGAAGAAACTGTTTCAGATTGACAGCGACCACATTGACCATGAAGAAATCGTCCGCAGGGCTGAGGCGATTGATGAGAGCAGGGTGGAAGCCGTATTCAAGTGGCTGGTGGATTCTGTGGGCTCTGTGAAGTATGACGAAAAGCTGACCGAAGAGCGGTTAAAATATCAGGTGGCCTGTTATCTGGCAACCAAGGATATTATCGCTGACCGCCATCTGGATTTCGGCGCCATCAAATGTATGCCGGACATGACGAATTTCAGGGCGCCCCAGTGCATTTCCACGGCACTGCTCAACGGCGGATACGATGCGGACGGGGAGTTCGACCCATTCCCTATTTCCTGTGAGGCTGATGCGGACGGAGCCCTGACCATGGAGATGTTAAAACTTATCTCCGGGGGAATGCCCACCATGTTCGCGGATGTGAGCCATGTGGGATACAAGGAAAAGCTTATATACCTTCCAAACTGCGGTTCCATGTGCACCTACTATGCGGGCCGGTGCTGCGACGGATGCAGGAACATGAAGAACATCGAGCTGCGCAGGGCAAACAGGCCCTCCGGGGGAGCTGTCACCTTTACCGTGCCGAGCGCGGGCGAGATGACCATGGCAAGGCTTTGCAGGGTGGATGGAAAGTATCAGATGTTTATTATTGAGACAGAGTTTGTGGATCCGTCCAAGGAGATTCTGGATGCCTTTGTGAAAGCAAGAGGCGTGCATCAGCTTCCGGTTGCATTTATGAAAGCGGATTTTGATATTGAGAAATTTGTGGACAGATTCAACTCCAACCACATCAGCGGTGTGGCGGGCCATTATAAAAAGGAACTTATCAATCTGTGCAGTCTGCTGGACATTGAGCCGGTTGTGATACAGTAGAATGTGAGGCGGTGTAAGTGGGACTTTTCTATGAGAGTTTTGATGAACGGTTTTTCGATGTGGTGGATGTGAAACAGGATCTTGCGACGGTCTGTTCCGGCTTTACCTTCATCGAAGGCCCTATATGGAACGATGTTACAGGATGCCTGACCTTTAACGATATCCCGGAGAGCAGGACTTACCGTCTGGAACAGGGCAAAACGGTAAGGCTTTTGCGGGAAGATACACATAAGGCCAATGGAAATGCCTATGACATGGATAGCAACATCATTGTCTGTGAGCATGTGCGAAGCTGCATATCCAGGACCAATGACCAGGGGGAAAACCTGGAAGTGCTGGTAAGCCATTATGGGGATAAGGAGCTTAACAGTCCCAACGATGTGGTGGTCAGAAGCGACGGGGTTATCTTTTTTACGGACCCCAGATTTGGAAGGAATCCGTCCCGGGTGGGACTTGAGAGGCCCCAGGAACTGGATTTCCAGGGTGTGTTCTCCTTTGACCCGGGGACAGGGGAGCTTAAGCTGCTGGCAGATGATTTTGAAAATCCCAACGGCCTGTGCTTTTCCCCGGATGAAGCCTTCCTCTATGTCAATGACTCGCCGAAAAAGCACATCCGTAAGTTCAGGGTGGAAGCGGACGGCACCTTAAGCGGCGGGGCTGTATGGGCAGAGACAACGGGAGAGGGCGCGGGCCTGCCTGACGGAATGAAGACGGACAGCCGGGAAAACGTGTATTGCTGCGCCCAGGGCGGAATTCATATTTTTAATAAAAATGCGGACTATCTGGGAATCATCAAGGTTCCTGAGCAGACCGGCAACTGCGCCTTTGGGGGACCGGACATGGATATTCTTTATCTGGCAGCCTCCACCACGCTCTACAGCTTCCGGATTAAAGGCCGCGCAGATAAAAACGGGAGGAAGATATTAAATGGTCAGGGAAAATAAAGTAAAACAGAAACTGAAAAACGGCGAAGCCGTAATCGGAACCTTTGTAAAGACAGTGGATCCCAGTGTGATTGAAATTCTGGGATGCAGCGGGATGGAGTTCTTTGTTATAGACAGTGAACACGTCTCCTATAACCCGGAAACCATCACGGATTTGGTAAGGGCCTCAGACCTGACGGGAATCGTGCCCATTGTCCGGGTCAGGGAAGCCACGGCGGTGAACATTATGCAGGCCCTGGATACAGGAGCCCTGGGTTATCATGCGCCGAACGTGGATACACCGGAGCAGGCCAGGATTGCGGTGGACGCGGGAAGATATACGCCTCTTGGAAACAGGGGATTTGCGCCCACCCACAGGGCTGCCAATTACGGAATGATGGATAAGCAGGAGTATATTGACAAGGCCAACAAGGAGATTCTGACTATTATCCACTGTGAGACCATGGAATCCCTGGGCAATCTGGACGAGATTCTTAAGTTAGAGGAGCTGGATGTGGTATTTATCGGGCCCATGGACTTGTCCCAGTCCCTGGGAAGGGATGTGATGGGCCAGAGGAACCACCCAAGGCTTCTGGAAGCCATTGACCAAATCATCGAGAAGGTAAACAAGGCGGGCAAGGCAGTGGGTACTGTGGCGGACAACGCGCAGATGGCAAAGGAACTGATGGAAAAGGGAGTGCGCTATATCCCTATCAGCTCCGATCAGGGCATGATTGGAAATATGGCGAAAAACATTGTAAAAGAGTTTAACCAGTATTCAAAATAATATTAAAATAAAAGGAGATATATTAAAATGAAAAAGCAGACAGAATTCAAATTAGACAAGAGAGATTCCGTATGGTTCCAGGACAATACGGCAGCTGTAAACTGTGCTTACGCAAAGGAAGTGTGTGACATTGCGATTCTTCCAATCGGAGCCATCGAACAGCACGGACCTCACTGCCCATGCGGCAGCGATTCCTTTAACGCCATGGGTATTGCTGAGGCGGTTGCCAGAAAGTCCGGCGCCATGATTCTCGCCTGCCCGATGTACGGCTCCCATCCGGCTCACCACTGGGGCATGCCCGGAACCATCCCGCTGACCTTTGAGACCCATGTGGGCCTTTTGACCGATATCGTCCGCGGCGCTGCCAACGCAGGCTTTAACAAGTTCCTGATTATCTCCGCCCATGGCCAGACCATGTCCATGTTTGAGGCGGTTCATAAGTTAGGTATCGAGGGATACTTTACCATCGGCAGCACCTGGTATGATTTCCTGAGAGACAACAAGAAAACACTGGATACATTTATGTGGCATGCAGATGAGGCGGAGACTTCTGTGGCTCTGTCCCTGTATCCCGACAAGGTACATATGGACCTGGCTGTACCGGGCAAGGCCCACGGCCTCATCGACTCCAAGTGGAAGATCGCGCCAGGCCAGGCAGCAGGTGAAGGCATGCTGTACCACTTCGAGGGAACCTTCTCCCTGATGGAGAAGGATGACCTGGATACAGGTGTAATTGGGGATCCCACCAATGCAAGCAAGGAAAAGGGCGACAAAATCGTGGAGAGATGCGCGGATCTGTACTGCGAACTGCTTGAAGAGGTAAAGACAAAGTATCCATGCGGCGTGAATCCTCTGGGCTTCCGCAATCCTCTGGGTTATAACGGCACCAACAATATCCAGTATGACGCAATGCATGACGAACACGGCAACTTGAAGAAATAACAGCCAGACAGAGAAGCCTGCCGGCAGGTAAACAGGCCGGCAGGCGAACCATAGATCAAAAACAGACAGGCGGGGTGGATATGAGAGAAATCACCAGATTACCGGCAGGAGAGCTGGAGCATAAGGCTGAACGGGATGAGGGACGGATTGAACGGCTCCTTGGGGACGCAATCAAAAGGAGCGGCAGGAAGATCGTGGTGCTGGATGACGATCCCACCGGTGTCCAGACCGTTCATGACGTCTCGGTGTATACGGACTGGTCGGAGGAATCCGTGCTGCAGGGCTTTCAGGAGGAAGGGAACCTGTTCTATATTCTTACCAACTCCAGGGGCTTTACAGAGGACGAGACAAAAAAGGCCCACCAGGAGATTGCCGGAAATATAGTAAAGGCTGCCAGGAAAACAGGCCGGGATTTTCTCATTATGAGCCGCGGCGATTCCACACTCAGGGGACATTATCCCCTGGAGACCCAGGTGCTGCGGGATGTACTGAGCCGGGAAGGACAGCAGGAAACAGACGGCGAAGTCATCTGCCCCTTTTTCAAAGAGGGGGGACGCTTTACCATCGGAAACATCCACTATGTCAGATACGGCCGGGAACTGGTGCCTGCGGGGGAGACGGAATTTGCCGCCGACAGGACCTTTGGATATCGTTCTTCCAATCTGGCTGATTATGTGGAGGAGAAGACGAAAGGCGCCTATCCGGCTGGTGAAGTCATCTGCATCGGCCTGGACGACCTAAGACACGGCAGAGTGGATAAGGTGGCTGGACAGCTGATGGAGGTCAGGAACTTTAATAAGGTGATTGTGAACGCTGTGGACTACGGCGACTTAAAGGTCTTTGCCCTGGCTCTCTATGAGGCCATGGGGCAGGGAAAACGGTTCCTGTTCCGGACAGCAGCCTCCCTGGTAAAGGTGATGGGAGGCATCACGGACCAGCCCCTTCTTACCAGGGAGAAGATGGCGCTGCCGGAGAACGGACACGGTGGCGTCATCGTGGTGGGGTCACATACAGCCAAGACCACCAGACAGCTTATGGAGCTTAAAAAGGTACCCGGAATACGGTTCCTGGAATTCAATTCCGACCTGGTGTTAAATGACGCCGCATTCAGGGAAGAGACAGAGCGGACCCTGGAGCTGATTAGCCAGACCATAGCGGAGGGAAAGACGGCTGCGGTCTATACCAGAAGGAAACTGCTGGAATTTAAGGATGACACCAGGGAAGCCGCCCTTATGCGTTCTGTGAAGATATCGGAGGCAGTGCAGTCCCTGGTGGGGAACCTGAAGGTGGTACCCGCTTTTGTGGTAGCAAAAGGAGGCATCACTTCATCTGATGTGGGCACAAAGGCGCTCCGGGTGAAGCGGGCCACGGTAATGGGGCAGATATGTCCCGGCGTGCCGGTCTGGCAGACGGGGAAGGAGAGCCGGTTTCCGCATATTCCATATGTGATATTTCCGGGTAATGTGGGAGAGGATGCGACTCTCAGGGAGGCAGTGGAGATATTGCTGGGGCGATAAGCGGAATAAGATATACATAGTATAATGGAAAATGGGCTGTACCGTATTGTCTGTGACTGCGGTGCCGGCCCTTTTTCGTCTGCCTGCCGTTCAAACCGGGCATTTGTGCCTGCCGTTCAAACCGGACAGCAGATGCCTGGTTATCGCCGGATGCAGGACTCTTGACTTCCTGGGAAATCTGGTCTACTATTAAATGGAATTTCAGATTAGACTTGAGATTAGGAGAGACTGGTTCATGAATAAGAAAGAAGCAAATGAGATCAAAAAATTGTTTACACCTGCAGGCTGCGCCATCACCCGTATCTGCGGCTGCTATGTGGACGCGGAGAAAAATAAAAAGACGGAGCTTAAGGAGGCATTCCTCTCTCTCCAGGAGGAAGAGGCCTTTAAATATTTTACCATATTCAGAAACGCCCTTTCCGGGACCATCGAAAAGAATCTGATTAATATGGAGTTTCCTTTACATACGGAGGCAGAAGGAGGTACCCAGCATTTTCTCTTAAAGCTCAGGGACAGCCAGTTAAAGGATGACGCGATACTGGAGGAGTTCTATGACAAGGTCATTGCGTCATATGACTACGGCGAGAATTACTATATCATCCTTATCCACTGCGCCTACGATATCCCGGCCAAGGCAACGGACGGTACGGAGATGTTTGACGCGTCGGACTATGTATACGAATTCATACAGTGTACCATCTGTCCTGTCAAGCTTTCCAAGGCCGGATTGTGTTACAACAGCCTTACAAATACCATTGAAAACCGCGACAGGGACTGGCTGGTGGAAGCGCCCGTCCAGGGATTCCTGTTCCCTGCCTTTAACGACAGGAATACGGATATCCACAGCCTTTTGTACTATGCCAAGAACCCGGAAGAGCTGCCGGATACCCTGATCGACGAGCTGTTAGGCTGCGTGATTCCCATGTCTGCCAAAAGCCAGAAGGAGACGTTTCAGGCCATTGTGGAGGAGACGCTGGGTGAGAACTGCGATTTTGAGACAGTGAAGAACATCCATGAGAACCTGAGCGAGCTGGTGGAGGAGACAAAGGATGAGCCTGTCCCCCTGACCCTGGACAAGTATCAGGTGAAGAAGCTGTTAGAGACCAACGGCGCCACCCCTGAGAAGCTGGAGGAGTTTGAACAGAGGTATGCGCAAGTGGAGGACGGCCCCGGCACCAGCTTTGTGGCAGCCAATGTGGTCAACACCAGGAGCTTTGAAATCAAGACCCCGGACGTGAGCATCAAGGTATCATCAGATAAGACATACCTGGTGGAGAACCGGATGATTGAGGGACGGCCCTGTATTGTCATAGCCATCAATGAACATGTGGAGATTAACGGAATCACAGTACGCCCCGTGGCTGCGCCGAAAGGGGATGAGGATGAAAATGTACCTTTTTAGGACATGCCTGAACAGACAGGGATAGAGTCAGGAAAACAGAAAAGGCAGATTCAGAAGAGTCTGTCTTAAAAGAGAGTAAGGAATCACCATATGAATTTTGATTGTTTACAGACATTTATCGTTTTATCTCAATGTAAGAATTTTACCCGTGCTTCTGAAATTATGTATGTGGCACAATCCACAATTTCCAATCGAATCCGCCTTTTAGAGGAATATACAAAATGTCAATTGGTAATAAGAAATAAAACGGGAATTGAATTGACAGAGGAAGGAACACTGTTTCTGCAGTATGCAAAACAATTGCTCAACGTAGAAACAGTGGCTTTACGTGAAATACACATGCTGAATGTATACCAGGACCACTTGAATGTTGCATGTGCTCAATGGATTCATGATTGCTGGTTTGCGGATGATATGGTGCGCTACAGCAGAGATTTTCCGGACATAGCGGTGAATATGACTGTGGACCATGGAGAAACTTTGATTTCAATGATGCACACCAGTACGCTGGATTTGGCAATCACTGCCTATAACATAAACACAAATAGTCTGATAAGCCAGCTTTACAAAAAATCAAAGGTTGTCCTTGTGGGAAAAAGGGAGCAGTACTCCTGTTTGCAGAAAGGAATACGGGGGGACGATTTGTTGAATCTTCCGTTGATATATTCTGATATATGGGACAATTATCTGTCAGATATATCTGAGCACCTTCTGTTGGATGAAAGGATATATCGTATCCACTGCAATATGCTTGGAAGTGCGAAGAACTTTTGCATAGCAGGACTGGGCTGCTGTTTCCTGCCGGCTGACCTTGTAAAACACGAGCTGGAGGCAGAGATTTTAGTGGAAATTCCGGTTGGAGAAATATCTGCACGGTATGTAAATTTGTATGTGACATATAACCGCGCCAGACTGGAGTCTGCGGCCATGAGATATTTTTTTGAATTATTTCCTCAGATGATTCCGAAATAGATCCTGCGGTAACTTATGTTCAGACAACAGAATAGGGATAGGATGTAAAGAACCTGCATAAGTAAGCCAGGTTCTTTTCTTATATACCAAACAATTCGAAAAATAGATTATTTTAATCAATTTAATTCGTTAGACAAATATATAGAGGAGATCTTATAATCTACGTATCAAGTAAATAATGGTTATTCGAAAGGAGAAAAAATGAGTTGTGTATCAACTAAAAAAGCACCGGCAGCAATTGGGCCATATTCACAGGGGATATCTGCCAATGGGTTTGTATTTGTCTCAGGACAGCTGCCAATCAATCCCTCAACAGGAACCATTGCGGAAGGAAGCATCAAAGACCGCACAATCCAGTCCATGATGAATATTGGGGAAATTTTAAAGGAGGCCGGAAGCAGCCTGGATAAGGTGGTAAAAACCACAATTTTTGTGACAAATCTTGAACTGTTTGGCGAAGTGAATGAGGCATATGGGACATTTTTTGGCGGGAATGCGCCTGCGCGTGCGTGCGTCCAGGTTGCGGCGCTTCCTAAAGGGGCAGATATTGAAATTGAGGCCATTGCAACCGTATAGCAGAGGGGAAATCAATGTATACAGGAAAATCAGTTTGTTTAAAATGTGGGCATGTATTTGAATCAGAACGTATTTATGAAGGCTGTTCTTATTGCAGGACAGAAACCTTTGTTTCCAACATAACACCTGTGTATGAACTCCCAAAAACAGATGGAAAAAAGGCAACATTTTTGAAGATGTTTCCAGGTAACAGCATGGAAACATATCGGGAACTGCTTCCATTTAAAGGAAATCAGCCCTTAGTTGACCTTGGAGTGGGAAACACAGCACTTACGAAGCTGCCGGCAATCGGAAAAGAACTGGGATTGGATCTATATATAAAAGACGAGACGAGAAATCCAACCTGGGGACATAAGGACCGTCTGAATGCAGTCTTGATAAATAAGGCAATGGAGCTGGGGGTGCCTGGCGTTGTGTACGCATCGACCGGAAATAATGGGGCATCCGGAGCAGCATTTGCAGCAAAGGCAGGAATGCCCTGTGTGATTCTGACAGTCAAAGGAGTCAATAAAACCCTGGAAACATTCATGCAGGTATACGGGGCTAAATTAATTGGTGTAAAAACAGTATCTGAGAGATGGGAAGTACTGAAATATCTGGTAAACCAATGTGGATGGTATCCTGCCACAAATTATGTGGTTCCGATTGTGGGAAGCAATCCATGGGCTATCGAGGGCTATAAGCTGATTGCATATGAACTTTATAAGCAGATGGATGAGCTTCCGGATAAGATTGTTGTTCCCATTTGCTACGGAGATGCTTTGTTCGGAATCATGAAAGGCTTTTCAGAATTAAAGGAGATGGGATTTATTAACCATATTCCCCAGATGGTTTCGGTAGAAGACTATGGTCCGGTGGCCAAGGCATATAATTCCGGATGTGAAATGATTGAACCGGTAGAAGCATGGGATAGCGTGGCATCCTCCATATCCACCAAATGGGGCACATACCATTCACTTTACGCGCTCAGAAAATCAAGGGGATTGGCAATCGCCCTGGAGAAAAATGAGGACTTTTACCAGGCGCAGAGTGAGCTGGCACAAAAGGAAGGCGTTTACTGTGAATCGGCATCTGCGGCCTCGTACGCAGGGCTGAAAGAGCTGGTTGCCGGCGGAAAAATTAAAAAAGGCGAGAAGGTCGTACTTTTAATTACGGCCAGCGGTGTCAAAGACACAAAGGTCACTTCCTCTTATTTGCCTGAATTCCCGGAGAGTATAACAGGATTGGATGGGGCTTTGGATATTTTGGAGAAACAATATCAAATGAAAGTTCGTTGACTTAAGGGATATTAATTATGATGTATACACAGATGGATATAGACCTGGATGTAATTGCTGAAAATTACAAAAAAGTATCTGATAGGCTTCCGGAAGAGACGGGAATTATAGCAGTGGTTAAAGCGGATGCATATGGTTTGGGGGCTGTCCCCATAGCAAAAAAACTGGAGAAAGCCGGTTGTCCCATGTTTGCAGTCACTTTTATGGAAGAAGCTGTAAAGCTGAGAGAGGCTGGAATTAAAGCTCCGATTCTGGTGATGATGCCGGCAGAAAGTAAGGAATTACTAATTGCCGGAAAACATAAGCTCATAATTACAATAACGGATTATGAAATGGCAAAACAGATATCAGATGAACTTGTAAAACAGTCATACAGCCTGCCGGCGCATTTGAAAGTTGATTGCGGACTGAGCCGGATGGGCATTGTACTTAAAGACCGGTTGGAAGAAGCTGCTGAGGAAGCGGCGAAAATACATGCATTACCCAATCTGAACACAGAGGCCGTTTTCTCTCATCTCACGGCAGCCGGTACAGAGGGAGCATACGCGGCACTGGATTTAGCAGAGCAGCAAAGATTCTTTGAACTCATAAAGATGTTAAAGAAAAAGAATATCTCCATAAAGACACATTTAATGAGTTCAGACCCATATATCTGGTATCCTCAAACGCCAGGTGATTACATCCGGGTGGGGTCCATTCTGTATGGTATTTGTCCTGAACGGTATTCCTGCTGCGGCATCAAAAACTGTATGTCAATGAATACATATATTGTGCAGATAAAATGGATACCCAGAGATACGGAAGTCAGCTATGGTCCTTTATATAGGACGGTCAGGAGAACGAAGATTGCCGTTGTACCGGTAGGGTTTGCAGATGGAATCCGGCGTGCCTTATCTAACAAAGGGGAAATGCTGATCCACGGTAAACGGGTACCCATCATAGGAAAGATATGCTGCGATCACACAATCCTGGATGTGACTGATATAGAAGAAGTAAAAGTGGGGGATGAGGTTACGATTTTTGGAAGGAACGGAGAAGAATCACAGACAGCAGGAGATTATGCAGAGTTGTGCAATGCGTCGGCTCCTGAAACAACTGTTATATTTTCAGCTCGTATACCAAGAAATTATCTAAATATGTAGAAGTGAAATGGGGGAAGCAAATGAAAGACAGGAATATAGACAGCAAAAAAAGAAAAATGTCGCTGGTACCTGCAATTATTGTGTTTGTGGTGATTTGCGCGGCGATTGCAGTCCAAAAAGTAATATTTGATGGTGATATGGGAGCCATGTTTTTAATGCTCTGGGTGGTCCTGATTCCGTTTGGAATGTTTTACGGATTTAAGGCATCTGAACTTGAAGACATTGCGGTTAAATTTACGGCCAAATCGCTTCCGGCTGTTTTTATCATGCTGTCCGTCGGGGCATTGATTGGTACATGGATTGCGGCAGGAACAACGCCGGCAGTTATTTATTATGGTATTAAATTCATTAATCCAAAATTTTTTCTCGTAACGGCAATTATTTTATGCTCTATCATATCACTGCTTAGCGGTACCTCCCTTGGCTCTGTAGGAACCGCGGGGGTTGCAATGATGGGCATTGGAAACAGCCTTGGCATTCCGGCGCCTGTCACAGCAGGCGCATGTATCTGCGGCGCTTTTTTTGGCGACAAAATGTCTCCCATGTCAGATACCACCATCTTGGCTTCCTCAATATGCGGAGTCAATATTTTTAAACATATCAGACATATGGTATATGACCAGGTGCCATCCTATTTAATCACATTGATATTCTTTTTTGTGCTGGGATTTAAATACGGAGGAAACATTGATTCGCCGGAAGTAAACGCCATGATGGAAGGTCTTCAGGGAAACTTTAAGCTGGGTATTATGGCATTTTTACCATTACTTGTGACCATTGTTCTGCTGCTTAAGAAGGTATCGGCCACCTTATGTATCATTATCGGGTCGGTTATGGGGATTGCAGTGGCTGTTTTTTATCAGGGAATGGATGTGGCGGCTTCATTCAATACATTTTACAGCGGGTTTACACTTGAAACAGAGAATGAGATGCTGTTTACGCTGCTGAACCGCGGAGGTATTTCAAGCATGTGGAGTCTGGTTGGAGTTACATTGTTTGGATTTACGGTAGCTGGTATGCTGGACCATATGGATGTTCTGAAATGCATCGCAGATTCCACAGTAAAACATATACATGGTACAGCGGGCGTTACCTTCCTGACTATATTGTTTGGATTTGTCGGAAATGCTGTTGCAATGAGCCAAAACTTTGCCATCGTAATGTCCGGAACCCTTATGGCTCCTTTGTATAAGCGGTATAATATGCTTCCAAAAAATTGTTCCCGTGATTTGGAAGCAGGGGGAACATACGGAGCATTATTCATCCCATGGAACACAAATGCATTATTCTGCGCCGGCGCACTGGGTGTATCTGTATTGTCGTTTATTCCATATATTCCGCTGCTTTACATTACGCCGGTTGTAGTCATTATATATTCAATCACTAAATTCCATATTGATAAAATATATGAGGACGAGGATTTTGTGGATGTCAGCGAACGGCTTGAAAAGGACCATGATAAACAGAACGTGATGGGAGAACTTTAGTTAAGGGGCAGGAATATGTCATGTGAGCATATCAATATAACCTGAAAACTGACAGAAGAGTGTTTCAAAGTATACAAAAAAATCCAGACAGAGGCCAGAGACGGCCGCTGTCTGGATTTTTGTATTAAGAAAGATTCCTGTCCGCGCAGTTTTCTGCCTCTGGGCCAGGGCGCTATAACGGCATGATTTTCCTGCCGATACAGTGTCCGGGCCGCTGTTTCAGGCATCAGATGCGTTCTGCATTATCACGCATGAATTTGAATTCCGCCACGGAGCGGTCAAAGGTCTGGATGTGGTAGTACAGCCAGTCCCTGACTTTCTCGGAGACCTTTTCCACGAATGCATCTGTGGGGCCTTCTTCCTCTGTCAGCATCTCATGAAGCTCCTGGACAGTCCTTCTCAGCTCCTCATGCTTTTCCTTGTGCTCTTTGATGCCTGGATAATTTATGGATTCCTGGAGGGCTTCCTCTTCATTAAAATGATACTCGGTATAATCTGCCAGAAAGTTTAACATCCTGGCTGCACCGCTCTGGTTGGAGCGCTCCTCACAGCTCTTTAATAAATCGTTGATCTTGCAAATCAGCTCCTTGTGCTGGGTATCAATCATCTCATTGCCTGTTACCAGGTCGTCTGTAAATTCTGCGTACATAGTCCAATACCTCCTGAATGTTTGATATATATAATAAATGTCCGATATATATAATTTAGCACATATAATGAGAAAATACTATGACTTTTGCAACAAGAAGAACAAATTACTGAATTCGTGGAAGAATTCATCAGGATTGAAACCTGTTCAGCTATATCTTCGACTCTCCGAATACACTTAATGTAGGGGTGGTTATACGTGTAAGAAGTTGTCTGGACAAAAAAGTCAATAGTTGATATAATGACCATGTACGCGTGGCAATCATAAGATAATGGGAGGATGAAGATACAGATGAGTCGGACAATTAGTGCAGGTTATGTATATCGTCAATATTCTACCGAAGGTGTTTATATTGCGGATTATAAAAGCTCCAGGGCTGCCCATGAGGCAACAGGAGTTTCCATTGGTTCCATCGCAAGAGCTGCTCATGGTGAACGCAGGACCGGAGGCGGTTATGTCTGGAGAAAAGTACTGGCGGATTCGCCAAAGGAAAGTATTGAGATAGATTTGATTAGTAAAATCGGCAACCATGATAAACGTCCTCTGGTCCAGAAAAATCTGGATGGAGAAATCGTTGGGGAATTCCTTTCCATTGCCCATGCCAGCCGGAGTCTTAAAATCAGCCGGAGAAGCCTTTCATGTGCGCTCAGCGGTGCCCAGAAGACGGCAGGAGGCTACATATGGGAAGAGAAGATGGAAGATGATATGCAGGTTCAGGAGCAGTAAGGCCTCTGCATTATAATAGTTATAGAAGAAACAGGATTAAAAACAGTCCGTGCAGTGGGGACTGTTTTTTTGTTTTGGCAGACAGTATGGCGGTATGTTCGGAAAGTCTGTAAATAAAAGAAAAAAACGCAGAAATTTGATTATATTTGCAAGATATTTCTGGAAATTTGCATGAGTTTATAGTACAATAATGAATAAGAGGGGTTGTATCCCTAAGACAGAGGAGGACGCTGTATGAAACGTGACGATTTGGTTTGGAGTGACCGGAAAAGGAACTGGCTGGGGCTGCCATGGACATTTACTGTATATGGACTGACAGAGGACCGGCTGTTCATTAAGACAGGGGTCCTTAACATACATGAAGATGAGGTGCGCCTGTACCGGATACTGGATTTGTCCCTGAGGAAAACCCTGTGGCAGAGGATGGTGGGATTGGGCACCATCCATGTGGACAGCAGCGATAAGACCATGAAGGCCTTTGACATCAGCAATATAAGAAATTGTGAGGATGTGAAGGAGCAGCTGTCCCGGCTGGTGGAGCAGGAGAGGGATAATAAGAGGGTATCGTCCAGGGAATTCATCGGAGGATACGGGGACGATGAAGACCATGGGTTTGATGAGGAGGACAGTCCTTATTAGAATGTAATCCATGTTATTTTATTATAAGAAAGGGGACTTTGTATGGGGAAAAAACGCAATATCATAGTGGGACAGTCAGGGGGACCTACCTCGGTTATTAATTCCAGCCTGGCAGGGGTCTATAAGACGGCGAAGGAGAGAGGCTTCCACAAAGTATACGGCATGCTCCACGGCATTGAGGGTCTGCTGGATGAGATGTATGTGGATCTGTCCACGCAAATCCATTCAGACATGGATATTGAGCTTCTAAAGAGGACGCCGTCTGCATTCCTGGGTTCCTGCCGTTATAAGCTGCCGGATATCCATGAGAATCCTGCATTTTATGAAAAAATATTTGCCATACTGGATAAGCTGGATATTGAGGTCTTTATCTATATCGGAGGCAATGATTCCATGGATACCATCAAGAAGCTGTCTGATTATGCCATTGTCAAGGGACATGGCCAGAAGTTCCTGGGTGTTCCCAAAACCATTGACAATGACCTGGCCCTTACGGACCATACGCCTGGTTTCGGAAGCGCGGCAAAGTACATAGCCACCTCCACCAAGGAAGTGATCCGGGATGCCATGGGCTTATCCTACCGCCGCAAGACCATTACCATTATGGAGTGCATGGGAAGGAACGCGGGCTGGCTCACCGGCTCCACGGCCCTGGCCAGGACAGAGGACTGCTGCGGACCGGATTTGATTTATCTTCCGGAGATCCCCTTTGACATTGATAAATTCCTTAAAAAATGTAAGGATCTGATTCAGAAGAAGCCGTCCATTGTCATTGCTGTGTCCGAGGGAATCAAGGTGCCGGACGGACGGTATGTATGCCAGCTGTCAGGAGGCAGCGATTACGTGGACGCCTTCGGACACAAGCAGCTGGCCGGGACAGCGGATTACCTGGCAGGTTTCCTGGCAGGTGAGCTGGGGTGCAAGACCAGGTCCGTGGAACTGTCCACCCTGCAGAGGAGCGCTTCCCATGTGGCTTCAAGGGTGGATATCAACGAGGCGTTCATGGTAGGAGGCGCGGCTGTCAAGGCGGCGGACGAGGGGGATACAGGCAAGATGGTGGTCATTGACCGGGTTTCCGACGACCCCTATATGAGCGCGGCCGGCATATATGACGTACACAAGATTGCCAATAATGAGAAGACAGTTCCCAGAAGCTGGGTCAACAAGGATGGAAGTTATGTGACCCAGGAATTTGTCAATTATGTGGAGCCTTTAATCCAGGGAGACTACCAGCCGTTTATGGTAAACGGCCTTCCCCAGCACCTTGTTCTTAAGCGGTAGAAGGCAGAGGGGGCTTATATTTTCTATGAAACAGTTAAAAATCACATAAAAAATACCTGCTGCAACGGAAAAGAATCAGGGCGGTTCCCAGAAAAATGGGGAACTGCCCTTAAGTTTTGATAAAGTAAAAGAGTCCAAAAGGCAAATAATGGGATAATTGCACAACGAAAACTTGTATTTTTTCAAGTACAAGACATGAAAAGAAATTTGACAATTGAATATAATAGTGATATATATATTTCAACCACTTTCAATTGGTATCTGTTGGACGGTTCCTTCCTGTAACCTGACAGGACAGGGATGTCACAAAAAAGGAGTTTTGACTATGAAAGAAAAGAAAATCATGTTACCGACAATGGCTGAGGCAAAGAGGTTCGTTGATGAAGCTACGAAGTGTGACTTTGATATTGATGTATTCTATAATCGTGTAACCATTGATGCAAAGTCCATTCTCGGGGTGCTGAGCCTGGACCTGACCCGGATTCTGACCGTTCAGTTTAACGGTGAGAACCAGGGATTTGAGGAGTATCTGGAAACTATTTCCCCGGAAGCCAATGCAAGCGCTGCCTGATAGGGGCGCGGATTAAGAGGCGGATTGCGAACACCTGTTTGCAATCCGCCTCTTTTTATGGTATGATATCCTATATTATATATGGAGTGGACAGGGGAGGAAGAAAGAGTTGGGGAATCATTCGCAGCCCCAGATACGCATTTCGGTGCGGAACCTGGTGGAGTTTGTAATGAGAAGCGGGGATCTGGACAACCGGAGGACAGCTGGGGCCAAGAAGGAGGCCATGCAGGCCGGCAGCAGACTGCACCGGAAGATTCAGAAACGTATGGGAACCTCCTACCGTTCCGAGGTGATGCTGCGGCATCAGGTACAGGAGGACATGTTTGATATCCTGGTGGAGGGAAGAGCGGACGGAATCATCACCGAGCCTGCCGGAGTCACCATTGATGAGATTAAGTGCATCTATATGGATGTATCCAGGCTGGAAGAACCGGATCCGGTCCATCTGGCCCAGGCTCTGTGCTATGGCTGGTTTTACAGCACCCAGAATGAGCTGGAAACCATCGGCATCCAGATTACCTACTGTAACATAGAGACAGAAGAAATCCGCCGGTTTAAGGAGGCCAGGAGCTTTGAGGAGCTGAAGGCATGGTTTGAGGGGCTGATTCATGAGTATGTCAAATGGGCCAGATATCTGTACCACCATGGGATCCGCCGCCAGGAGTGCTTAAAGGAACTGCCTTTTCCTTATCCCTACAGGGAAGGGCAGAAGGAGCTGGCCGGGAATGTGTACCGCTCCATTGCCAGAAAACGCAACCTGTTCATCCAGGCGCCTACCGGGGTGGGAAAGACCCTGTCCACCATCTACCCCAGTCTGAAGGCCATGGGCGAGGGCCACGGAGAGAAGCTGTTTTACCTGACTGCCAAGACCATTACCAGGAGCGTGGCGGAGGAAGCCTTTTCCATTTTAAGGCGGGAGGGGAATCTCTATTTTAATACGGTTACCATCACAGCAAAGGAAAAGCTCTGCGTCATGGAAAAGCCGGACTGCAATCCTCAGGCATGTCCCAGGGCCAAGGGCCACTACGACCGGGTCAATGACGCTGTCTACGAAATCATCCAGGAGGTGGACGGCATCACCAGGGACAAGGTGCTGGAGTATGCCGAAAGATTTGAGATATGTCCCTTTGAATTCTGTCTGGATATCAGCAACTGGGTGGACGGCATCATATGCGATTACAATTATGTCTTTGATCCCAATGTAAAGCTGAAGCGGTATTTTGACCAGGGGGAGCCGGGCCAGGGGTACCTGTTTCTGGTGGATGAGGCCCATAATCTGGTGCCCAGGGCCAGGGAGATGTACAGCGCCAGCCTTATAAAGGAGGATGTGCTTCTGACAAAACGCATTTTAAAGACACAGCCCGGAGCGGCAAAGGTCATTGCCCAGCTGGATAAGTGCAACCAGCGGTTCCTGGAATTAAAGCGTTCCTACGGCGGGGATGAGGGAGAGCGCAGGACCGTGCTGGGGAGCACCTACGAGCTGCTGCCGGATGTGAATGTTCTGGCCCTGAACCTGATGACCATGTTCGGGGAGCTGGAAACCTTTATGAATGAAAACATAGAATTTCCCGACCGGGACCTGGTGCTGGAGTTCTACTTTGCAGTCCGGGATTTTCTGTATGTGTATGACAGGCTGGACGAGAGCTACAGGATATATGACCAGATTCTCGCGGACGGCAGTTTTATGGTAAAGCTGCTGTGCATTAACCCGGCCGTGAACCTGAAGGAGTGCCTGGACAAGGGCGTCAGCACCCTGTTTTTCTCGGCCACCCTGCTACCCATCCAGTACTATAAGGAACTTTTAAGCGGCAGCCAGGAGGAATACGCTGTCTATGCAAAGTCTCCTTTTCCAGAGGAAAACCGCATGGTGCTGGCTGCCAGTGATGTCAGCAGCCGTTACAGCCGCAGGGGGCCTTCCGAGTATGAGAAGATTGTGGACTATATATGCCGGGTGGTGGAGGGAAAAAAAGGAAATTATATGGTATTCTGTCCTTCCTACCAGTATCTCCATGCCATAGAGGATATTCTGGCTGCCAGGGAGGCATCGGGAGCCCTTTCTTTTATCTGGAACGCCCAGACAAACCATATGACTGAGGAGGACAGAGAGACATTTCTGCATAGCTTTGAGGAGGAGCGGGATTGCTCCATGGCAGCCTTATGCGTCATGGGAGGGATATTTTCGGAGGGAATCGACCTAAAAGAAGAGCGCCTTATCGGCGCTGTGATCATTGGAACCGGTCTGCCCCAGGTGAACACGGAGCAGGAGATTCTAAAGGAATATTTTGATGAACATGGGGAACACGGCTTTGACTACGCATACCAGTATCCGGGTATGAACAAGGTGATGCAGGCAGCCGGCCGGGTCATAAGGACTGTCCATGACAGGGGAATCATCGCCCTGTTAGACGACCGGTTCCTCCGCCCGGAGTACGTGGCCCTGTTCCCAAGGGAATGGGGGACCTACACCGTGGTCAACCGGTACAACGTGGACCAGGCTGTGAGGGCGTTTTGGGACGGGGCGGTATAGCCGGCCTTGGCGGTATCCCTGCGGACCATGGCAGACGGCTGTTTCCTATAACATATCCATGAACTGTCTGGCTGCCTGGGATACGGGAAGACTTTCATTATAGGCCACCATCATCTGGCGGGAGGGGAGCTGTTCCTTCAAATCCAGGATGAACAGGTCCTCGTCATTTTTAGGGATGCAAAAGTCAGGGACAAAGGCAATTCCCAGGCCAATGCGGGCCAGGTCGATGAGCAGGTCGTTGCTGGACAATTCGATTTCCGGCACCAGGTCCAGCTGGCTTTTCTGGAATACCTGATGAAGGAATTCGCTGGTGGTGCTCTTGCGGTCCAGCATCATAATGGGATATCGCAGCAGCTCCTCCAGGGCCAGTTTAGATCCCTTCAGGGGAAATGCGCTGCGGCTGGCCACGAACACATCATGGAATTCATTGATAACCCTGGTATTCATGCTGCCGGCCAGGGCGGAATTAGGATAGTTTGCAATGATGAAGTCGGCCTGCCCGTTTTCCAGGAACCTTGCACATTCAATGGAGGTCTGGTTAATGACCTTGATATGGATGTTTGGAAATTCCTTGTGGAAGCGGTTCAGATAGGGGACCAGGTAGTAACGGCATATGGTGTCGCTGGCTCCGATGCGCAGCTGTCCGCCGTTTAGGGTATGGGCCTCCAGCAGCTGGTTCTCTCCCTTTTTTATGAGATTCATGGCAGGTTCAATATGTTTTAACAGAATCTCCCCTTCCGGGGTGAGCTGTACTTTTTTTGTGCTTCGGATGAACAGGGGCTGGTTAAGCTTTTTCTCCAGGACTTTAATGGACTGGCTTACGGCAGACTGGGAGATAAAGAGCTGCTTGGAAGCCTCGGAAAAGCTCAGCGTCACCGCTACATGGTAAAATACCTTATAAAGTTCATAGTTAATATCCATTATTAAGTCCTCCTTATAAACTAAGCATATCTTATCACGATTGCCGGGACTTTGTAAAGAGGGAAACTTGACTTATGGTCTGCCATGGATTATCCTATTAAGGATTATAAAAGGAACATGAAATTCTGGAGAGTTGAAAGGATAGAAGCATGATGGAACACGATTTTTTTGATATGTATTTGGAAGAGATGAGAAGCATTACACCGCTTGAAAGGGATGAAATGGTTTCTGTCCTTGAGGGAACAGCCAGGGGCGACGCAGGGGCCCGCAGCCGCCTGGTGGAGGGCTGCCTGGGGAAAGTGCTGGAGATGGTGAGGGAATACGGGGACAGCGAGCTTCCCTTATCAGATTTGGTCCAGGAGGCCAATACAGCCCTGATGCTGGCCGCCATAGAGTACGATGGCAGCGAACCCTGGAATGAACTTATGACACGCCGGGTAAAGGAAAGCGTGGAGCTGGCCCTGGAGGAGCAGAGAACGGAGAACCAGATTGAGGAAACCATGGCTGCCAGGGTCAATGTGCTTCAGACCGTGTCCCAGGTGCTGGCAAAGGAGCTTGGCAGGGAGGCGACCCTGGAGGAGCTTTCCGCTAAAATGAAGATGAGTGAGGATGAGGTCAGGGACATCATGAAGCTGGCCCTGGATGCGCTGACCGTCAATGGAGAAGGCCAGGCGGCGGCTTCCGGCCAGGATGAGGAAGAAAGCCCAAATCCTGTGAGAAACGGCTGGAATTTGGAGGAAGGCCTGTAGGACGCAGGACGGCAGGAGGTAAAAACAGATGAAACTCTATATCATACGCCATGGACAGACCGACTGGAATGTACAGGGAAGGATACAGGGAAGGCAGGATATCCCGTTAAACGCAGCCGGCCGCAGCCAGGCTCAGATGCTGGCAAAGGGAATGGAGAAACGGCCTGTGACAGCCATTTACTCCAGCCCCCAGCTGCGGGCCATGGAGACTGCAATGGCCCTTGCCGGGAACCAGGGGGTGGAGGTCATACCCCTGCCGGAGCTGGTGGAGATTGGATACGGCGACTGGGAGGGAAGGACTGCTTCGGATATATTGACAAAGGAACGAAAGCTGTATGAAGAATGGTGGCAGCATCCGGCCACGGTGGCGCCTCCCGGCGGAGAGACACTGAACCAGGTGGATGCCAGGTGCAAAAAAGCCTGGGAGCGGATAAAGGGGGAGATAAAAGGGGACACGGCTGTGGTGGCCCACGGGGGAACGCTGGCCCATTTTATTGTCCATCTTCTGGAGGGCCAGCCGGATGCAGCTGAAATTGTTGTGGGAAATGCCAGCATCACCACCATAGAGTATGACCCGGTTACCGGACAGTGCAGTCTGGAAGGGTTAAATGACTGCAGCCATTTATTGTGAAAACATTGACATAATTTTTAGGGGAACAATGTTCAAAACACTTGCGTTCCATGGGGGAATATATTAAAATGAGAGCAGTTTTGTAAGCGCTTACAATTTAAAAGGAGGTATTTCTATGACAGAGGTAAGAGGTAATGTAATCGTAGGGCAGTCCGGCGGCCCCACCGCGGTGATTAATTCCAGCCTGGCCGGCGTGTTTAAGACAGCCAAGGACAGGGGAGCCAGGAAGGTATACGGCATGCTTCATGGCATACAGGGACTTCTGCAGGAGCGGTATGTGGATCTGGAGGAGCACATCAAGTCTGATCTGGATATTGAGCTTTTGAAGAGAACGCCCTCCGCGTATCTGGGTTCCTGCCGTTTCAAGCTGCCGGAGATATGTGACGACCGGGAGATATATGATAAGATATTCTCCATCCTGGACAAGCTGGAGGTGGAATACTTCTTCTATATCGGCGGCAATGATTCCATGGACACCATCAAGAAGCTTTCTGACTATTCCCTGTTAAACGGCAGTAAGATTCGCTTCATGGGCGTGCCCAAGACCATTGACAATGACCTGGCAGCCACGGACCATACCCCGGGATACGGAAGCGCGGCCAAGTATATCGGCGCTATTACAAAAGAGGTTATCCGGGACGGCCTTGTATATGACCAGCAGAACGTGACCATCCTGGAGATCATGGGCCGGAACGCGGGCTGGCTCACAGGGGCTGCTGCCCTGGCAAAGGGAGAGGACTGCGAGGGGCCGGACATGCTGTTCCTTCCCGAGGTAACCTTTGACGTGGATTCCTTTATGAAGAAGGTGGAGGAGCTCCATAAGAAGAAAGCATCGGTGGTGGTGGCTGTATCCGAGGGCGTGAAGCTGGCAGACGGCCGGTATGTGTGCGAGCTGACAGACGGCATTGAGTTTGTGGACGCGTTCGGACATAAGCAGCTTACCGGCACAGCCCGGTTCCTGGCAGAAAAAGTCAACCGGGAAGTGGGATGCAAGACAAGGGCCATTGAGTTCAATTCCCTTCAGCGCTGCGCCTCCCATATCGTGTCAAGGGTGGATATTACGGAAGCCTTCCAGGTAGGCGGTGCTGCCGTGAAGGAGGCATTTGAGGGCGAGACCGGCAAGATGGTTATTCTCAAGAGGGTGTCCGACGATCCTTACGTCTGTGTAACGGATATATACGATGTACATAAGGTGGCCAACGTGGAGAAAAAGGTTCCCAGAGAGTGGATTAATGAGGCGGGGGATTATGTGACCGAGGAATTTGTGAACTATATCCGTCCATTGATTCAGGCGGAGCTGACGCCCATTATGACGGATGGCCTGCCACGGCATTTGTATTATACGGATGTGGAGAGAAAGTAGGGATTAGAAGTCTGAGCTGAGGGGGAATGGGGGAAGAGTACGTTCATGAAGAGGCGGGGGGCAGTGCCTGCGCCGTCCCCCGTCTCTCCGGGGACTGGGGAGTTGGCCGCCGGCAGCCGGGCTGATAGGGAGCGGCTGCCGGCAGCGGAATCATCAGTGGTATAGCTTCTTATGTTCATATACCGGCTCAGACGTTAGCTGGACGCCCAGCTTGCTGAATACCTTAATATCTACGTCGGACAACATGACGGATGTGTGGACCTGGCAGCCCCGGAGTTTCGGAAGCTGTGCCAGGGCTTTTTTTGCGGTTTCATCCGTGGCCGCGCTCATGCTCAGGGCAATGAGTACCTCGTCGGTGTGGAGGCGGGGGTTTTTGCTTCCCATGTATTGGGTCTTTAGGGTCTGGATGGGCTCAATAGCCGATGGGGCAATAAGGTGTATATTGTGGGGGATGTCTCCCAGGACCTTAATGGCGTTTAACAGGAGAGCGGCAGAGGCTCCCAACAGGCTGCTGGTCTTGCCTGTGACAATGGTGCCGTCATTTAATTCCATGGCTGCTGCCGGGCCGCCGGATACCTTGGCCCGCTCCAGACAGGGCGCAATCACCCCGCGCATGGTGGAGTCAATTTTTGCCTTATTCATTAAAAGGTTGATTTTATAAACTTCGTCGGAAGTCCCTTCCTCCTTGGCCAGACGGTTGAGGGCATGGTAGTAGCGGCGAATGATTTCCTGTTTGGATGCTTCGCAGCAGGCTTCGTCGTCCATGATGCAGAAGCCGGCCATGTTCACACCCATGTCTGTGGGAGATTTGTAGGGGCTTTCTCCGTATATGCCTTCAAAGATGGCGTTTAATACAGGGAAAATGTCCACATCCCGGTTGTAGTTCACCGTGGTTATGCCGTAGGCTTCCAGGTGGTAGGGGTCTATCATATTCACATCGTTTAAATCAGCGGTGGCTGCCTCGTAGGCCAGGTTTACCGGATGCTTTAAAGGAAGATTCCAGATGGGGAAAGTCTCAAATTTGGCGTAGCCGGCCTTGATGCCGCGTTTGTTCTCATGGTACAGCTGGGAGAGACAGGTGGCCATCTTGCCGCTGCCCGGACCCGGAGCCGTGATGATTACCAGGGGGCGGGTGGTCTCAATGTAATCGTTCTTGCCGTAGCCTTCGTCGCTGACAATGAGGGGCACATTGCTGGGGTAGCCTTCGATACAGTAATGGCGGTATACTTTGATGTCACGGTGCTCCAGCTTGGTTTTGAACTGGTCGGCGCCGCTCTGGCCGCTGTACTGGGTGATGACAACGCTTCCCACATAGAGGCCCTTGTCACGGAACTCCTGTATCAGGCGGAGTACATCCTCGTCGTAAGTGATGCCCAGGTCGTGGCGGACCTTGTTCTTTTCAATGTCAGCCGCATTGATGGCAATGAGGATTTCGGCCTGGTCAGCCATTTGAAGGAGCATACGAAGCTTGCTGTCCGGTGCAAAGCCGGGCAGGACCCTGGAGGCGTGGTAGTCGTCAAAAAGCTTTCCTCCGAATTCCAGATACAGCTTGTCTCCGAATTCCCCAATACGCTGTTTGATGTGTTCTGACTGCATGGTTAGGTATTTTTCATTATCAAATCCGATTTTCATTTCTTCTGTAATCTCCCGGTTTTTTATAATCACATACTTTTTTAGTATAGCACAACTTTCAGGCCTTCGCTACAAGGAGTTTTGAGGGGATTATTTGAATATTTATAAGTGATGAATATATCAATGATTAAATATATTAATTTTACTAATTTATTATTTTTGTGTTATGATAGGAACAGATAAAAGGGCAAGGGTCCTTTTTGTGTTGTGTATTAATGAAAAGGTCATGATGAGAGCAGGAGGTTGCTAAATGAGCGTAAGACGAATATTTGTGGAGAAGAAGCCAGCTTATGCAGTAAAGGCAGGGGAGCTTCGTGAAGAACTGGAAAATTATCTGGGCATCCATAATGTGAAAAATGTGCGGGTTTTAATCCGCTATGATATTGAGAATTTGTCAGAGGAGACCTATAAAAAGGCGCTGGTGACCATTTTCTCAGAACCGCCGGTGGACTTGGTTTACGAGGAAGAATTTACCAGGAATCCGGGAGACCTGGTGTTTTCCGTGGAATATCTGCCGGGACAGTTTGACCAGAGGGCGGATTCGGCAGAGCAGTGCGTGAAGCTTCTGAAGGAGGATGAGGAGCCGGTTATCCGGTCCGCCACCACCTATGTGGTTACGGCGCCCCTGACCGCAGAACAGGAGGAGGCGATCAAGAGCTTCTGCATCAATCCGGTGGACAGCCGTCAGGCGGATGAGGAGAAGCCGGAAACCCTGGTGACGGAATTCGAGGTTCCGGAGGATATACTGTATTTTGATGGATTTGCGGATTCTTCAGAGGAGGAGCTGAAAGCTCTTTACGGCACCCTGAACCTGGCCATGACCTTTAAGGACTTCCTTCATATCCAGAATTATTATAAGAAGGAAGAGCACAGGGATCCGTCTGTGACGGAGATCCGTGTGCTGGATACCTATTGGTCGGATCACTGCCGCCATACCACCTTTTCCACAGAGCTTAAAAATGTAAGCTTTACGGACGGCGATTACAGAGAGCCCATGGAGGAAACCTATAAGCAGTACCTGGCTGACCGGGAAGTGATTTATAAGGGAAGGGACGATAAGTACGTGTGCCTTATGGACCTGGCTCTTATGGCTATGAAGAAGCTGAGGAGCGAGGGAAAGCTTCAGGACATGGAAGTTTCTGATGAAATCAATGCATGCAGCATCGTGGTTCCGGTGGAGATTGACGGTGCGACAGAAGAGTGGCTGGTGAATTTTAAGAATGAGACACACAACCATCCCACAGAGATTGAGCCTTTCGGCGGCGCTGCCACCTGTCTGGGAGGAGCGATCCGCGATCCGCTGTCAGGGCGTACCTATGTGTACCAGGCTATGCGCGTTACCGGCGCGGCCGATCCCACCAGGCCTCTTGGGGAGACGCTTAAAGGCAAGCTGCCCCAGAGAAAGATTGTTAACAGCGCAGCCCAGGGATATTCCTCCTACGGCAACCAGATTGGTCTGGCAACCGGTTATGTGAAGGAGATCTATCATCCCGGCTATGTTGCAAAGAGAATGGAAATCGGCGCTGTTATGGGCGCTGCTCCCAGAAAGGATGTTATCCGCGAGACCTCTGATCCGGGGGATATCATCATTCTTTTGGGCGGGCGTACGGGCCGCGACGGAATCGGCGGCGCTACCGGTTCTTCCAAGGTTCACACCACTTCCTCCATCGAGGTATGCGGGGCTGAGGTACAGAAGGGAAATGCGCCCACGGAGCGCAAGATTCAGAGGATGTTCCGCAGGCCTGAGGTCAGCAGAATCATCAAGAAGTGCAATGACTTCGGCGCAGGCGGCGTATCAGTAGCCATCGGAGAGCTGGCTGCCGGCCTTAAGATTGATTTGGACAAGGTTCCCAAAAAATATGCGGGCCTGGACGGCACGGAGATCGCCATTTCCGAGTCCCAGGAGCGTATGGCAGTGGTGGTGGATCCAAAGGATGTGGACCAGTTCCTTGGGTATGCTGCAGAGGAAAACCTGGAGGCAGTGACCGTGGCAGTGGTGACAGAGGAGCCAAGGCTTAAGATGGACTGGCGCGGCAAGACCATTGTGGATCTGAGCAGGGCCTTCTTGGACACCAACGGGGCACATCAGGAGGCGGACGTGACCCTGGAGGTTCCAGGCCGGGCAGGCAACCTGTTTGATAAGGCAGATGTGGCTGACGTCAGGGAAAAATGGCTGGGCATGCTTTCCGATCTGAACGTGTGCTCCCAGAAGGGGCTGGTGGAGCGTTTTGACGGCTCCATCGGTGCAGGCTCCGTGTTCATGCCTTACGGCGGCAGGTATCAGCTGACCGAGACCCAGGCTATGGTGGCTAAACTTCCCGTGCTGAAGGGACATACAGATACTGTTACCATGATGAGTTACGGCTTTGACCCAAGGCTTTCCAGCTGGAGCCCATACCACGGCGCGGTGTACGCAGTGGTTTCCTCCGTTGCAAAGATCGTGGCGGCCGGCGGCGATTACAGCAGGATTCGTTTCACCTTCCAGGAGTATTTCCGCAGGATGAACGAGAACCCATCCAGGTGGAGCCAGCCCTTCTCCGCACTTCTGGGCGCCTACAGCGCACAGCTGGGCTTTGGCCTGCCCTCCATCGGAGGTAAGGACAGCATGTCAGGCACCTTTGACACGGAGGACGGTGAAATCAATGTTCCGCCGACCCTGGTTTCCTTTGCCGTGGATGTGAACAGCCATAAGAATGTGATTACCCCTGAGTTCAAGCGTCCAGGCAGTAAGATTGTTGTGTTCCGGATTGCAAAGAATCAATATGACCTGCCGGACTACAGCCAGGTTATGGACGGGTATGGAAAGATATTTGAAGATATAAAGGCAGGCCGCATTATATCCGCCTATGCTGTGGAGGGCAATGGCCTTGCAGAGGCAGTGAGCAAGATGGCATTCGGCAATAAGCTGGGTGTGAAGATTGAGCACAATGTGGACCCAAGGGATTTCTTTGCCGCTGCATGGGGCGATATCGTGTGCGAGGTGCCGGATGGAATGGTGGGACAGCTGTCCATATCCTATACCGTCATCGGTGAGGTGACCGACAGAGGTGCATTTGAGTACGGAAACGTTACCATTTCCATGGAAGAGGCATTAGACGCGTGGATGACTCCCCTGGAGGACGTGTTCCCAACTGCCGCAGGCAGGGAGGCAAGAGGAGAAGCGGCTGCGCTGGAAGAGAAGCTGTATCACAGCGGCGCAGTGTATGTGTGCGACCATAAAATCGGACAGCCAACCGTATTTATTCCGGTATTCCCGGGAACCAACTGCGAGTATGACAGTGCCAGGGCCTTTGAGCGGGCGGGAGCAAAGGTGGTTACCAGGGTGCTGCGCAACATGAGCGCCGAAGATATCCGCCAGTCTGTGGACGAATACAGGAGAGAGATTGCAAAGGCCCAGATCGTCATGTTCCCGGGCGGATTCTCAGCAGGCGATGAGCCGGAGGGCTCTGCCAAGTTCTTTGCCACTGTATTCCGCAATGCAGTGATGAAGGAAGAAATTGAGAAGCTTCTGGGTGAGAGAGACGGACTGATGCTGGGCATCTGCAACGGCTTCCAGGCCCTGATTAAGCTGGGCCTCCTGCCGGAGGGTGAAATCAAGGAGCAGGGACCGGAGTCACCTACCCTTGCCATGAATACCATTGGCCGCCATGTCTCCAAGATGGTATATACCAAGGTGGTATCCGATAAATCCCCATGGCTGGCCGGGGCCGGACTGGGCAGCGTATACTGCAATCCGGCATCCCACGGAGAGGGCCGTTTCGTTGCCAATGAATCATGGCTTCACAGGCTCTTTGCCAATGGACAGGTGGCAACCCAGTATGTGGACGACCAGGGTAGATGCACCATGGACGAGTACTGGAATCCCAATGGCTCTTATATGGCCATCGAGGGCATCACCAGCCCCGATGGAAGGATTCTGGGCAAAATGGCCCATTCCGAGCGCCGAGGCGAGGCAGTTGCCATGAATATTTACGGAGAGCAGGATATGAAGATATTTGAGTCTGGAGTGAGGTATTTTGGGTTGTAGATGGTTACGCGGACGTGTATAGGCAGTCGCGTCCGTGAGAGGAGGGAACGCAGTACGTCAGGTGACTGTTTCCGCAGTGGGAGAGACTAAGGCCCAAGGGGCGGGAAAACCCAGGGACCGCAAAAATTACGCCGAACTCCTGATGAGTTCGGCTCCATGTTTGCTTTACTCCGGGTGTTGAACACCCTGCGTAACCCTGGCTTTTCCCGCCCCTTGGGCCTAAGTCTCTCCGAACTGCTCCAAAGTCACCTCCCGCCCTGCGTTCCCTCCTCTCACCCACTGCTTTTCAGAACGTCCGCTGTCCTTTCCACGCCAGGGATAGAAAAAAATCTCTGGCTATTGATATTTCGGAGATTCGGAGAAATATTGTCTGGCTGGGATTGACAATTGCACAGATGATCCAGCAAAGGCCGCATTTCAAGATGAAATCAAGATAATGCGGCCTTGTATATTGATTGGTATGCCGGTAGATTCGGCATGCCATTTTTCTTTTTTATGAGTAGGATATAAATGATGCAGATGCGAAGATACGTTGTGGGTGAGCGGGATGGGGGCGGGGGAGGCGGAGGCATCTACAGGAGCGTTGGTATCACTTGGGCTGCGGGAAACGGCTTTAAGATTCAGGTGTACCCTTGTCTGAGCCTGGGAAATGGATTCCAGGCTGAGCCTATAGCGCGAGTTGGGTCGCCTGAATCTTGCTTAAAGCCGTTTTCCGCGGCCTTAGTGATTCCCGCTCCGCAGCCGGCCTCCGCCTCCCCCGCCCCCATCCCGTTCACGGACGGATGCCCCTTCCCCCTTCTGCATCCCTTAAATCCTCTTCTGATACCCAACCCTCAAATCCCCTGCTTCGCTTCCTTCTGTGAGAATCAGGGTGCCGCAGCGGATGTAGCCGCTTTTTGCCAGGGCGCGCTGCATGGCCTGATTGTCAGGATGGGTGTCAATGCGGATATTGCGGATGCCTGATTGGAGGACATACTGTTCTGCCTCTGAAAACAGCCGGGCAGCCAGGCCCCGGCCTTTCAGGGAGTCCTTCACACATACCCGGTGGAATGCATAGTATGGCTCCTGGTTCAGCCAGGCCCCGTCTATGGAGGCATAGCTGGCTTCCGGTCCGGGGACAATGGTAATCATCCCGACCACCTGGCCCATGTCCTCAAGAACATGGAGCTGGGACTGACGAATGGAAGCCTCCATCACCTGGCGGTTGGGCTCCCCCTTCTGCCATTGATCGATATTCCTTGCTTTAAATGATTCCTTGGCCTGGTCCGACATGGCTACAAGCTGGTCCAGATCATCTGTGTCTGCAAAACGATATGTCATAAAAGTCCTCCTGTTATAAGGTGAAGCGTTTTAAAACTTGCTGCCGGCGCATTGATATAGTCATATCCAGTATACCGTTGCCGGCCCTCTGCGTCAATAAAAGCAGGGGAATGAAGCGTACTTTTCCTGTGGATGTTCCGGGGCAGGATGGTATTGCATTTTGCCGGACGGCTGATTATAATTGTGATATCATATGATTTCGCACAGAGGAAAGGAGCTTAAGTAAGATGAACACAGCATTGACAAGGGAGAGGGCCTTGGAGGCCCTGAAAAAATATAACAGGGAGCCATTCCACATCCTCCACGCCCTTACCGTGGAAGGCGTGATGCGCTGGTTTGCCCAGGACCAGGGATATGGGGAGGAGACGGATTTCTGGGGAACCGCCGGCCTGCTGCACGACATTGACTTTGAGATGTACCCGGAGCAGCACTGCGTTAAGGCTCCGGAGCTTCTGAAGGAAGCAGGAGCGGAGGATGAGCTGATTCATGCCGTGTGCAGCCATGGGTACGGTCTTGTCTCAGATGTGAAGCCGGAGCACCAGATGGAAAAAATATTGTTTGCGTCGGACGAGCTTACGGGCCTGATTGGGGCTGCGGCCAGGATGCGTCCGTCCGGGAGCGTAATGGACATGGAGGTGTCCAGCCTTAAGAAGAAGTTTAAGGACAAACGCTTTGCGGCTGGATGTTCCAGGGATGTAATCAGGGAAGGGGCCGAGGAACTGGGCTGGACCCTGGAGGAGCTTATGGATAAGACTATCCAGGCTATGCGCTCCTGTGAGGCCGCCGTTAGCGAGGAGATGAAATTATACGAGGCATAACGCCTTCTTAACTGACTTTTGCTTTGCGATGCCTGCAACTGCCCGTTTATCATTTCGCCCCCTTTCTTTGATTTGTAAAGAAAATTTATATATATATTGTAAAAAGACATGCAGCGATATATACTTGAGGGGAAATGTTGTGTAAATTTTCTGGAATGAGCGGTAAGTGCCTGACTACGGGCGCCTGGCTGCTTATGAGAAGGAGGGAATGTAATGGTTGCTATGTATTTTGTAGGAGCAGGTTCGCTGATGGCGCTGGTGTTCGCAGCCTTCATGTTTGTGCGGGTCAGGAGAGAGCCTGGAGGGAACCCGGAGATGCTCCGCATATCCGGAGCCGTACAAAAGGGCGCCAATGCGTATCTGAGACGTCAATACAAAGGTGTGGGAATATTCTTTGCAGCCGTGTTTGTCATCCTGCTAGTGATGGCATTCTGCGGCTTTTTGAGTTTTTTTACGCCCTTTGCATTCCTGACAGGCGGTTTTTTCTCGGGTCTGTCCGGATTTATCGGCATGCGGACAGCCACCATGGCTAACTGCCGGACCGCCCAGGGAGCGTCCCGGAACCTGAACAAGGGACTGAGGGTGGCATTCTCGGCAGGCTCTGTTATGGGGTTTACCGTGGTGGGCTTGGGCCTTCTGGATTTGACTGTGTGGTATTTCATATTGAACATGGCTTTTGGCGCGCTTCCTGATAGCCAGCGGATTGCCCAGATTACGGCCAACATGCTGACCTTTGGCATGGGCGCTTCCAGTATGGCCCTGTTTGCCAGGGTGGGCGGCGGCATCTTTACCAAGGCGGCTGATGTGGGCGCCGACCTGGTGGGTAAGGTGGAGGCCGGAATCCCTGAGGATGACCCGAGAAACCCGGCTGTCATCGCTGACAATGTGGGTGATAATGTGGGCGATGTGGCTGGTATGGGCGCTGATCTGTACGAGTCCTATGTGGGCTCCATCGTATCCACTGCCGCGCTGGCCGTGGCCGCCGGATACGGGGTAAAGGGCGTGGCTGTTCCCATGATGCTGGCTGCTCTGGGAGTGCTGGCGTCTATCCTGGGAACCTTTTTTGTAAAGACAGAGGAGGACGCGTCACAGAAGAATCTTTTAAAGGCTCTGAGGACGGGAACTTACATCAGCGCGGCGCTGGTGGTGGCGGCGGCCTATGCAGCCATCCGTATTCTGCTTCCGGACCACATGGGTATCTACGCGGCCATACTATCGGGGCTGGCCGCCGGTGTGCTGATTGGAGCTGTCACGGAATACTATACGTCTGATACGTATAATCCCACCAGAAAGCTGGCAGCGTCCAGCCGGACAGGAGGGGCCACAGTCATCATCAGCGGTCTTTCCCTGGGCATGCTGTCCACGGTGGCTCCTGTGGTTATTGTGGGCGTATCGGTCCTGATTAGCTATTACTGCTCAGGCGGCAGTGCTGATTTCAATGCAGGGCTTTACGGTGTGGGCGTGTCCGCAGTGGGCATGCTGTCCACCCTGGGCATTACCCTGGCAACCGATGCTTACGGACCGGTTGCCGATAATGCGGGCGGTATTGCAGAGATGACGCACATGCCGGAGGAGGTGCGTCAGAGAACCGATGCACTGGATTCCCTGGGCAACACCACGGCTGCCACAGGCAAGGGATTTGCCATTGGTTCCGCCGCGCTTACGGCCCTGGCCCTGATAGCGTCCTATATTGATAAGGTGAAGCAGATTGATCCGTCCCTGAGCATGGACCTGTCCATCACCAATCCCACGGTGCTCATTGGCCTTTTTATCGGAGGCATGCTGCCGTTCCTGTTTGCGGCCCTTACCATGGAGGCGGTGGGCGAGGCGGCCCAGTCCATAGTGGTGGAGGTGCGCAGGCAGTTCAGGGAAATAAAGGGACTGATGGAGGGAAAGGCAGAGCCGGACTATGGGGCCTGCGTGGATATGTGTACCATTTCGGCCCAGAGGCTGATGGTTGCCCCGGCCATGGTGGCGGTCATCATACCTGTGGCGGTGGGGCTTCTTCTGGGGCCGGAGGGTGTATCCGGACTGCTGGCAGGCAATACGGTTACGGGGTTTGTGCTGGCTGTTATGATGGCAAATGCCGGAGGAGCCTGGGATAACGCAAAAAAATACATAGAGAGCGGGCAGCTGGGAGGAAAGGGCAGTGAGGAACACAAGGCGGCTGTCATAGGCGATACCGTAGGAGACCCGTTTAAGGACACCTCGGGTCCGTCCATCAACATCCTCATAAAGCTGACCAGTATGGTATCCATTGTGTTTGCCGGGCTTATTGTGGCAGTGCATCTACTGTAAAACCGTGAGACGGCGCATGGACATTCTATGAGAAAAAGTCCGCCATAGAAAAACAAATGTCTCCTGTACGCAAATTTTTTCCTTTAAAAGTATTGACATACATAACAAAGTAAGGTATTATTTGCACTTGTAACGCTATACATATAAAGTGGCATTTATTTTATGAAATACGCTCCATATCCGGCGCATAGAAAGAAACAAGGGAGACAGACAAGATGAAAAAAGTGGTGAAGTTCGGCGGAAGTTCATTGGCCAGTGCAAGACAGTTCAAGAAAGTAGCAGATATCATTAAATCTGATAAGTCCAGAAGATACGTGGTCCCTTCCGCACCAGGCAGGCGAAGCGACAAGGATGAGAAGGTGACGGACCTGCTCTATGCCTGTTACGACGCAGTGGCAGAAGGAAGGTCCTATAAGAAAATCCTGGAAAAGATTAAGAGCAGATATATGGATATCATCGACGGCCTGGATTTGAACCTGAACCTGGACCACGAATTTGACAGGATAGAGGAGAATTTTCTGGCAAAGGCAGGACGGGATTACGCTGCTTCCCGCGGGGAATACCTAAACGGCATCGTGGCAGCCAACTTCCTGGGATTTGAGTTTGTGGATGCGGCGGAGGTCATTTTCTTTGATGAAAACGGAAATTTTGAGTCAGAGCACACCAACCGGGAGCTGTCCGAGCGTCTGGAGCATGTGGAGAAGGCTGTTATCCCTGGTTTTTACGGTTCCAAGCCGGATGGAACCATCAAAACATTTTCCAGAGGCGGTTCCGATGTCACGGGCTCTATCGTGGCCAAGGCCATCCACGCGGATATGTACGAGAATTGGACGGATGTGTCCGGCGTTCTGGTGACAGACCCCAGAATCGTGGAGAATCCGGAAGTTATCGAGACCATTACATACAAGGAACTGAGGGAGCTTTCCTACATGGGAGCCAGCGTCCTTCATGAGGATGCCATTTTCCCGGTGCGCAAGGAGGGCATTCCCATCAATATCAGGAACACCAATCGTCCTGAGGACAAGGGCACTCTTATTGTGGAGAGCACCTGCCGCAAGCCGCGTTACACCATCACCGGAATTGCCGGCAAGAAGGGATTCTGCTCCATCAACATAGAGAAGGCCATGATGAATGCCGAGGTTGGGTTTGGGAGAAAGGTGCTCAGCGTGTTTGAACAGTACGGCATCTCCTTTGAGCACATGCCCTCAGGCATTGATACCATGACTGTCTACGTGCACCAGTCGGAATTTGAGGAGTTTGAGCAGTCTGTCATAGCCGGAATCCACAGGGCTGTGGAGCCGGACACCGTGGAACTGGAGTCGGACCTGGCACTGATTGCAGTGGTGGGACGGGGCATGCGCTCCACCAGAGGAACAGCCGGCCGCATCTTTTCCGCCCTGGCCCATGCAAGGGTCAATGTGAAGATGATCGATCAGGGATCCAGTGAGTGGAACATCATCATCGGTGTGGAGAACGATGATTTTGAGACGGCAATCAGGGCCATCTATGATATATTCGTGATCACGGAACTGTAGGCAGTCTGCTTATGGCATAGTACACAGGAAGCTTCGCGGGGTATGATAGCCCTGCGGGGCTTTTTCTGAGGTGAGCCGGAGCATGCCGCTTCTGCCAGGGCTGCCCCCTGTCCCGGCTGCCCCTGCCCAATTTTTCATTTTATTGTAGTTGAAAGTGTGATATACTGGATAAAATAGTAAACAGGAAGAGAAGGAGGGGTCCAAATGCTTGAAAAGATTGATTTAAGTAAAAAAGTTGACAAGAAGACTTACCGCAGGGTCATGGACGAGGCGGAAGAGAAGCTGGGGCTTTTGCAGAGGGAGTGTAAGGATGCAGGCATTCCGGTCATTCTGGTGTTTGAGGGAATGGGAGCCGCCGGCAAGGGAGTACAGATTAACCGGCTCATACAGGCCCTGGATCCCAGGGGCTTTGACGTTTATGCCTGCGACCGCCCCACGGAGGACGAGCAGATGCGGCCCTTCCTGTGGCGCTATTGGACAAAGACGCCTGCAAAGGGCAGGATCGCTGTCTTTGACCGCTCCTGGTACCGCAGTGTCCAGGTGGACCGTTTTGACGGTCTTACGCGGGAGGACAAGCTTGGGGATGCGTACCAGGATATTCTGTCCTTTGAAAAACAGCTGTGTGATGACGGTACTGTCATCATGAAGTTTTTCCTGTATATCGACAAGGATGAGCAGAAGAAACGTTTTAAGAAGCTGGAGGGGTCCAAGGAGACCTCATGGCGGGTGACGGAGGAGGACTGGAACAGGAATAAGGACTTTGACCGTTATCTGAAGATGAATGAGGAGATGCTGGAGAAAACGGATACAGACTATGCTCCCTGGGTCATCATAGAAGCAGTGGACAAGGATTATGCTGCCCTTAAAATTGTCAGCACGGTTATGGACCGCCTGGAGTATGAGTTGGAGCACCGCAGGCCGGAAGACGAAAAAACGGCGCAAAGGCAGGAATCCAAGACCAGGGAGCGGTTTAAAAACGGCGTGCTGTCCGGAATCGACCTCTCAAAGAGCCTTACGGAGGAGGAGTATAAGACCCGGCTGAAAAAGCTTCAGAAGCGACTGGCAGAGCTTCACAGCGAACTTTACCGCCTCAGAATTCCGGTTGTCATCGGTTTTGAGGGATGGGATGCCGGAGGCAAGGGCGGAGCCATCAAACGACTGACCAGCAATCTGGATCCCAGGGGCTACAGGGTGAATCCAACAGCGGCTCCCAATGACATTGAGAAGGTCCACCACTATCTGTGGCGGTTCTGGAACAGTGTGCCAAAGGCAGGCCATATCGCCATCTTTGACCGCACCTGGTATGGAAGGGTCATGGTGGAGCGGATTGAAGGATTCTGTTCGGAGGCCGAGTGGAGACGGGCCTACCAGGAAATCAACGAGATGGAATCCCATATGGCCAATGCCGGAGCAGTGGTTCTTAAATTCTGGCTCCACATTGACAAGGATGAGCAGGAGCGCAGATTCAGGGAGCGTCAGGCCAATCCTGCCAAGCAGTGGAAGATTACGGATGAGGACTGGCGCAACCGTGAGAAATGGGACCAGTATGAGGAAGCGGTCAACGAGATGCTCATACGTACTTCCACCACCTACGCCCCATGGATTGTGGTGGAGGGCAATGACAAACGATATGCCAGGGTAAAGGTCCTCCAGACTGTGGTGGATGCCCTGGAAAAGAAAGTAAAGGAAGTAAAGACAGACAAATGAGTGAGACGAACCATGTAATTGTAATTGGCGCAGGGGCGGCCGGTATGCTGGCCGCCATAGCTGCCGCCAGGGAAGGCGCTGCCGTGGAGCTGTGGGAGCAGAACGAAAAGCCGGGCAAAAAGCTGTTTATCACAGGCAAAGGCCGGTGCAATGTGACCAATGCCTGCGATATGGAGGAGCTGCTGGGCTCCGTGGTGAGCAATTCCAAATTCCTGTACAGCAGTTTTTACGGTTTTACAAACCAGGACATGATGGATTTGCTGGAACAGGCAGGGCTTCGCCTGAAGGTGGAGCGGGGAAACCGGGTATTTCCCCAGTCCGACAAGTCGTCAGACGTCATCAGCGCCCTGTCCGCCCTTTTAAGGCAGGCAGGAGTCAGGGTGTGCCTGAATCAGAAGGCGGAGGGACTGGCGGTGGAGGAGGGCGTGTGCAAGGGGGTACGGTGCGGCGGCAGGATACAGACAGCCGACCGTGTTATCGTAGCTACCGGAGGTCTGTCCTATCCCACCACCGGCTCCACCGGGGACGGTCTTAAATGGGCTGCGGACAGCGGCCACAGACTTACGGAGCTTTCACCGGCCCTGGTTCCCTTTGAGGTGAAGGAGACAGAGACGGTCAAGGAGCTGCAGGGCCTTTCCCTTAAAAATATAGAGGCAGCTGTCTATGACGGAAAAAAGGAGCTGTACCGGGAGTTTGGGGAAATGCTGTTCACCCATTTCGGGGTCAGCGGCCCTGTGCTCTTAAGCGCCAGCTCCTTCTGCGCCAAGGCCATAAGGAAGAGGCCTTTGCGCCTGGTGATTGACCTGAAGCCGGCCTTGTCATGGGAGCAGCTGGACGAGCGCATCCTCAGGGATTTTTCCGACAGCAGGAACAAGCAGTTTAAGAACGCCCTGAACCACCTCTATCCGTCAAAGCTGATTCCGGTTATCATTGACCGCAGCAGCGTGGACCCGGATAAGAAGGTGAATGAGATCACCAGGGAGGAACGGCGCGGACTGGCAGAGGCAACCAAGGCCCTGGAGTTTACCCTGACCGGCCTCAGAGGCTATAAGGAAGCTATCATAACCCAGGGCGGCATATCGGTAAAGGACGTAAATCCATCCACCATGGAGTCCAAGAAGATTCAGGGCCTGTATTTTGCAGGGGAGATACTGGATTTGGACGCGGTGACCGGCGGCTTTAACCTTCAGATTGCCTGGTCTACGGGCTGGGCGGCCGGAAAGGCTGCGTCGTCATAGCGCCGGGAACAGCGGAGGCTGCCCGCAGGGCGGAATACATGAGTACCATATAGTTACATGAGTTTAATAAAATCATATGAGTACAATCAATTCACATGAAAACAGGACAGGAGAGAATGCAACACATGGAGTATTTCAATATTGCCATTGATGGTCCGGCCGGCGCCGGCAAAAGCACCATCGCAAAGCTGGCTGCCAAAAGGCTGGGGTTTGTATATGTGGATACGGGAGCCATGTACCGTTCCATGGCCCTGTATTTTATCAGGCAGGGTATATCGCCGGAGGATGAGGAGGCCATAGCCGGGGCCTGCGGCCAGGTGGAGGTTACCATCCGCTATGCGGACGGAGTCCAGCAGGTTATTTTAAACGGAGAGGATGTATCGGGACTGATCCGGTCAGAGGAGGTGGGGCGCATGGCTTCCGCCACCTCTGTGTACAGGCCGGTCAGGGAGAAACTGGTCCAGCTCCAGAAGCAGCTGGCCAGGGAGGCAGATGTAATCATGGACGGCCGGGATATCGGCACCTGCGTGCTGCCGGACGCGCCGGCTAAGATTTATCTGACTGCTTCCGTGGAAATCCGCGCCAGACGCCGGTTCAGGGAACTGGAGGAAAAGGGAACAGCCTGCGATATCAGGGAGATTGAGAAGGACATAGAGGAGAGGGATTACCGGGACATGCACCGGGAGAACTCGCCTTTAAGGCAGGCAGAGGACGCTGTGCTCCTGGATTCCTCCCACATGACCATCGAACAGGTGGTGGACTCCATCATACGCATAGCCAGGGAGCGGGGGTATGAGGGATAACCATGGACAGGAAAGTTACAGTTGCAAAGAGCGCCGGCTTCTGTTTTGGCGTGGAACGGGCAGTGGACCAGGTCTATGAACAGATAGAAGCTGTGAAGAACAAAAAGGCATCCGGCCCCATCTACACCTACGGTCCCATTATCCACAATGAGGAAGTGGTCAGGGATTTGTCGGATAAGGGGGTCATGGTCCTGGAGACAGAGGATGAGCTGAGGGCCCTTCCAAGAAACCAGGGAACGGTCATCATCCGCTCCCACGGCGTCAGCAGGCATGTTTATGAGATATTGAAGGAGAGGAATGTGGCTGTGGTGGATGCCACCTGTCCCTTTGTGAAGAAAATCCACCGCATTGTTGCGGAGCACAGCGCGGCCGGGGAGGCGGTGGTAATCATCGGAAGCCCGGACCATCCGGAGGTGGAAGGAATTAAGGGATGGGGGAACGAACATACTACGGTTATAATGGATGGGGAGGGGGTAGATAACTACCGTCTGCCCGAGGGCCGAAAGTTATGTATCGTGTCCCAAACGACATTTAATTACAACAAATTTAAAGAATTAGTTGAAAAATTTTTAAAAAAGGGTTATGATAGTAGTGTTTTAAATACGATTTGCAATGCAACACAGGAAAGACAAGTGGAGGCAGCAAGAATTGCTTCGCAGGTGGACGCTATGATTGTGATTGGCGGCAGGCATTCTTCCAACACCCAGAAGCTTTACGAGATATGCCTCAAGGAGTGTAAAGACACCTTTTACATTCAGACACTCGGCGATTTAGATCCTGACAGTGTATCTTCTGTGCGCAGCGTAGGTATTACAGCTGGGGCATCCACCCCAAGAAAAATTATTGAGGAGGTTCATACCAGAATGGCAGAGCAGAGTTTTGCAGAGTTATTAAAGGAAGAGGAAGAATCAACCAAACCAATACGTACAGGAGAGATAGTCACCGGTCAGGTCATCGAAGTCAGCAAAGATGAGATAATACTGAGTATTGCAGGTAATAAGTCCGAGGGAGTTATCACCCGTGACGAATACAGCAACGACAGCAACGTGGATTTGACCACAAAAGTACAGATTGGTGAAGAGATGGAGGCCAAGGTCATTAAGCTTAATGACGGCGTAGGCATGGTTTCCTTATCCTATAAGCGTATGGCAGCTGACAGAGGCAATAAGCGTCTGGAAGAGGCATTTGAGAACCAGGAGGTTCTGACAGCAAAGGTAGCACAGGTATTAGACGGCGGCTTAAGCGTTGAGGTTGAGGGCGCAAGGGTATTTATCCCGGCCAGCCTTGTATCTGACAGCTATGAGAAGGACCTGTCCAAGTATGCAGGACAGGATATTGATTTTGTTATCACAGAATTCAATCCTAAGAGAAGAAGAATCATCGGCGACAGGAAACAGCTTCTGGTTGCACAGAAGGCGAAGCTGAAAGAAGAACTGTTCGCAAGAATCCAGCCAGGCGATACTGTTGACGGAACCGTTAAGAACGTAACCGACTTCGGCGCATTCATTGATTTGGGCGGTGCAGACGGACTTCTTCATATTTCCGAGATGAGCTGGGGCCGTGTTGAGAATCCTAAGAAGGTATTCAAGGCAGGGGACCAGGTAAGGGTACTGATTAAGGATATCCAGGGAGAGAAAATTGCCCTGAGCCTTAAGTTCCCGGAGGCTAATCCATGGGTCAACGCAGCTGACAAGTATGCGGTTGGCAACGTGGTATACGGCCGTGTGGCACGTATGACTGATTTCGGCGCGTTTGTTGAGCTGGAGCCAGGTGTGGACGCACTGCTTCATGTTTCTCAGATTTCCAGGGAGCATGTTGAAAAGCCTGCTGATGTTTTAAGAATTGGCCAGGAGATTGAGGCAAGAGTGGTAGACTTTAACGAGGCTGACCACAAGATCAGCTTAAGCATCAAGGCTATGCTGGCACCTGCTGCACAGGATGCGGATGTGGCTGACGTGGACATTGATGCCATGTCACAGTACACAGAAGAATAAGATTTGAATTCATGAGGACTGGTTATGGGCTTTGGCCCATAACCGGTTTTTTTGCTGGCTCTTTGTCAATAGTTGGGGTGGGATTTGTTAAAATCCCGCCCCAATTCTA
>NZ_JAJCHK010000004.1:0-233013 GCF_020554465.1 Enterocloster sp. 210928-DFI.2.20
GGAAGTGCAGTAATGTACGGAGCTGACTAATACTAATCGGTCGAGGGCTTATCCAGAAGGTTAAGGGAAAAAGGTTTGTAAACAATCGGAATTCAATATGTGGTTTTGAAGGTATGTATTACCTGCATAATTAATGCAGGTTTTTCATATAATATCTTCAAAAGGTACTTGATGAATTTTTTATTATCATGTATAATAGGAAATCGGAGAGCATCAGCCTATTCCTCGATAGCTCAGTCGGTAGAGCACGCGGCTGTTAACCGCGCTGTCGTAGGTTCAAGTCCTACTCGGGGAGTTTTTTAATTTATATATGCAAGGCCCCATGGTCAAGCGGTTAAGACATCGCCCTTTCACGGCGGTAACAGGGGTCCGAATCCCCTTGGGGTCATTTATAAGTTAATATGGCGACGTAGCCAAGCGGTAAGGCACGGGTCTGCAACACCCTTATCACCGGTCCGATTCCGGTCGTCGCCTCTCAGAAAGAATCACGTATATGTGGTTCTTTTTATTTTAGTTAAAAACAAAAAGCAGGGAGAGGCAATACCATGAGGACAAGGAAGATGAAAAGGTGGCTGTCAATTTTACTGGCAGGCCTGGCGGCGGTGATTCTTATTGCAGCGGCAGGAGGGGCATTCCTGTTCCGGCATGAGTTAAAGACGTTGCACTCGCTTAAAAAGGTGGATGACAATGTGCTGTATACCATGAAGTATGATGGGGATTATGGATTTGATGAATTTCTGGAGACAGGGGCCAGCAGTGACAGTGAGCTGGTGGAATTTGTGACGAATCGTCTGTTAAAGGGAATTCCGCTGGAATTTTCTATTCCTGACTTAGGCTGCTCTACCTTCAGCGCACAGACAGAGGACGGGGCCCGCATATTCGGCCGTAATTTTGATCTGACGTATTCGCCGGCCATGTTCGTATTAACAGAGCCAGCCAACGGTTATCGTTCCATGTCAACAGTCAACCTGGCATTTCTGGGGTTTGGAGAGGACAAGCTGCCGGATACATTGAAACGCAAAATTATAACGCTGGCAGCGCCCTATGCCCCTTTGGACGGTGTGAATGAAAAGGGGCTGGCGGTGGCTGTTCTGCGCATTGGCGATGAGCCTACAAACCAGGATACGGGAAAAACAGATATTACCACCACCACGGCTATACGTCTTATGCTGGATAAGGCCGCCAATGTGGATGAGGCCCTGGAACTACTGGCACAATACGACATGCACTCGTCGGCCGGGAGCTGCTACCACTTCCAGCTGGCAGATGCACTGGGCAACAGTGCGGTGGCAGAGTATATTGATAATGAATTTGAAGTTATCGGAAAAAAAGGAGATTACCAGGCTGCAACGAATTTCCTGCTGTCAGAGAAGAAATTTAATTTTGGAAATGGACAGGACCGTTATCAGATATTGGAACAGGCATTGGGAGAATGTGCCGGCATTGTTAGGGATGAGCAGGAGGCTATGGACCTGTTGGAAGCTGCGTCTAAGGACTGGCATGTGTCTGAGACAACAGGACGTCTTAATGCCACACAGTGGTCCATTGTATATAATTGCACGGACCTTACAGCCAGTGTGGTTACCGGGAGGCAGTATGACAAGCCTGCCCATGAATTCAGTCTTAAATAGCAATCTATTCTTTTGCGGAGAGCAGTCTCTTGACTGTCTTTCCGCTGTTGTTTTTTGGAAGGTTTTCATGGAATATAATATCTCTGGGAATTTCCCAGGATTCCAGATAATCATTCAGCCCCCTTTTTATAATACGGCGCAGGGAAACTGCGTCCTGGCCGGAAGGATTGGGCACTGTGAGGACAACATGGGCCTGCAGGGCATTGTTTTGAAGAATAACAGCGGCTTCCTGTATCTGAGTCAGGGAGTTCAGGGCATTTTCTATTTTTACAGCTGAGACTTTTCTTCCGTGAATATTATATACATTGTCTTTACGGCCATTAAAATACAGATAACCTTTATGGTCTGTATAGCCCATATCGCCAACGCTGTAAGGTCCCGTGATTCCTATGGCGGAATAGGGAGTATCCACATAGATTTCGCCGTTACGGAGGGTTACATCCACGCCGGGAAAGGGTTTGCCGATACAGGCAGGATTATCATTCATTTCCTGGTCTGTCAGCCAGGTGACATAGCTCAGTTCACTGGCCCCATAATAGAGGAAACAGCAGCTGTTGGGATAGGCTGCTTTTAAAAGGACTATATCCCCGTGGCCAAGGCTCTGGGAACCGGCCAGGATGGTCTTGATATCAGGGCTGGGATGGGAGATATATTTTGCCAGGAGCCGGAGCTTGGAGGGGATGAGATAGAGGGCGTCCGCATGGTGAAGCTCTATTTCCCTGCACCAGACAAAAGGATTTACATGGGAAGCAGTGATGATGGATGCCCCTAGTGACAGAAGAGACAGATACAGATTCAGATTGCCGGTGAATGCCAGGTTGCCATGAGCAAAGAGCCGTGTTTGGGCAGTCATTCCAAAGATTGCATTTTGGGTAGGAAAGAAGGAGGCCCAGCTATCCAGGGTACGGAACCATAGTTTGGGCTGACCCGTTGAACCGCTGGTAAGCACTCCCATACAGGCTCCGGCAGGGATTCCCTCTGTTATAAGGGATTCAGGAACATATTTCATGTCCGCAGGCACAATGACAGGAATATGGGATGTACCGCTTAACGCCAGAAACTGTACCAGCTGGCCGTGCACAGACGCTGCCCTGATCCATGCTGCGGAAGGCACAGACGGTTCCGGGGTCAGGGAACGGATACGGCAGGCTTCCCTGGTAAGCATGCCGTATGTATAAAACCGGCCGTTTTCGACCAGGGCTGTCCTGTGGGGAGGAATTGACTGAATCAGAGAGAGATAATCCGTAGAATGTTTCATGGGAGGACTCCTTTTGACGTATGACATTTGGGGAGATGATACTGATTACCGTTCCAAAAGAATGGCGCTTCCGATTCCGCCTGCGGCAGCCGCGCAGCAGATGCCCCGGCAGCTTTTTGACAGCTCCATGGATCTCATAAGATGGAGAAGGATAATGGCACCGGAAGCCCCATAGGGATGTCCATAGGCCAGGGCGCCGCCCAATGGATTGTAACGGGATGCCTTATCCGGATACGCCCGGTTGATGAGAACATCAATGGCAGCAAACGCCTCGTTGCACTCAATGGCTCCTATGTCATCCATTGAGAGTCCGCTGCGTTCTAAAAGCCCCCTGACAGCAGGAAGCACGGAGGCAGGGCTCATAAGAGGGTCAGCTCCAACCGTACAGGCATTAGAAAAGCGGAAACAGGAGGAGAGTTTGTGCTTTTTCAGATACTGTTCTGAGCAGAGAAGAAGGAATGCAGCCCCGTCATTCATGGTACAGGCATTAGCAGCGTTGAGATACCGGCCATCCTTCAGGACGCAGGGCAGCCGGTCCAGCAGACGCTGATTCAGGCGGGGGCGGATTCCCTCGTCATGGGCAAGACCATATACAGGGACAATAATGCCGTCAAGAAGGCCTTCCTGGGCTGTTCTGTACGCCCGCCTGTGGCTTTCCAGCACCCAGGCATCCATTTCTTCTGGGGTTATATGATAATGGCATATAGTCTTTTCCGCACCCTGCAGCATCACATCCTCACGATGAGGGCCGGGAATAAATTTGGCAGTGCTGTATGTCAGGGAAAGCTCCGTCCTGTGGGCATTGCAAATGCCGGCAGGATTACCGGAAAGAGTATCATCATGGGCGGCAGCAGCGTATGGATGGTTAGGGTTATAGCAGCGCATGGGCTGGGTGGAACTGCTTTCAAAACCTCCGGCAATTACCAGATCAGCCAGACCGCTCTGTATCCTGGCGGCGGCTGTTATGACGGCCTCCAGGGAGGAAGCGCACTGAAGGTCCACTGTAAAGGAAGGAATGGATTCTGAAAGTCCTGCTTCCAGCGCCATAAGGCGGGTAATGTTGCCTCCTCCTCCCACACAGTTGCCGCAGATCACCATATCAATCTTTGACGGCTGATACCGGTTGGTCAGTTCCTTTAACACAGCCGCCCCCAGATGCTCGGCGGGGACATGCCGGTATGCGCTGTTTCTGACGCCGATATAGCTGCGGAGTCCGCCCAGTATGAATACCTTGTCCATATAGGTCCCCCTAACGTGCCCGCTGGGCGTTTGACAGACTTATCTGCACCGGCTTTGCAATCAGGGCGGCAGCAAAGCATTTAAAAATGTCAAGGGGAATAAACGGGATTACGGCGGCTGTAAAGGTAGCTGCCCAGTCCATTCCGGTTATGAATTTCATATACGCACTTCCCACCAGATAGATTACCGGCATTCCCACCAGAATGGTCACCAGGCAATACCGCTTAAAGCTGTAATATGTTCCCTTTAACCATGACATGAGGATGACAGCTGGAATCCATGACATGATATAGCCTCCTGTTGGGCCAAACAGTTTTCCGGGACCGCCCATGGCGCCGGAGAATACAGGCAGACCAGTCAGTCCAAGAAGAATATACACGACCATGGTAAATGCTGCCTGCCTGGGAGTGAGAAGCAGTGCAATAAGGTTGACAACCAGGGTCTGGGCTGTAAGGCTGGCCGGTGTGAATGGAAGGGGGATGACAATATAAGCGGAAACGCATATCAATGCAGTCAGCAGTGCCATTTTTGTGAGTTCCACGGTGTTGAATTTCTGGTTCATGATTACCTCCGTTTTTGAGTTTGGACTGATGTGTGAATGGTCATGGTAAAACAGGTAGCGCTGCCCATGGTTCCTGTTACTATATTGTTTTTTTGTTCCAGACGGACAGAACCGCCTGTATGGACAGGACGCAGGAACCGTATGGACAGAGTTTCTGCAGGTCTGTGGGAGCCGTACATTTCCTCCAGCCGGCTGAGAATCCACAGGCCGGGAATGACTGCATTTGGCCCATGGTGAATCGGGTTGGAATCCCCGGAATCAGCCAGGAAGCGATCAAGACATTTCTGGGGGAAGGTCATAGTCATCTGACCCGGCATACATCCAGATGCCATACATCCAGATGCCATACACCCAGAAGTGGCAGGGGAAGCAGCCCGGCTGGCAGGAAAAGTAGAGGCTTTGGTCCCCCAGGAATCCCTGAGAACCTTAATGTCCACCAGACAGATTTCAAGAGACTGGCAGGGCCGGCGGCAGGCATCATATGATGTAGTTTCCAACAGGACATATCCCCGAGCAGCCTTTTGGGGTATGGATTCGCATGATACAGGTTCCGAATGGCTGTGGATACAATACCGGGCCTTTCCAATCACCCACCCGTCAAAATCCTTTTGTCCCCATTGGCAGGCAGCTTGTATGAGCTTTATCATATTGGATACCTCTCTGAAATCTGTCATTATATTTTACTTATTATAGAGAGTCAGCGGCTGATTGTCAACATAAAATAGAATTTTGGTTAACAATTAAAAAGTATCATTGGCAGGCACCTGCTGGAAGGTATTCATTGCCACATGTTCGCTAATGGCATGAGGCTGCAATTAGCGCGGTGGAAACAGAGACAGAATTGACAATACTGGGAATCAATGACATAGAAAGCCCCTTTCCATATCCTTTCCGATATGGTAAGATAGGTAAGTAAATTGAGATTGTATAATGACAGGATGAAAAGATGAATTACATTGTTTTTGATTTGGAATGGAACCAAAGTCCCAATGGGAAGGAAGATTCGGTGGAGCATCTTCCCTTTGAAATCATAGAAATCGGAGCAGTGAAGCTGAACGGGAATTTTGAACAGACAGGAACGTTCCACAAGCTGATCCGGCCCAAGGTTTATAAAAAGATGCATTTTAAGATATCGGAAGTAACACACATGGATATGGCGGAGCTGCGTCAGGAGGGAGAACCCTTTGATGTAGTTATGAACCGTTTCCTTGCCTGGTGCGGGGAAGAGGAGTACTGCTTCTGCACCTGGGGCTCCATGGATTTGACCGAGCTTCAGAGGAATATGGCTTATCATAAACTTCCAAACCCATTTCCCAGGCCCCTTCTATATCTGGATATCCAGAAGCTTTACTGCCTTCAGTACGGGGACGGAAAAAACAAGGTATCCCTTGATATGGCGGTACAGATTCAGGGAATGGAGGAGGAGAGGCCTTTTCACAGGGCGCTGGACGATGCCTATTATACCGGCCGCATCCTTTCGGTTCTGGACATGGAGACGTTTGGAACCTATGTGTCGGTGGATTATTACGGACTTCCCAGGAATAAGGCTGAGGAATACCGGCTGCATTTTCCGGAATACTCCAAGTATGTGTCCAGAGAATTTGACTCCAGGGAAGATATCCTTAAAGATAAGGATATAACAGATATGAAATGCGTGAAATGCAGCAGGATGCTGCGCAAGAAGATCAGGTGGTTTCCCTATGGACAGAGATTTTATTTCTGTCTGGCCGTATGTCCTGAGCATGGATATGTGAAAGGGAAAATAAGGGTAAAAAAGTCAGAGGATGACCGCCTTTATGCTGTGAAGACAGCAAAAATGGCGGATGCCCAGGATGTGGAGCTTCTGGCCCAGAAGAAGGAGGACGGCCGGAAAAAGCGCAGTGCCAAGGCCCACCATAAGGCTGCCTCCAAATCCCTGAAGGGGAAAAGCAAACAGAACCAGCCGGATAAGGTGTCATAGAAAGAAACGGAGCAAGTACCTGGCTGCACTTACAATCTCCCGGTCCCTCAAGTTTGAGAGACCGGGAGATTTTTGTCTGATTATGCCAGATGTTTCACGCTGGAGCGTTCCACCAGCTTTCCCGTAATCTGGGTCTTCATGGGCATGAACCGGGGATCCTCTATGAGCTGCATCAGCTGGATGACGGACTGCTTACCCATTATCTTTCTCTGTACATGAATGGTGGTCAGGGTGGGAGAGCTTATGGAGGAATAGGGAATATCGTCAAAGCCAATCAGGGATACGTCATTGGGAATTTTGTATCCCTTTTCCTTCAGAGCCTTCATGGCGCCCAGGGCAATGGTGTCGTTTTCCGCAAAAAAACAGGAGGGAAGCACCGGGTTCCGATCCAGTATTCTGAAAAAATCGTCATGGGCACCCAGCATGGTGGGTTTTACACGAAACTCATTTTTAGAGTCAAACTGAAAATTCAATTCTTTTACATATCTGAGAAAGGCTATGTGCCGTTCATTAAAGTTTTCTGCCCCGGTGGTACTGCCCAGGTAGCCCAATTCGGTATGTCCGCATTCTTTGCAGTACTGGAGGGCGATGTGGACATTTTCGGCATTGTTCATGCATACACTGCTACAGTAATGGTTGGGGACGGTGTTGTCCACCACCACAAAGGGGATGGGAATGGAATCAAGGGCTGAAAATTCATCCCGCATTACCTCGGTTGCAATGAGGAACATCCCGCAGTATTTGCTGTAATCAATGGAATCAAGGGCTGACTTTAAACCGGTTTTGACCACGGTCATGGTCATACCCAGCTGCTCCGCACGGAGCTGTTCCTCGATGGAATCAATAATCATGGAGATGAATCCCTGATTTTCCTCCACCAGCATACCGCTTTTATAGTATTTTACCAGGAGCACGTTCTTGCCGCTTTTGGGCTTACGGGCAGGAGGCATGTACTGGCAGGCTTTTACCGCATCCAACACCTTCTTTCGTGTATCCTCACTGACTCCCTTTTTTCCGTTTAACACAATGGAAATGGTTGCGGGTGAAACGCCAATCTGCTTGGCCAGCTCTCTGACGGTCATATGAAATCTCTCTTTCCGGATTGCAGACGTTAAATTAAACATAATTGAACAATCCATGTGTTTTACTAATCATACTATAATTTGAATTATAACACAGGGTTGAAACTGGGTCAATTCAATATATAAAATTGAATGTTTACTAAACAAAAATAAATACAAAAACGGCTAAAATAGGGTCGTTTATTGATTTGAACAATTAAAATGCACAATAAAAACAATAATTTATGGAAAATTATAACAAAAACACCAAAGACATATTGACATTGAAGAAAAATCGTTGTACTATTTAGTTAACACAAAGAACGAGGCACACATATTGTTTAGTAAACAATATCAATAACAAAAAGGAGGAAAGAGTAAATGAGAAAAATGAAAAAAGTTGTCAGCGTAATTGCAGCGGCTGCTATGGCAGCATCCTTGCTGGCAGGCTGCGGAGGCTCGGGAGGTTCATCCACCACGGCAGCAGAGACTAAGGCGGCAGAAACCACCGCAGCAGCGGCGGAGACCACGGCAGCAGAGGCAGCGGCAGATACCACAGCGGCGCCGGCTGCAGCAGAGAATCCGGTGGCAGGTAAGAAGGTGGCCTATATCATGCTTCTGCCTTCCGCAACTATTTTCCAGATGTGGAAAGATTCCTGTGCATCTCTTTGCGATGCCCTGGATGTAAAGTTTGATTTCTTCTTCTGTGACGGTGACTTCAACAAGTGGCAGGATACCATCCGTACCTGCGCATCCGCAGGATATGACGGACTGCTGGTCAGCCACGGCAATCAGGACGGTTCCTATGTATTTCTTAAGGAAATCACAGAGCAGTATCCGGATATGAAGATTGTTACCTTTGACACACAGTTCTACTCCGACGGAGAGTATCAGAAGCTTCCGGGCGTTACCCAGATGTTCCAGCAGGATAAGTCCCTGGTTACCGTTCTTTTGGACCAGATGATTGAAAAGTATGGAGAAGGTGTCCGTCTGATTAAGGTTTGGAGAGGTCCTAACTACAACAGCCCATTTGACCGCCGCGAGGTTGGCTGGCAGGAGTATGAGGCAGCCGGTAAGATCGTGACTGTAGGCGAGGTACAGCCTCTTCAGGATTCTGTTGACTCGGCAAACACAGTGACTGCTGCATATCTGCAGGGCGTGAACAGAGCGGATGTGGACGGCGTCATTGCATACTATGACTTATACGGCCAGGGCGTTTACAACGCAATTGCTGAGAATGACAACTTTAACGGCAAGAACGGCGACGCGCTTCCCATGGCATCTGTTGATATTGACCCGGTTGACGTGACCAACATGCAGACCCGTCCTGACATCTGGACCGCAGCAGGAACAACCGACTGGACCATGAACGGCGAGATTGGTATGCGTATCCTGATGCTGGAGCTGGCAGACCAGTATGATAAGATTTTTGACCCTGCAACCGGCGAGAGCGGCGTGGATGTAGTTGAAGTTCCCGGCACTGCAATCAAGGCGGATGCGCTTAAGTCAGATTCCACCGTTGAGAATCTGGGCAATATTGCCGGCGAGACATACGGAAATCTGGATTATCTGTCTGCTGCAGACTGGATGCCAAAGGATTTGATTCACAAATAAGCGGCCAGTAAAAAACGAGGTTTTTTTAGAACACAAAACCACAGGCAATCGTTTTTTTGGGAAGCGCGGGTTTTGGCCTGCGTTTCCCTTTTTTAAAAAGATTGTATCGCTGAAAAGAGGGACTCCATGGATAGGATTAAATTAGAGACGAAACATGTTTCCATTGAATTTCCGGGCGTCAAAGCACTTGATGACATTAATTTTGAGGTGACCACCGGTGAAATCCGGGCAGTCGTGGGCGCCAACGGAGCGGGGAAATCAACTTTGATGAAGGTGCTGGCAGGGGCAAACTCCACTTATACCGGAGAAGTGCTGCTGAATGGAAAAAAGGTGGAGGTAAGGACACCGGTGGATGCCAAGAAACTTGGAATCCAGATTGTGTATCAGGAAGTGGATATGGCGCTGTATCCCACCTTATCAGTTGCGGAGAACATTGTACAAAACGATATGGTCATGGGAAAGAGCGGCTATATTGTAAACTGGAAAAAAGCATACAAGCAGGGGCGCGAGGCCCTGGACCGGCTGCATATCGGCCGCGACCAGGTGGATGAACACGAACTGGTTCAGAACTTGTCCCTGGCCCAGAAACAGATGGTGCTTATAGCAAAGGCCATCCGGTCGGAATGTAATTTCCTGATTCTTGACGAGCCGACCGCGCCATTAAGCAATACCGAGACAGAGGAACTGTTCCGGATTGTCAAGCATTTGCATGAAACGGAAAATATTGCGATTCTTTTTATTTCCCACCGGTTAAATGAAATCCTGGAGGTCTGCGAGAATTATACGGTGATGCGAAACGGCAAAATGATTGACACCACACCGGTTACAGGGGAGACTACCACTAAGGAAATCGTGGAGAAGATGCTGGGGCGCAAGTTCGAGGAGAACTTCCCAAAGGAAGCCTGCCAGATTGGAGACGTGCTGTTTCAGACAGAACACTTATCCGGCGCAGGCGGCAAGGTAAAGGACGTGTCCATACAGGTGAAAAAGGGCGAAGTGGTAGGAATCGCCGGACTGGTGGGAGCCGGAAAATCCGAGCTTTGCAAGACCATCTTCGGTGCATATAAAAAGACAGGCGGGAAAGTCCTTCTGAAGAACAGGGAGTTAAAGATAGCAAATCCCTCCGGGGCAGTAAAGAACAGGATGGCTCTGGTACCGGAGGAACGGAGAAAGGAAGGCGTTCTGGTAAATGAGAATGTAAGCTTTAATTTATCGGCGGCCTGTCTTTCACGGTTCTGCACAGGACCTTTTATCCGCAGGCGGAAAGTGGACGACAATGCGAAGCGGTTTGTAAAGGACCTTGGGATTTCCACGCCGAGCGTGAGGCAGCAGGTCAAGAATCTTTCCGGCGGCAACCAGCAAAAGGTAGCCGTGGGAAAATGGCTTGCGGCGGACTGCGATGTATACATATTTGACGAACCCACAAAGGGAGTGGATGTGGGTGCAAAGCAGGACATTTTCCATTTGATCAATGAAATTGCGAAACAGGGAAACTGTGTTATCTATGCTTCCTGTGAAAACTCGGAGCTGCTGTCTTTGACAGACCGCATGTATGTCATGTACAACGGTACGGTCATGGCAGAGCTGGAAACCGCTAATACCACGGAGGACGAAATCATGTACTACTCGGTTGGCGGGAAAGACAATAAGAACGGGAAATAATAGACAGGAGGGATACGGTAGCGATGAAAAGTCGTACAAATATTAAGAGGTTTTTAGTGGATTGGGCTGCGGTCCTGGCATTGATGGTTTGCTTTGTTGCATTTACAGCCTATAAGGGCAATTCCTTTATGTCAACAAGCAATATGGTGAATATTCTCAGGGCAATGGCCATTAATACGGTGTTTGGTATAGCGGCCACCATCACCATGGCGCCGGATGGTTTTGACATGTCGGCCGGAACACTGGCCAGCTGTTCCGCGTATGTGTTTGTGTCTGCATATCTCTGGCTGGGACAGTCATTAGGAATGTCAATTCTTATCTGTATTCTGGCTACTCTGGTTATGTACCAGCTGACCATGTTCCTGATTCTTGTGTGCAAGATTCCGGATATGCTTGCCACCTGCGCCCTGATGTTTGTCCATCAGGGAATCGGACAGTGGTATATAGGCGGAGGCGCTGTCTCCACCGGCATGAAGACTTCCTGGGGAGCGGCTCCTGCACGTACCGCGCTTTCAGAATCATTTTCAGCCATCGGACGCGCTCCGTGGATCATTATTATCATGCTGGGCTGTGTGCTTGTGGCCTATCTTTTCCTTAACTTTACCAAGCATGGCCGGTATCTCTACGCTATGGGCGGCAATAAGGAAGCTGCAAAGCTGTCTGGTATTGATGTAAAGAAATACCGCTATCTGGCCGGTATGATTACAGCAGTGTTCATCGCCATCGGCGGTATTCTGGTGGCATCCAGGGGAAGCTCGGCCCAGGTTATGTGCTGCGATAACTATTTGATGCCGTCACTGGCAGCTGTTTTCGTGGGACGTACCGTGGGCGGCGCTGAGAAGCCCAATGCACTGGGAACCATGATAGGCGCCATGCTGGTTTCCACACTGGAGAACGGACTTACCATCTGCGCGGTTCCGTTCTATGTTCTGCCGGCAGTAAAGGGTGCTGTCCTGGCACTTGCGCTTATTGCAGCTTATGCGTCTAAAAAAGAAGATTAATCAGGAGGTTACTACATATGTCAAGATTTGATCATTATTTTCAGATGAACGTGGGGGATGTCATTGAGTATACACTGGAGAAGACAACAGAAATTCCCTGGGACCGCGATTCCATGGAGGCAGTGGTTCCTCCTTCCCATGGCAACCTGAACTATGTATACCGTGTATGGGACGGCAAGGGCCATTCCATCTACATCAAACAGGCCGGATCCGAGGCCAGGATATCCAAGGATATAAAACCATCCAGGGACAGAAACCGCCTGGAGTCTGAAATCCTTATGCTGGAGGACCAGTATGCGCCGGGAATGGTGCCTCATGTGTATTTCTTTGACACCGTTATGTGCGCCTGCGGTATGGAGGACTGCTCTGATTATGCTGTCATGCGTGACGCCATGTTAAAGCATGAGACCTTCCCCGGGTTTGCTGAGGACGTATCCACCTTTATGGTCAACACCCTGCTTTTGAGCAGCGATGTGGTCATGGACCACAAGGAGAAGAAGGAGCTGGTGAAAAAATTCATCTCGCCGGACCTGTGTGATATCACGGAAAAACTTGTGCTCATGGAACCTTATATGGATTTGTATAACAGGAACAATGTATATGCGCCTAACCGGGATTTTGTGAAGAAGGAGCTCTATGAGGACGAGGCGCTCCACCTGGAGGTGAGCAAGCTTAAATTTCGTTTTATGACAGACGCCCAGGCCCTTCTGCACGGCGATCTCCACACGGGCTCCATCTTTATACGCCAGGATTCAACAAAGATATTTGACTGTGAATTCGGAACCTATGCGCCTATGGGTTATGATGTGGGAAATGTGGTGGCTAACCTTATATTCGCATATGACAACGGCCTTTCCACGGACGACGGACCGTTCTGCGACTGGTGTCTTAAGACCATTGAAGAGACAGTGGACCTCTTTATAGAGAAGTTTGGCAGGAAATATGACGAGGCAGTGACAGAGCCAATGGCTAAGGTAAAGGGTTTTAAGGAGTGGTATTTTGACGGAATCCTTAAGGATACCGCCGGTTATGCAGGTACAGAGCTGCACCGCAGGACCGTGGGCATGGCCAATGTGGTGGATGTGACCACCATCCAGGATGAAAAGAAACGTCTCCTTGCGGAGCGCATCAATATACTGGCAGGCAAGGAATATATCATGAACCAGGGAGCCTTCCGGACCGGCGCCGATTACGTTGCGGCGGTGTTAAGGGCAAAGGAAGCAGCCCAAAAGACCCTTTAGGCACGGTTGGGATATAAAAAGGGATTATACAGGTTTAGTAGAGAAGGAGGCATAAAAACCATGACGGTAGAGGAATTTTTTGACCAGGTAATCACGGTCAGAATGAGAGAGGACAGAAGCTCGCTGGACATCATAGACCAGACGCTTCTTCCGGGTACCATTAAGCGCATTCATCTGAATACGAAAGAGGAAATATGGGAGGCAATCAAGAAGCTGAGAGTGCGCGGCGCTCCTGCAATCGGCGCTGCGGCTGCCTATGGAATTGCCCTGCTGGCATCGGGCATTGCCGAGGACCAGTATGACGCGTTCTACAGCCGGTTTAAGGAATTAAAGGATTATCTGGCTTCATCCAGGCCAACGGCTGTCAATCTGTTCTGGGCGTTAAACCGTATGGAGGCGGCTGTGATTGCCAACAAGGAAAGGGGCGTGGCTGCAATCAAGGAGCTGCTCTTTGAGGAGGCGGATAGGATTCGCGAGGAGGATATCCAAATCAGCCGCGGTATCGGGGAGATTGGCTTTGGACTGCTGAAAGAGCTTAAAAAGGAGGGGAAGGAGATCGGTATTCTGACCCACTGCAATGCAGGAACGCTGGCCACGGCCAAGTACGGGACAGCTACAGCGCCCATGTATATTGCCCTGGAAAAGGGATGGGCGGGAACAGATATGCATGTTTACTGTGATGAGACAAGGCCGCTTCTCCAGGGCGCCCGCCTCACCTCCTTCGAGCTGTACAATGCCGGCATCACCACCACCCTGCAGTGCGACAACATGGCGTCCATACTGATGAAATCAGGAAAAATTGACATTATCTTTGTGGGCTGCGACCGGGTGGCCAGAAACGGCGATGCCGCCAATAAGATAGGAACCAGCGGTGTGGCCATTCTGGCAAAGCACTATGGAATCCCATTCTATGTGTGCGCGCCGACCTCTACCATTGATATGGATACACTGACAGGCGACCAGATTCCCATTGAGATGCGAAGCCCGGATGAGGTGACCGAGATGTGGTATAAGGAGCGCATGGCTCCGGAAGGAATCAATGTATACAATCCTGCCTTTGACGTGACCGACCACTCCCTGATTACGGGCATCATTACGGAGAAGGGGATGTGCCGCGCGCCATATGACAAGGCGTTTGAAGCCTTGGGAATAGGGAGGTAAGCATATGCTGAGTGGAGTACCTGCAAGCATTTCGCCTGAGCTGCTGAAGGTTCTGCATGAGATGGGGCACGGGGATACCCTGGTTATCGGGGATGCCAATTTTCCGGCTGCATCCATTGCGGCAGAGAAGAATCATATTAATATCCGGTGCGACGGGCACCGGGCCACAGACATGCTGGACGCCATCCTGCAGCTGATGCCTTTGGACGGCTTTGTGGAGAAACCCGTTACCATCATGGATAAAATGGAAATGCACCGTGACCTTAAGTGCCCTGTTTGGGACGAGTTTACGGATATTGTGGCAAAACATGACGAACGCGGCGCAGATGCAGTGGGCTTTTTGGACCGGTTCGCGTTCTATGACGCGGCAAAGGATGCCTATGCGGTGGTATCCACCTCAGAGACGGCATTTTATGCCTGCATTATGATACAGAAAGGATGCCTGTAACGGCAGAGCGGAGGGATTTTACATGCTTGATATATTAAAGGAGCAGGTGGTTGCAGTTGCAAAGGAGGCGGAGCGCCTGGGCATGTGCAGGCACAAATCAGGCAATTTCAGCATCTATGACCCGGAGACGGGATATGTGGTGATAACGCCCAGCGGTGTGGCCAGGGATGTGCTGGGGCCGGAACACGTCTGCGTCATGGACCTTAGCGGTAAGGTGATTGAGAGGGCGGCAGAGGTCAAGCCTTCCAGCGAGGCCATGATGCACCTGTATATTTATAAGGAAAGAAAGGATATCCGGGCAATCGTGCATACACACGCCCGCTATTCCACTGCGTTTTCCATCATGAATAAGCCTATTATGCCCATTGTTTATGAGTGCGCCTACCTGGGCAAGACGGGAACAGTTCCCGTGGCGCCTTATGGACGGGCCGGAACCGTGGACCTGGCTGAGAAGGTGGCGGAAGTGATGAAGGAGTATGACTGCTGTCTCATGGAGAGCCACGGCGCCATTGCAGCGGATAAGGACATGGACGCGGCATTCTTAAAGGCCCAGTACGTGGAGGAAATCGCGGAGATGTATTATATCACTCTGGCCGCCGGAAACGGGGCAGAACCACATGCCCTGCCGGTGGAGGAACTGCAGAAGTGGGCTTATCCAAAAGAAATCATTCTTTAGAAGGATTTAGGAGGTTCTATGAAGAAAATAATAAATGCCCCGGAAGCATATACGGATGATATGCTGCGCGGGATCTACGCTGCCCATCCGGATATGGTGAAATATGTGGAGGATGACCTCCGCTGCTACTGTACGGCAAAAAAGAAACAGGGAAAGGTGGCAATCATTACCGGCGGGGGCACCGGGCATCTGCCGCTGTTCCTTGGATATGTGGGTGAGAACCTGCTGGACGGCTGCGGGGTCGGCGGTGTGTTCCAGTCGCCTTCTTCGGAACAGATTTACAATGTGGCCAAGGAAGTGGAGGCCGGGGCAGGAGTCCTGTTCCTCTATGGGAATTATACAGGGGACATTATGAACTTTGATATGGCGGCTGAGATGCTGGATATGGATGATATCAGGACTGCAAGCATCGTGGGAGCGGATGATGTGCTCTCCAATAAAGACGCCCAGGTTCGCCGGGGAGTGGCCGGAATCTTCTTCATGTATAAATGCGCAGGGGCCATGGCTGCCCGGATGGGAACGCTGGAGGAAGTATTGGACGCGGCAAAAAAGGCAAAGGAAAATACCAGAACCGTTGGTTTTGCCCTGACGCCCTGCGTCATCCCGGAAATCGGCCATTCCAACTTTACCCTGGCAGAGGACGAGATGGCCTTTGGCATGGGAATCCACGGTGAGCCCGGAGTGTGGAACGGTCCGGTTAAGACAGCGAATGACTTGGCAGAGGAATCCGTGGGGGAGATACTGGGAGATATGCCCCTGAATCCGGGTGAGGAGGTCTGCCTGCTGATTAATGGCCTGGGAGCAACCAGCCAGGAGGAGCTGTATATTCTGTCGGGAAGCGTGCACCGTATTCTGGAAGAAAAGGGAATTAAGGTGTACCGCACCTTTGTGGGAGAATATGCCACCAGTATGGAGATGGCCGGAGCTTCCATATCCATCTGCCGCATGGCAGACCAGGAGATGAAGCAGTGGATTGACATGCCTGTCCATACGCCGTTTTACACCCAGGTGTAACCGGTAATACTTATCTGGTTGGTTAAGGAGGAAATAGAATGGAACGGATTACATGCCATGAACTTCCGGATCTCTTTCAGGGTGCGGCGGATATCTTCGGGGAGAAAAAGGAAGAGCTCTGCGAGATGGATGCCAGAATGGGAGACGGAGACCTGGGGCTGACCATGCAGAAAGGGTTTGGGGCTTTGCCCCAGCTGATACGGGATAATGAGGCGGAAGGAGATATTGGAAAAACGCTCATGAAGGCGGGTATGAAAATGGCTGCTCTGGTTCCGTCCACCATGGGAACCCTGATGTCCAGCGGAATCATGGAAGGCGGAAAGGCCATTGGCAAAAAAGGAGAGATGGGGCCCGGGGAGCTTGCGGATTTTCTGGCCGGTTTTGCCAGAGGGATTGCGCACCGCGGAAAATGCCAGTTGGGAGACCGTACCATCCTGGATGCTGTGGACGCCGGGGCAAGGAAGGCCCAGGAGGCCTGTGCAGAAGGCGCTGACATGGGGGCCATGCTCCGCCGGGCGGCAGAGGGCGCAAAGGAAGGCGTGAAAGCAACCGAAGATATGCTTCCGAAGTATGGAAAGGCGGCTGTGTTTTCTGCCAAAGCCAAGGGCGTACCGGACCAGGGCGCTGTGGCGGGACAATATTTTCTGGAAGGATTGGGGAGATATTTTCTATAAAAAGGATCTTTTTATAAAAAGAGGACCGCTCTGTCCGGGCGGTCCTCTTTTTGCTGGTCTTTTTATTTTATTCCTCGCGCATCCGGTAGCCAACCCCGATTTCCGTAAATATGTACTGGGGTTCAGCGGGATTTTCCTCCAGCTTCCTTCTGATATGGGCCATGTTTACCCGCAGAATCTGGTTGTCACTATCCGCAAACGGACCCCATATTTTGGAAATAATACTCTCATAGGTCATGACCTTGCCGGCATTCTGGGCCAGCAGGGAAACCAGCTTATATTCGATCTGGGTCAAATGGACATCCTGTCCCTTTACCTTTACCAGCCGGCGTTCAAAGTCAATGAGAAGATCGCCTACTTCATATTTAAGACTCTGGGTGCCGGCCGCTCTCTGGCTGTGGCGCAGCGCGGTGCGGATGCGGGCCAGCAGCTCAGCCGTGCCAAAGGGTTTGGTGAGGTAGTCGTCAGCTCCCAGGTCCAGGGCAGCCACCTTGCTGCGCTCCAGGGTCCTGGCGGAAATCACGATGATGGGCAGGGCGCTGGTGGATCTGACCTCCTGTATGAGTTCCAGGCCGTCCATGTCCGGCAGTCCCAGGTCCAGAAGTACCACATCTGGCTTAAGGGATTCGATGAGCTTCAGCCCGTCCGTTCCGGTGTTGGCGCAGGTAACCTGGTAGCCCTGGGGGGACAGGACAGTCTCTATGAAGTTACAGATGTTCTTCTCGTCTTCAATGATGATGATGTTGGCTTTGGTATTCATGATTTAGTATTCCCTCCAATCTGGTAAGGTAAATGTAAACTGGGCGCCCCGCAGGTGATTTCCGGCATGGATTTCGCCTCCGTGGGCATTGATTATGGTTTTGCAGATGCTCAGGCCGATTCCCATTCCTTTGTGTCCGTCACCGGTATGGTTTTCCGATGTCCCTCCGCCGTCAAAAATCGTATCCAGCAGTTCGGGAGCAATCCCCTTGCCGTAATCTTTGATGGAAACAGAGAGTCCGCTTTTTTCGGAGGCAGCCACCAGGTCAATGGGCCCATTGGTACCGGAATGGAACAGGGCGTTTTCCAGAAGGTTATTGATTACCTGCTCTATCAAGGTTGCATCCATGGGTATTATGATGACGGAGTCGGGAATGCTGACCCGCACCTGGACATCCGGAAACCGTTTTCTGAACCGCTGCACGGATTCGGATATGACTTCTTCCAGGGATTCGTCTGCCTTGACCACGGAGGCCACGCCTTTTTCGTCCTGGATTCTGGTGACTGAAAGCAGATTCTCCACCATATTGAGAAGCCACTGGGCATCTTCCTCTATGTTCCTGACCAGCTTCCGTTTTTCCTCAGGAGACATATATTCCTCCTGAGCCAGGTAGGTGGAGCTGGAACCGATGATGCTGGTCAGGGGAGTGCGCAGGTCGTGGGACATGGCCCGCATCAGGTTGGCCCTCATGGTTTCCTTTTCCGCATTGAGCAGCATGCGGTCTTTTTCCTGAAGCTGGACATTCTGCTTGGTAATCATGATGCAGATGCTGCTGGACAGGCTGGATATGAGGGCCATGCCCAGGAAGGTGATGGGATAACCGGACATGGTGAAATTTAAAGTCAGGTAAGGGTATGTAAAGGCAAAATTCACCCAGAATACGCCGAAAAGAGAAGCCAGGATACCGGCGCCGTAGCAGCTGGTAGCACGGGCAATCATGATGATGGCCAGGGTGTATATGATGGATATATTTGTTACATTGTTGCTGAAGTGAAAAAATATGGTGGAAACTAAAGTGGCTGCAGCCATATATTCAATGGTAATGGGCAGATTCCTTACCAGATTTATGGCAGCAGCCTTAAGGTCGGTTTTATTTATATGGAATGATTTCATTACATATTCCCCTGTTGGCGTTGGATGCATTCCGGCTGCATAGATGAATTAACAATTTTTATTATAGCGTATGCCGGGGGGAAGTTCAACGGAAAAAGGATTTTTTGCGCCTCCGTCCCCTGCCTTTTTTCCCCTTTTCTCCCAGAGGAGGGGAGGATACGCGGCGCTGGGCCACCAGCTTTTCAAAATCCGAGGAGGAAAAACCGATGTCTTCCAGGCGCTCCAGCCTTCGCTGGCGTCTGAGGTATAGGTCCTCTTCTTCCTTCTTGCGCACATGAATCTTCACGGCCGCCACAATAGCAATGATGACAGCCAGGGAAAATGCGATTCCCAGAATGGCCAGGGTGTTGGCCGGAATCCGGATGCTGGCAGCGGTCCCTTCCTTTGAAGTAATGTCCTGGCGGGGGGCCGGGGTCGGGGCCGGCGTCTGCCCGTGGGGAGTTTCTGCATTAGACGGTGCTTCCGGTGTATCCTGGAGGCCGGGGGCGTCTGGGCGGCCGGATGGATCCGAAGGAGCGGGATTATCCGCCTCTCCGTCCTGGCCTATGGAAACCGCAGAGGCTCCTGAGGCGTCCTGGGATGTCAGGGAGGCAGCGCTTCCCTCCAAACCAGGAGAACACAGGTACACGGAACCCACAGGCCTGTCATTGTACGTATAGCTGATACAGGCAATGGCTGCCTGGGGATGGCTGCCGTCCAAATCATAAGTAAGGGCGGACTGGGTGTCGGTGAAGTCGGCATCCCTGGGTATCACCACGCGGCCGCTCCGGTCCAGCTCCAGGGATATGCTGTCGCCGGAGGTCATGCCGGCAATGGTCATGTCATTTTCCAGGGACTTGTACCTGGTTTCGTAATCAACAGTCCGCAGGGACTGAAAATTGCGGAAACCAAAATCGAAAAGAGCCTTGGTATCAGAGTAATGGGACTGGTGGCCGTTGAGCACCACTGCAATCAGAGTCATGTCATTTTTCCTGGCACAGGTAACCAGGGTGTTTCCCGCTAAGGAGGTGTATCCTGTCTTGCCTGCAAAGGCGCCGGGATAATATACGGCTTCATTTTTATTTAACATCTTGTGGTGGTTGGCCACATAACCTCCCTCCGGGGTCCGCTTGGTGGGAGCCAGCTGGTAGCTTCGGGTGCCGTTGATGGTGAGAAATTCCGGGTTCTGGATGGCGGCTCTGGCTATCAGGGCCATGTCATGGGCCGTAGTGTAGTGGTTTTCGTCATTCAGGCCGCTGGGGTTGTTAAAATGGCTTCCCGTGCAGCCCAGGCTCCGGGCCTTCTCGTTCATCAGCTGGGCGAATGCCTCCCTGGATCCGCTTACATGGCAGGCCAGGGCATTGGCGCTCTCATTGGCAGAGGCTAGCATCAGAGCGTAAAGGCAGTCCCGCACGGTCAGGACATCCCCTTCATCAATGCCGGCGCTGCTGCTTCCAGCTTCCACATTGTATACATCGTCATGGGAAAATGTAACCATCTCATTCAGATCGCACTGTTCCAGCACAATCAGGGCTGTCAGTATCTTGGTGATACTGGCAGGGTAATAGGGCTGGTCCATGTTTTTTCCATAAAGAACCGTCCCGGTGTCGGAGTCCATGACAATGCCCGCGTCAGCCTGGATGGACACATCAGAGGGCCATTCGGGGGCTGCCGCTGCTGTTATGGGGAAAAGTCCTGCACACAGGCAGAGGCATATAAACAACATAAGGAATCGCTTCATCCTAATATTCTCCATTCACTTCTTTGCTAAGATACAGTATAAAGGATTTGCGGCTTCAAGTAAAGGCTGGAGAGGGGCGTTATTTTTGAATCTGTGTCCATTCAGCTTACTTTCCTGCGGTTTTTTATAGTTAGGAGCAGGCAGACTCCAAAGAGAATCAGGGACAGGGAGCCAAAGAGCAGGGCAATGCGGGCAGCCGTGTCCATGAAGAAGCCTTCCGGTACAATGTTGATGAGCATGTCCGTGGCAGGGTCCAGAATCCACAGGTCGTTGCTGAAGAAGATATGGTGGAACATGATGAAGTATTTGGTGAAGTCAGTGGATATGATGAGTCCAAGGGCCGTAATCAGCGCAAAGAACAGTCCGGTCCCCATGCACAGGGAAGGCGGAAGGACCCGTCCCATCCTGGCTTTGGTGGCAGCCATGAGGATGAGAAGGCCGGCTCCAAGGACCAGGCATATCCTGCGGATGGACAGGGCCTTCAGGAAAAGGACCTGCACATCCTCCATATGGGCGATTTCACGTTCATTGAAGAACTCCCTCTGTTCCCCTCCCATGGTGGTGGTCACATGGAGGTCCTCCCTGCCGCCTCTGAGATAATCCATCATTTCATCCGTCACATGGAGAAGATCGTCCATGGTCATGGACGGCAAGCTGTCCAGCACATTGTATTTGGTGTATTCCTTTTCAAAATAACCGGGCGTCCAGTATACCACTGCCTCCACGGAAGTGATGAAAAGAATAATCATCAGGCAAAATGCGGTTACGATTCCGGCGGTTCGGTGTAAATATTTCATGATTCCTCCTGTATGATAGTGTGGGATAAGTTTTATATAACAAAGAAAAGCCCGACCCCGCAGCTTTTCGTATCTGCAAAGTCAGACCTTTTAGTGCGCCTTCAGGGACTCGAACCCTGGACAAATAGATTAAGAGTCTACTGCTCTACCAACTGAGCTAAAGGCGCATGCGATTCATTTGTTTCTTTAAGTGACACGTCCACTATTATAATGCGTTTTAAGAAAAATGTCAACATTTTTTTCGAAAAAAGTTAATTATCAAAAAAGTTAATTATCAAAAAGGCTTATCGAAAAAGTTCATTATTTACTGGGCGGAATCGCCGGGTATCCCCTTCCCCGCAGATACCACCGGATCCGGTGATGCCTGGGGGAGGGATTCCTCAGCTGGTTTATACAGCATTACAGCACTTCGACCAGGAATTCGCAGTAAGGATCGCCGTTGGCACAGCATTTTGTCTCTGTTACCCGGCAGGGTTTTCCCAGGGCGGTGGAGAACATGCCCGCAGCCGTACCTGCCTCGTACACGCATATTTTGGAATGTATATTGGGAAGGCCGTAACAGTCCGCGCATTCATAATGCCTGTAGACTGCGTGGGTTTCATCAGCTTCCACTACTTCCTCAAAGGCGTATCCGTCCCTCTGGGCAATGGGCTGGTTGCTTTCCATGATTTCCGGCAGTGTCTTTCCCCTGATTTGGTCCGAGGTGATGCTTTCTCCTATGATACGGGATATTTCATAGGCAGCCTCCTTCAGTTCCGGGTAAAACAGGAAGGTAAGGGTCTGACGTTCTCTCATATAATTAAAGGGCATATGGTCGCCCAGGCGGGGACGGATTTTCACCCCCTTTTTCTGGGCTGCGTATGCGTCCGCAAAGGAACGCATCACATAGGAATAATCATCAGCCATCTTTCTGGCGTGCTCTGTGTCTATCTGAATTTTACCCACGGTTACTCTCCTTTTTGGTAATAATGTTTTCCCGACGCAGCTGGCGCGGAGCTTTTCTTCCTGGCAAACAGCAGCACCACAAGGGTTAGTATATAGGGAAGCATCTGTACCAGCTGGGGAGGAATGTTGACTCCCTGCAGTCTGAACTGGAGGCTTTGGGCAAATCCGTACACCAGGCCTCCCAGCGCCACCCACAGCGGCTTCCAGTTTCCAAGTATCACCATGGACAGGGCGATATAACCTCTTCCTGATACCATGTCTTTGCTGAACATGTTGATATCCCCGATGGACAGGTAGGCGCCGCCTATGGCGGCAAGCATGCCGCTGGCCATGACGCAGAGATACTGCATTTTATATACGTTGACTCCCATGGTGCCCGCCATCTCGGGGTTTTCTCCGATGACCAGGATTCTCAGACCGGCCGGCGTCCTGTATAAGAGGAACCAGAGAAGAAAGACGCAGAGAACCAGAATGTAGAACAGGGGGGAAATGGTACCAATGATATCCCCAATGACAGGAATTTTTGAAATCACAGGCACACGCAGCATGCCCAGTCCCGCCACCATGCTGGACTTGCCCTTGGTGCCCCATATCATTTCCAGCAGGACAATGGTAATGCCGGAGGCAAAGATGTTGATGCCCACGCCTGCCAATACATGCTCGCATTTAAAGCCCACGGTCAGAGTCACCAGAACCAGACCCATGAGAATACCGGAGAGGGCGGCAAAGAGAAGGCCCATCCAGGCGCTGCCTGTCACATAGGAGCCCACCACTCCGAAGAAGCTTCCGATGAGCATGATGCCCTCCAGCCCCATATTGATGACTCCGGCCCGCTCTGACAGCATACCAGCCAGGGCGGCAAAGGAAATGGGTATGGCCACCCGGACCATGCCGGCTAACAGGGAGAGAATCTGTCCGCTCATGATGTCACCGCCTTCCTTCTTTTGTACAGATTTTGAATAGCAATTACGATTCCCGGTGTGGAGATAAACAGTATGATAAGGGCCTGGAGAACGGAGATGAACTCGCCGGGAATGTCCGTCATACGGTTCATGCTGGAGGCACCTGCGTTAAGGGCTCCGAACAACAGGGCCGATGCCAGGGTTCCCAGGGGCTGGTTGTGTCCCATGACCGCAATGGCGATACCGCTGAAGCCGTATCCTGTGGTCATGCCGGATATGTAATAACCTTGTACGCCCATAACTTCGCAGGCGCCGCCAATGCCTGCCAGGGCGCCGGAAATGAACATGGCTGCCAGCAGGTTTTTCTTGTTGTTGATGCCGGCTGATTCCGCGGCAAATGGGCTGTCCCCTGTCGCCCGCATCTCATATCCCAGCTTTGTCTTGTAGAAAAGGACCCAAAACAGGAATACGGCAAGGAGGGCAATAAAGATGCCTGTGTTCAGCCTGGTATGGGCTACCAGGGATACCAGCCTTGCGCTGTCTTGTATCTCCTCTGTCCTTACCACCATTCCCTCTGATTTAAAGGGATTGTTCACCAGGTATTCCACCAGGTACAGAGCCACATAGTTCAGCATGATGGTGATGATGACTTCGCTTATCTGCAGCTTATTCTTAATCACAGCCGCCAGCATGGCCCATATGCCGCCGAAGATGGCAGCCACCAGAATACATACAGGTATGTGCAGGACGGCGGGCAGCCCCGTGATATAAGTGCCTGCCAGGGCAGCAGGCAGGGCGCCCGCCAGAATCTGCCCTTCTATACCGATATTGAAGATACCGGCCTTGGACGCCACTGCCATGGCCAGTCCTGCAAATATCAGGGGAATGGCTGTGCCGGCGGTCTGGGCCAGGTTATAGGTGCTGCCGAACGCGCCTCCCAGCATGGCGGAGTAAGCTTCCACCGGGGAATACCCTGCGGCTGCTATGATGATGCCCGCCAATACCAGGGAGATCAGGAAGGAAATCAAGGTAAATGCCATGGTACGGCTTTTCAGATATTTAATCATTGTCTGCTGCCTCCTTCCGGGCATTGCCTCCCAGCATATAATAGCCCAGTTCTGTTTTGGTAAATGCGCCGGTCTCCTTTTCGGCCACGACTCTGCCCTCATAGAGCACCGCAATGCGGTCGGCCAGCTTTATAACCTCATCCAGGTCAGCGGAGATCAGCAGGATGGCGGAACCTGAGTCCCTCATCTGCATGAGATGCTGGTGGATGTATTCGATTGCTCCGATATCCACGCCTCTGGTGGGCTGGGCAGCCACAATAATGTTGGACTGGTGAAGGAGCGTGCGCCCGATGATCAGCTTCTGTTGGTTGCCCCCTGACAGGGAACTGGTGAGCTGGTCGATGCCGTCTGTCCTGACATCAAACTGTTTTATGGTGTCCCTGGCAACCTGTTTGATGCGCCTGATGTTCAGAAAGCCGTGTTTCACGTATTCGGGCCGGTAATGGTATCCCAGAATGAGGTTTTCCCAATTGGAAAATCCCTTTACAAAGCCGCGTTTGCCGCGCTCCTCCGGAATGTGGCCCACATAGTCCAGCATCCTGCGGGGAGAGATGGCGGAAACCGGCTGGGATCCGCAGCAGACCTGGCCTGTAAAATGATTCTCAATCCCTGTGACCACCTCAATGAGTTCGGTCTGTCCGTTTCCCTCCACGCCTGCAATGCCCAGTATCTCGCCTGCCCTGCATTCCAGGCTGATATCAGTGAGTACGGAGCGGCCCTTCTTTTTAAGGCAGATATTCTTAAGACCCAGCTTGACGGGGCCGGAACCATCGTAGGGAACCCGCTGTACATCAAAGGATATGGGGCGGCCTACCATGAGCTCAGCCAGCTTGTCTTCTGTGGCCTGGGCAGCCGGAAGGGAGGCGATGTTCTCTCCCCTGCGGAGTATGGTGATGTTATCCGCAATGGCCAGGGTCTCCTTAAGCTTGTGGGTAATAATGATGATGGTCCTGCCGTCCTTCTTTAGCTGCCTGAGCATGGCAAAGAGCTCCTGCACCTCCTGGGGGGTAAGGACCGCCGTGGGTTCATCTAAAAGTATGATGGAAGATTCGTTGTAAAGGGCTTTGAGGATCTCCACCCGCTGTTTTTCTCCCACAGACAGGTTCTCTATCCTGCTTTCAGGATTCAGATCAAAGTGATACCGGCGGATGAGCGCATCCACCTTTTGGCGGGCTTTGCCGCGATCCAGTAAAATGCCTTTGCGCGGTTCATGGCCCAGGATGATGTTCTCCGTGATGGTGAGATTGCCTACCAGAACAAAATGCTGGTGGACCATGGATATGCCATAATCTATGGCGTCATGGGGCGAACGGATGGCTGCCGGGCTGCCGTTAATGAGAATCCGTCCCTTGTCGGCTTTATAAAGGCCGAACAAAATTTTCATCAAGGTGGTTTTGCCGGCGCCGTTCTCGCCTAAAAGGGAATGTATCTCGCCCTGTTCTACCTTGAGGGATACCTCCTTATTGGCATAGGAGCCGTGAAAGGTTTTGGTAATACCCTGCATCTCTATTGCATACATTGGGACCTCCCTGTGTGAAAGGAAAGGTGTTGCTTGTGGTAAGCAGCACCTTTCGCAGCCGGTTATTTAACTTCGTCTATGGTTGAAGGAACTGTGATCTCGCCGGAGATGATTTTATCCTTTGCGGTCTGGGCAGCGTCAAGGCTGGCAGGATCAATCTCTACCTTGGAACCTTCGTTGGTGATGCCCAGTGCGTCCTCCTTAAGTCCGGGTACCATGGTACCACCTTCAAGAGTACCATCTATGGCTGATTTGATGCCGTCCTTGATGACTACATCAATCTTGCGGATAGCCGATAACATGATGTGGTCCGGGTCGATGAGACACTGGTTTACATCTGCGCCGATGGCCTTAAAGGTTCCCTGCTGTGCAGCGTTGAACACGCCCAGTCCGGAACCGCCGGCAGCGGCAAAAATGACGTCGGCGCCTGCGTCTGCCTCAGCCAGTGCCAGTTCCTTGGCAGTGGTGGTATCGGCAAAGGAGCCTACATATTTGACAATTACCTCCACATCCGGGTTGGCAGCTTTGGCGCCGGCCATATACCCGGCCACGAAGATATTCTGGGATGGGCTGTCCACGCCAACCACCATGCCTATTTTGTTGGTCTTTGTGTTAAGGCCCGCAACAGTTCCCACCAGATATGTTTTCTCATTGTCCTTAAACAGGACGCTGGTCACGTTGTCACATCCTGTCACCTCGCCGTCCACGAACAGGTATCTCTGCTCCGGAAACTCGGAGGCCACCTTCTGGAGGGCTTCTACGGCATCAAAGCCGCCGCCGATGATCAGGTCGTATTTGCCGGATGCGGAGAGGTCGGTAAAGTTGGCTTCAAATTCAGATATTTCCTTGGGCTCCACCAGCTGATACTCGATTCCGTAATCAGCCTTGGCAGCTTCCACACCGGCCAGCATGCTGTCATTGAATCCGCCGTCTCCCAGTCCGCCGATGCCGATCATAAGGGCAACCTTGAAAGGCTCTGAGCCGCCGCTGGGGACGGTCTGACCGTCAGCCGGAGCTTTTGCATCTGCTTCCTTGGAGGCTGAGCCGTTGGAATCCGTTTCGCCGGAGTCTGCCGCTGTCTGGGTTCCTGCGTCTGGTGATGAAGCAGCCTTGCCCTGGCATCCGGCCAATGATACGGTCATGGCGGCTGTCAGCGCCAATGCTGTAAATAACTTTAAATGTTTCATGATAGTTTCCTCCTCTGTGTATACCCGCTACATGTCCAGGCGGTTCTGTACGGCCTTGGGCATCTCTATAATGTTTTCGCCGCAGTGGCAGTTCATAGTCTCAGGATTGATGGCAGCCATGGCTTCCAGCATGACCTTTCCCACCACCGGTGCGCATTCCGAATAAATGTCAAAAATGGAGCGTTCCCAGTTGGGATTGATTCCCTCGGCCGAATTGCTGATAACATACAGGGCCGCGTAGCAGGCGCCGATGGCCCTGGCCAACGCCGCTTCCGGCATCATGGTCTGTCCGCACACATCGCAGTGATCCGCGTACATTTTCTGGATTTCAGCAGCTGACTCGAATCTGGGGGCTTCCGCAACGCCGTAGATGCCGGTGCGGAACACACGGCGGAATACGCCGGAGGCCTTTTCTAAAAGTATCCTGTGCAGGTCGGGACATATGATTTCCCTCATGCGCATGCTGTAAGGGGTGAATTTTCCCAGATAGGACACACGCTTTGTATAATCAATGAAATCCTGGGGACATATGATGTCGCCCGGCTCCAGCAGGGGATTGATGCCGCCGCCGCTGCCGTCTGCCAGTATGTATTTCACGCCGGCTTCCCTCAATGCCCAGAAAATGCGCTCGCTGGGAGTGTCATTGTAAGGTGAGAGTCCCTTCCAGCCGTGGAAAGGCACATAAAGTACCTGCCGGGTTTTGTGATCTGCCGTGATGGAGGCATCCATTTCGTACAGTTTCATGCAGGCGGTGACTCCAAACGGGGTTTCAAATTCCATGTCCCGTTTTAACAGGGTAATGCCTTCCATATTTAAATCTTCGGGAAATTCGCATCCCCAGGTTCCTGAGCCACCGATGTGGCAGTACATGGTCTTTGGTATTTCTTTGCAAATCATAACATTCCCTCACTTATATTTTATTTACCTAGGTTACCGTAATTCTATTAATCCCAAGGTGATTATTCAAGTGAGGGGGAGTCGAAAAGAATAGAAAAATGGAGATGCCCCTTGTATCTGTCTCATATTGAGACTATAATCTCATTATGAGATAAATGGGGGAAAGAAATGAAACGATCCGTATTAAGCGCTTGCGCAGCCATTGTGCAGAAGGAGATTGAATTTTATGCGGGATTTACCTGCCTGGAGTACGATGTGAACGATGAGAATACCATGAGAGTTGCGGGCACAGGCATTTTCAGGTCCATTATCTATGCCAATGAAAACCAGCCCTACAGCGCCATTGAACAGGCCAAGACGGACAGGAAGCCTGTATTTGTGAGAAACAGGAACAGCAGCATCTGCCGCAAATGCAGCACCAACCGCATCTGTACGGGAAAGGCAGAGGTGGTGGTGCCCTTGTATATCAGGCAGGCCTTTCTGGGAACTCTGTCCGTGCTGTGCTATGATGAGAAGATACACAAGGATATGCTGGAACATACAGAATATTATAAAAACCTGGCGGTTCATGTGGGACAGGTCATTACCAGGATTGCGGAGTCATACCTTCTTGAAGATGCCCTGCATGTGACGGAGCACGCCCTTTCCGACCTGGTGGATTCCATGGAGGACGGGGCTGTCCTGATAGAGAACCGGCGGGTGTCAAAGGTCAACAAGAATGCCCGGATCCAGATGCAGAGAATGGGGATAGGAGAGGAGCTGTTCCGGGAAACGGTGAAGGTCATTAAGAGAAGGAACAGCAACTGGCTGGATATGAGGGCGGAGAACAGGAGTATCCGCCTTCACGCAAAGCACCAGATTTTTGATTCTGAGTTCCTTATGGGAAAACGGCTGGAGTATGTTGTGCTGGAGCAGAATCTTGTGACGGAGCAGAGCTATTTCCAGGATGCCAGCAGGAATCTGTCTCTGGACTACTTTGAGGGAACCAGCGAGGTTCTGACGAAGATGAAAAAGAACGTGATGAAAATTTCGGAAATAAGCCGTTACATGGTCATACAGGGGGAGAGGGGACTGGGCAAGGAGATGTGGGTAAAGGCCATACATAACAGCGGGCGCTATGCCCAGCAGGAGCTGGTGATTTTTGACTGCAATGCATTTTCGGACCTGAATTTTGCCAACCAGGTATTTGATGAGGAGACCGGCATATTCTGCAGCAGGGATATTACCGTGTGCTTAAAGGAGATTCCCAGGCTTCCTTACTGGCTTCAGCTAAAGCTGGCGGATAACATTACCCTGCTGGAAAACCACAACATCCGCCTCATTGCCACCACCCTGGAGGACCTGTCTAAGATGGCTGACCACAACGCGTTTTCCAAGCGTCTCTTTAACCTGTTTTATCCCGCTATCCTGTGTATTCCGCCAATCAGGGAGAGGGATATGGATATAGACTACTATATTCAGAAGTATCTGATTTACTATCAGGATTTTGAGAAAAAGAAGGTTGCCTGCAGCTCCAGGGCCCTTACCATGCTTAAGAACCATTCGTGGCCTGGCAATTTCAAACAGATGGAACAGGTCTTAAGCTACCTTATATCCATAAACACCAGCGGAATCATCACGGAAGAGGACGTGCTTCGGCTTCCTGATTTTAAACAGAACGACGGGCCCTTTAACCTGAAGGAGCAGGAACGGCAGCTGATACAGAAAGCGCTGCAGCGTTTTACAGGTCCCTACGGCAAGCAGGCCGCGGCAGATGCCCTGGGTATCAGCAAGGCTACGTTATACCGTAAGATACAGGAATACCGCCTGGATGAAGCATAGGACAGAGCGGGGGAGGACAACAAAAAAGTCCGACCCCGCAGCTTCCAATATCTGCAAAATCAGACCTTTTAGTGCGCCTTCAGGGACTCGAACCCTGGACAAATAGATTAAGAGTCTACTGCTCTACCAACTGAGCTAAAGGCGCATTTTTTTCATTTTGTTGTGCGGCTGTCTCAACAGCACGTTCGCCATTATATCGCCTAAAAAGCAAAATGTCAACACTTTTCGAGAAAAAATCTTTGGAAATTTTTTTGCCGGGAGTTTCATGGTTTTTAGTTGTGGCTCCTTTTGGAATCCCTGCGTCCGCGGCTGCCTGTTCCTGTGAGAAACAGACAGCTGCGGATGTGTCCTCTTTTGGGAGGTTATTTTTTATCCTTGTCCTTTTTGGCCTTGGCTGAACCGGAGCCCAGGAGTTTGCCGACTTCCTTAAAGGAACGGTTGAACCGGAGAGCCTGTTTGTTTAAGTCTGTCTTATCGCTGGTGGCCTGGAGCAGTTTTTTGGTGATTCCCGGAGGGAGTGCCATGCTGTCCGCCTCCTGATGGTATCCTTTACCTGTATTCTATGCCGGGTCCTGGCCGAAGGTTCCTGTCCGCCGTGCAATGAGCTTGCAGATGGGCTTGCCCTCGGAGGCGAATTTCATCTCATACTCTGTCATCACATTTCCTTCTGCCATGGGGCTGTTGTGAAGATCAAAGGTATACTCTGTAATCTCCCAGCCGGCATCTGGAATGGATTCCAGGGAATATTCAAACAGCCCGCGGTTATCTGTCTTGAATTCAACAACACCCTGGGGCGCCAGAATTTTGTCGTATACAGACATAAAGACAGGGGATGTGAGCCTTCGCTTGGCATGGCGGTCCTTTGGCCATGGATCTGAGAAGTTCAGGTATATCCGGTCCACCTCGCCGGGGGCAAAGATCTCCGCCATGTCCTTTGCGTCGATGCACATAAAATAAATATTTTCAAGGTCCATTTCGCTGCGTTTCTGAAGTCCCCGCAGAAGGACGCTGGAATAGCGCTCAATTCCAATATAGTTGATATCCGGGTTGGCGGATGCTTTTTCCATAATAAAACGGCCCTTACCCATTCCCACCTCGATTTCAAGGGGATGGCTGCCGCCGAATACCTGGTTCCATGTGCCGCGGTGCTGTTCCGGCTCCTGAATGACAAATGGGCTGGAGGCAATGGTTTCCTCGGCACCCTGGATGTGGCGTAATCGCATGTGTTTCATCCTTTCGTGAATATAGTTGCTGCAGGCCTTATTTTAACATTCAAAAGATGCATTTGCAACAAAATTTACTTTTTTCTTATTTTTCTGATTTTTTATAATTAATAGTGCAAAATTAGCAAAAATCTAGTATACTATACATAATAGGCGGATATCTGCGATACTAAGGAGGAAGGCTTATGTCGAATGTGGAGCGGACGACCAGCTGGCAGCAGATTCAGCAGGGCGTTAAGGAAGCAGAGCGATTAATTGCGCGCAAGGAATATAATCTTGTGATGGTCAGAGCCAGACAGGTTCTGGAATATATGGTAAGATGCATGGCTGAGAGAGCGTGTGTGGTGGAAGGGGATCTGTCCGATACCATAGACCAGCTGTACGAAGGCCAGTGGATTAACAAGGCCACCAAGGACAATTACCATACCATCCGTATACTGGGGAACAAGGCTGTTCATGAGGGGGATGACACGGCGTATGACGCCAACCAGGCATTCCAGCTGCTGACCCAGGAAGTGTATGTGTTTGCCAATGAATTTGCAGGAGGTTCGGGCGGCCGTCCGGCCAGAACGTCCTCGGCTGCAAGGAATACATCAGGGCGCCCGGCGCCCAGGCAGGGAACCGGCGGAGGCAGGAGTGCTTCCGGCAGGAACAGCCAGAGGGTACCTGCCAGGAATACCCGCAGTGGCCCGTCCCGCCAGGGCGGACCCAGGAAGAAGCGCAGACGGGTATCACCGGCAGCATACATACTGAGACTGCTGATTCCGGTGCTGCTGGTTATACTTCTGATTGTGGTTATCCGTGTTTTCACGTCGGATAAGGGCAAGGATGCAGATAAGACCACCACAGTTCCGACTGTGACCACTGCGCCTGTGGAGCCTGCACCTACGCTGCCGCCGGAACCTGAGACAGAGCCTGAGACAGAGCCGCCTGCAGAGACCTACAGGATTAAGGGAAGCAGTGTAAATGTCCGCAGCGAGCCATCTACCAGCGGCCGGATTCTGGTACAGCTGGGCAGCGGCACCGAGGTGGTGTACGTGAAGCGGTATGACAACGACTGGGCAGTCATTAACTACGATGGCCAGGAGGCGTATGTATCCAGCAAATATATTGAAAAGGTAGAACCCGTGGCGTCAACCGGGGGGGAGACTGAGGGCAGCGAGGCCCAGACAGCCAATTAGGCTCATGTATTTGTGAAAATTGTATAGGAAAAATTGGTAATTTTGGATGCAAAAAGAGGAAGAATTTAAAAAGTTCTTCCTCTTTTTGGCGTTTTGCAGTGGGGAAATTGTGAAAAATTAATTTTAAAACTAAAATACCTCTGGTTTTTTTCTAAAAAAGGAGTATCATGAAATGATATGAAAATATATAAGGAGGAGAGCTATGGATACTGTGATTAACCGTTTATCGGAAATCGAAGCAGCGGCCGGAGCCATTGTGGAAGAAGCGAATGCACGCAAGAAGGCATTTGCCGAGGAAATGGACGCAAAGACGGCTGCCTTTGATAAGAGTATGGAACAGGAAACGGCCCGCAGGATTGCAGAGATTCAGGAGAAGATGGAGGCGGACATGAACGGGCTCCTTGCAAAGCAGAAGGCAGAATCAGAGGCCCTGCTTAAGGAGCTGGAAGATAATTATAACCGGCACCATGAAGAATATGCAGAGGCTCTGTTCCAGAAGATGATAAAGGGGTGAGATTATGGGCAGCCTGATTGCTTACAGCGGCATTGCCACCAAGGTGAAGGCAATGGAACGCTGGCGTATAAAAGATGAGCAGTTCCTTGAGATGGCGGCCCTGGAAACCGTACCGGATGCAGTGCAGTACCTGCGTGCCTTTCTGCCTTACCGCGAGATATTTGGCCAGGTGGAGGATAAGGATCTGCACAGGGGAAACATTGAGCAGCATCTGAATCTGTCCCAGTACAGGGATTTTGCAAAGCTTTACCAGTTTGCCAATATAAAGCAGAGGCGTTTCCTGGACCTGTACTTCATGCATTATGAGATTACCATTCTAAAGACCTGTCTGAGAAATGCGGCAGGCCACAGGGAACAGAGGCAGGACCTTTCCATGTTCCGTGATTTCTTTGAGAGGCATTCCGCCCTTGACCTGATCACGCTTTCCCAGTCCCAAAGCATGGAAGAGTTCATAGGGAATCTGAAGGGGTCCGTGTATTACGGCCCGTTGTACCAGATGCAGCAGAACGGCAGGGTAACCCTTCCGGCCTGTGAGACAGCCCTGGATATGCTGTATTTCAGGTCCATGTGGAAGATTAAGGACAAGTACCTGTCAAAGAACGAGCAGAAGATAATCGCCCAGTGTTTCGGCACCAGGATGGATATGCTGAACCTCCAGTGGATTTGCCGTTCCAAAAAGTTTTACCAGCTGGAGCCAGGGGAGATATATGCCATGCTGATTCCCATACAGCTCCATCTGACCAGAAAAGAGATTAACCGGATGGTGGAGGCGGAGAATCTGGATATACTATACGGACTCATAGGAGCGAGCTGGTACGGCAGGACTGGCCTGGTCCATCTGGACCAAGATCAGGAACTGGACCATCTGGCCCACGATATAATAGACAGGATTTACCTGAAGACAAGCAGAAAAGACCCATACTCCATCGCCATACTGAATTCCTATCTCTACTTTAAGGAGAGGGAAATCCAGCGTATCATCACTACTATTGAGAAGATACGTTATGGGCTGGGAGCAAGTTGACTAAAGGGGGTTAAGACGTGATTGAGAAGATGAAGTTCTTAAGTATTACCGGCCCTAAGGAGGATATTGACCGGGTGGTGGACACTTATCTGTCAAGATATGAGATCCACCTGGAAAATGCCCTGTCGGAGCTTAAGACAGTAAAAGACCTGAGGCCTTATATTGAAACGAATCCATATAAGGATGTGCTGGAAAAGGCCCAGGGGCTGGTGGAAAGCTATCATGACCTGATAACGGACCAGACGGGCCGGAACATGAAGCTGGAGGAGGCCGTTGAGGTTATTAACAGCCTTGACACCCAGCTTAAGGAACTGACAGACCAAAAGAACGTCCTGGTGCACCAGCGGGACGAGTTAAAGGCTTCCAGGGACAGGGTTATACCCTTTGCAGGGCTTAACTACAATGTGAAGGAGATACTTAAGTTCCGTTTCATGAAGTTCCGTTTCGGACGTATTTCCAGGGAATATTATGAGAAATTCTCATCCTATGTGTATGAGACCATAGACACGGTTATGTTCAAATGCGAGGAGGAGGGAGACTATGTATGGGTGGTCTACTTTGTGCCGGAGAGCCTGGCGGACAAGATTGACGCCATCTATGCATCCATGCATTTTGAGCGGTGTTTCCTTCCGGATGAGTACGAGGGCACTCCTGTGGAGGCAGGACATGTACTGGACGACAGGATAGGGAGCCTTCAAAAGGAGATAGATGAGGCGGACAGGAATATCGTGGAGGCCATGAGCAGCAGGAAGGACGAGTTTGCCGCTGCCTTAAGCCGCATCAGGACATTTTCAACCAACTTTGATGTGAGGAAAATGGCTGCCGTCACCAAGCATGACACCCATAACTTTTACATCCTGTGCGGATGGATGACGGAGAATGATGCAAAGAGGTTCCAGAAGGAAATCGAACGGGACAGCGATACCTTCTGCATCATTGAGGACGACCACAACAATATCATGAGCACGCCTCCCACCAAGATGAAGAATCCGGGGCTGTTCAGGCCCTTTGAGATGTATGTGGAGATGTACGGGCTGCCATCCTATAATGAGCTGGACCCCACCATACTGATTGGCATTACGTATTCCATTTTGTTTGGTTTCATGTTCGGGGACGCCGGGCAGGGACTGTGCCTGCTGATTGGAGGATTTCTGCTGTACCGGTTTAAGAAGATACGTCTGGCAGGAATCATTTCCTGCTGCGGCGTGTTCTCCACCATATTCGGACTGCTCTTCGGAAGCGTCTTTGGATTTGAGGATATCATAGATGCTGTGTGGCTCAGGCCCCAGGAGGCCATGACAGATCTGCCCTTTATCGGCAGGCTGAACACGGTATTTGTGGTGGCGGTTGCCATTGGAATGGGAATCATCCTTTTATGCATGATTCTCAATATCATCAACAGCCTGAGAACCCATGATGTGGAGAAGGCGTATTTTGACACAAACGGCGTGGCCGGGCTGGTATTCTATTTTGCCCTGGCATCCGTGATTGTACTGTATATGACCGGAAATCCGCTTCCCGCCACCGTGATTCTGGTAATCATGTTCCTGATTCCGCTTCTGGTGATATTCTTTAAGGAACCGCTGGCAGCCATATTGGAGAAAAAGGCGGAACGGATGGAAACCGGCCTGGGAATGTTTATCACCCAGGGCATATTTGAACTCTTTGAGGTGCTGTTAAGCTATTTTTCCAACACCCTTTCCTTTGTCCGTGTGGGTGCGTTTGCAGTGAGCCACGCAGCCATGATGCAGGTGGTCCTGATGTTAGCAGGGGCAGAGGCAGGAGGAAATACCAACTGGGCCGTGGTGGTTGGCGGCAACCTGTTTGTATGCGGTATGGAGGGCCTGATTGTGGGCATCCAGGTACTGCGTCTGGAATACTATGAGCTGTTCAGCCGGTTCTACCGCGGCAGCGGCAGGGCATTTGAACCGTATGGAAAGGCTGCCGGAGAGCAGTAAGCATATATAATACAAAAAGGAGATATGAGATATGAGTTTATTAGTTAAAATTACACTGAGCGCAGCACTTATTTTAAGCATTGCAGTACCTTTTGGAGCATTTGCAGCAGGGGAAAAGACAAAGGGACGCTATAGGACAGCCCTGGCAGCCAATGTATTCCTGTTTTTCGGCACCATGGTATTCGCGGCAGTGGTCATGTTCTCCGGCAATGCAGCGGCAGCCGAGACAGGAGCCCAGGCAGCCGGTTCATCCGCGGCAGGCATGGGCTATCTGTCGGCAGCACTGGCCACAGGACTTTCCTGTCTGGGCGGCGGCATCGCTGTTTCCGCAGCAGCCAGCGCAGCACTGGGAGCTATCAGCGAGGACAGCTCCATCCTTGGTAAATCATTAATCTTCGTAGGTCTTGCCGAAGGTGTGTGTCTCTATGGTCTGATCATATCCTTTATGATCTTAGGAAAGCTGTAATCCCATGAAGATGTACCTTATCAGCGACAACATCGACACCCTGACCGGAATGCGGCTGGCGGGAGTCGAGGGGGCTGTGGTCCATAAGAGGGAAGAACTGAAGGAAGAACTGGATAAGGCCCTGGCCGACAAAACCATCGGGATCATCCTGCTGACAGAAAAGTTCGGCAGGGAATTTCCGGAGATCATCGACAATGTAAAGCTGGAGCGCAAGCTTCCGCTGATTGTGGAGATTCCGGACCGCCATGGAACCGGCCGCAAGCCGGACTTTATCACCTCTTATGTGAACGAGGCAATCGGACTGAAACTGTAGTAATGATAGAAAGAGGGTGAATCAGCTTGACAACAGAGGAAAAGCTAAAGCATTTCCAGGATATCTGCATGACGGATGCCAGAGAGCGCAGCGCCAGGATGTTAGATGACTATATGAACGCCCTGGAGGCTGCCTTTGAGGAGCATGCGGCTGACGCCAGGAGGCGGGCCGACATGCAGGTGGAGGCAGAGACAGAGAAGCTGGAGCGTGAAATCAATAAAAGGCTGTCCATCGGCCAGCTGGATTTAAAGAGGGAGGCCAGCCACAAGCAGGAGGAGCTTAAGGATAAGCTGTTCGTGGAACTGCGCGACAAACTGGCCAACTTTATGGAGACGCAGGATTACCAGCGGCTTCTGGACCGCCAGGTAAAGGCCGCCAAGGAATTTGCAGGGGATGAGGAACTGATTATCTATATGGACCCATCGGATGTGGATAAGCTGCAGCGCATTGCCATGCACCATAACGCCACCATCAAGGTCAGCGAATATTCCTTTAACGGAGGCACCAGGGCTGTGCTTCCGGGCAAGCATATACTTATAGACAACTCATTCCAGACTAAGTTAAACGAGGCCCGCCATGAGTTTAAATTTGACTTGACAGGAGGTAGGCAAAGTGGCTAAGACAGGTGTGATTTACGGTATAAATGGTCCTGTCGTTTCCCTGCTGGGCGACTCAGGGTTCCAGATGAATGAGATGGTGCATGTGGGCCAGGAGAAGCTAGTGGGCGAGGTCATCGGACTGAACTCAGAGAAGACCACCATTCAGGTTTATGAGGAGACCAGCGGAATTAAGCCGGGAGAAACCGTGACTGGTACAGGCGCTCCTGTATCCGTTACACTGGCGCCGGGAATCCTGAGCAATATATTTGACGGAATTGAGCGTCCCTTAAGCGAGATTGCCAAGGGAAGCGGATATTATATCAGCAGAGGCATATCCGTCAACAGTCTGGACACGGATAAAAAGTGGGATACCCACATGGTGGTGAAGGAAGGGGACAGAATCATGCCCGGCACCATTATTGCTGAGGTGCCGGAGACAAGGGCTATCACCCATAAGGTCATGGCTCCGCCGGACGCGGAAGGCTATGTCCTTACAGTGGTGCCGGACGGCCGGTACACCATAGAGGAGCCGCTTCTGACCCTTCAGCTCATGGACGGCACTGAGAGGACCCTGACCATGACCCAGAAATGGCCCATCCGCGTGGCCAGGCCGTCTGCCAGGCGGTTCCCGGCAGTGAAGCCCCTGATCACAGGCCAGCGTATTCTGGACACCATGTTTCCCCTGGCAAAGGGCGGCACGGCAGCCATTCCCGGAGGCTTCGGCACTGGCAAAACCATGACCCAGCACCAGGTGGCAAAGTGGTCGGATGCGGATGTCATCATCTATATTGGCTGCGGTGAGCGCGGCAACGAGATGACCCAGGTTCTGGAGGAGTTCTCAGAGCTCATAGACCCAAAAACAGGAAATCCGCTGATGGACAGGACGACCCTGATTGCCAACACATCCAACATGCCGGTGGCTGCCCGTGAGGCCAGCCTGTATTCCGGCCTTACCCTGGCCGAGTATTACAGGGATATGGGATACCATGTGGCCATTATGGCTGACTCCACCTCCAGATGGGCAGAGGCCTTAAGGGAGCTGTCAGGACGTCTGGAGGAAATGCCTGCCGAGGAAGGTTTCCCGGCTTACCTGGCATCCCGCCTTTCCGCGTTCTACGAGAGGGCCGGCATGATGCAGAACCTCAATGGAACAGAAGGTTCCGTGACCATCATCGGCGCGGTGTCGCCTCAGGGAGGCGATTTCTCCGAGCCTGTGACCATGAATACCAAGCGTTTTGTGCGCTGCTTCTGGGGACTGGATAAATCCCTGGCTTACGCCAGGCACTTCCCGGCCATCCATTGGCTTACCAGCTATTCGGAATATATAAACGACCTGTCCTCCTGGTACATGGACAATGTGGATAAGCGGTTTGTGGACGACCGGAACCGCCTAATGGCACTTCTGGTGCAGGAGAGCAGCCTGATGGAGATTGTAAAGCTGATTGGAGCCGACGTACTGCCGGATGACCAGAAGCTGGTGCTTGAAATCGCAAAGGTGATCCGTCTGGGGTTCCTGCAGCAGAATGCATTCCATAAGGACGACACGTCTGTGCCTTTGATTAAGCAGTTTAAGATGATGGAAGTCATTCTTTACCTGTATAAAAAATCACGTTCCCTTGTGTCCATGGGCATGCCTGTGTCTGTGCTGAAGGAGGAGAACATATTTGACAAAATCATATCCATTAAATACGATGTGCCCAATGACCGCCTGGAAATGTTTGATGACTATATGAAGATGATAGACGGTTTCTACGACAGGGTCGTGGAACGGAACGCGTAAGGGAGGGAGGTCCATATGGCAATTGAATATTTAGGTTTAAGTGAAATCAATGGCCCTCTGGTGGTCCTGGAGGGCGTTCAGAATGCGGCTTATGATGAAATCGTGGAAATGACCGTGGCCGGAAATCTCCACAAGATAGGACGCATCATTGAAATATACGGGGACAAGGCCATCATACAGGTGTTTGAGGGCACGGACGGCATGGCCCTGCGCAATACCCATACCAGGCTTACGGGCCATCCTATGGAGATAGAGGTTTCCGAGGAGATGCTGGGGCGTACCTTTAACGGCATCGGCCAGCCCATTGATGGGCTGGGTGACATCATATCCGACATAAAGCTGGATATCAACGGGAAACCCTTAAATCCTGTGACCCGTGAGTACCCGAGAAACTATATCCGCACGGGAATTTCAGCCATTGACGGGCTGACCACCCTGATTCGCGGACAGAAGCTTCCCATCTTTTCGGGAAACGGTCTTCCCCATGACCAGCTGGCTGCCCAGATCGTGCAGCAGGCCTCCCTGGGGGAGAATTCGGACGAGGAATTTGCCATTGTGTTCGGCGCCATGGGCGTTAAATATGATGTGGCTGATTTCTTCCGCCGTACCTTTGAGGAGAGCGGCGTATCCGAGCATGTGGCCATGTTTATCAACCTGGCCAACGACCCTGTGGTGGAGAGGCTTATCACCCCTAAAATCGCCCTTACCCTGGCCGAGTATCTGGCCTTTGAAAAGGGAATGCATATACTGGTTATACTGACGGACATGACCTCCTATGCCGAGGCCATGCGTGAGGTCTCCTCCTCCAAGGGCGAGATTCCGTCCAGAAAGGGATTTCCGGGCTATCTCTACAGCGACCTGGCTTCCCTCTATGAGAGAGCCGGCATTGTGGCGGGACGGCCTGGTTCCGTGACCCAGATACCGATTCTCACCATGCCCAACGATGATATCACCCATCCTATCCCTGACCTGACAGGATACATTACAGAGGGCCAGATTGTTCTGGACCGGCAGCTGAACGGGCAGAATATCTATCCGCCCATCAACGTGCTTCCCTCCTTATCCAGGCTTATGAAGGACGGCATCGGCGAGGGTTACACCAGGGCGGATCATCAGGACGTGGCCAACCAGCTTTTCTCCTGCTATGCAAAGGTGGGGGATGCCAGAGCCCTGGCATCGGTTATCGGCGAGGATGAACTTTCACCCATTGACAAGAAATACCTGGAGTTCGGCAAGGCCTTTGAGGAGCATTTCATAGGCCAGGCCCCCCATGAGAACCGCACCATCCTGGATACCCTGGATATAGGCTGGAAACTTCTGGGAATGCTGCCCAGGGAGGAACTGGACCGTATCGACACCAAGGTGCTTGACCAGTATTATAAACCTGCGGATACCATGAAGGAGTGATGTAAATGGATCCAAATACATTTCCCACCAAAGGCAACCTGATAGCGGCAAAGAATTCACTGGGCCTGGCCTATATGGGCTACGGACTCATGGATAAGAAGCGGAATATACTGATTCGGGAGCTAATGGAGCTGATTGACGAGGCAAAGGGAATCCAGTCAGAGATCGACAGCACCTTCCGGGAGGCTTATGCGGCGCTCCAGAAGGCCAATATTGAGCTGGGCATCAACTATGTCCAGGAGATAGGCGCCTCTGTGCCCATAGACGACCGGGTGAAAATCAAGGCCAGAAGCATCATGGGTACGGAAATTCCCCTGGTCCAGCATGAATCGCAGCCTTTGGCCCTGACCTATGGTTTTTATAACACCACCGAGTCCCTGGATGAGGCCAGATACCATTTTGAGAAGGTAAAGGAACTGACCATCAAGCTTTCCATGGTGGAGAATTCCGCCTACCGGCTGGCCAACTCCATTAAGAAAACCCAGAAACGGGCCAATGCCCTTAAAAACATCACCATACCTCATTATGAGGACCTGAGCAAGTCCATCTCCAATGCGCTGGAGGAAAAGGAGAGGGAGGAATTTACCCGCCTGAAGGTAATCAAGCGCAATAAAGAGAAGGTGTAGGAGGTTTTTATGTATACATTTGATGACCTTGTGGGAATAATAGCAAAGCTGCGGTCGCCTGAGGGCTGTCCCTGGGACAGGGAGCAGACCTTTGAGAGCCTGAAAAAATGTCTGGCCGATGAGACCGAGGAAGTATTCCAGGCCATAGACAACAAGGATATGGAAAACCTGTGTGAGGAGCTGGGGGACGTACTGCTCCAGGTCATCCTGAACAGCCAGATTGCAAAGGAAGAAGGCAGGTTTACGATTGACGATGTAATTGACGGATTATGCCGGAAAATGGTACGAAGGCACCCCCACGTATTTGGCGGTGTAAAGGTGAATTCCGTGGAGGAAGGAACCGCCCTCTGGAATCAGATAAAAATGCAGGAAAAAGCCAAAAAACCTTGACAAATCATAGTAAAACAGATATAAATGATTAAGTACACTATGACTTTAAAATGTAACGATTCCGGGGCCTTTCCCGGACAATATCTAGGAGGAAAAATTGATGAACAAGACAGAATTAATTGCAGCAGTTGCTGAGAAGGCAGAGCTTTCTAAGAAGGACGCAGAGAAGGCAGTTAAGGCTTTCACAGACGCTGTATCTGAGGAGCTGGTTAAAGGCGGAAAAGTACAGTTAGTAGGCTTCGGAACCTTTGAAGTATCTGAGAGAGCTGCAAGAGAGGGAAGAAATCCCAAGACTGGTAAGACGATGACCATCGAGGCTTCCAAGACTCCAAAGTTCAAAGCTGGCAAGGCATTAAAGGATGAGGTTAATAAATAATCCATGAGATTGGACAAGTTTCTGAAAGTTTCCCGCCTTATCAAGCGCAGGACCGTTGCCAATGAGGCATGCGACGCCGGACGTGTTCTGGTAAATGATAAGCCGGCAAAGGCGTCCGTCAGTGTAAAAACAGGTGATATCATCGAGATCCAGTTCGGAGCCAAGGCTGTTAAGGTGGAGGTTCTGGACGTACAGGAAACTGTGAAGAAGGATGAGGCTAAGGAACTTTACCGTTATATTTAGCGGCAGTTTGCATTGGATGTTTTAACTGCTGCAATATTTAAGATAAGTGGCATAGAATGGCCAACCTCCCCATATATTTAACATAGGTTAGATATACGGGGAGGTTTTTTGCATGGAAGAAAAGATTGGAAGCAATCGTCAGCATAAGCTTATACTGCAGAACCGGGGCAAGGGAAACATAACCGGCATATGCGATGTGGTGTCTTTTGATGAAAATGCAGTTGTCCTGGACACGGATATGGGTCTGCTTACCATCAAGGGGAAGGAGCTTCATGTAAGCCGCCTGACCCTGGAAAAGGGAGAGGTGGACATAGAGGGAACCATAGACAGCATGGTCTACAGTTCCAATGAAGCCCTCAGGAAGTCGGGGGAATCCCTGTTCACCCGGCTGTTTAAGTAGGGGGCATCATGAGCAGCAGGATTCAGTATGAAGCCTGGCTGATGGTGCTCAGCCTGGTCACAGGCGGTTGGCTCATGCTGGCCTATGATACCCTCAGGGTGTTCCGCCTGGTTATCCGCCACGGCCCCTTCTGGACAGGGGTGGAGGATTTTTTGTATTGGCTTTATGCGGGGCTGGTGACCTTTATTCTTCTCTATGAGCAGAATGACGGCGTGTTCAGGGCCTATGTCATAGGAGGGGTATTTGCGGGGATGATTCTGTATGACAGGTTTATCAGCAGAATTTTCTTTAAGTGCTTGAAAAAGGCCGGCAAATGCCTTAGAATGATTATTAGCAGGCACAGACAGAAAGCTGTCTGCAGCCCGGAAAAAGACGGAGCTGGTGATTGAGCAGATGAAATCCTACGGTAAATCAAGGCGTGTAAAACGCGATAAATGGACGAACCGCATGGCCATCATGGGTATTACCCTGGTAGTCATGTTTTTGGCTGTGGCAATCAATATAAAGGGCGCTGATCTTAAGAAATCGGACCTGGAATACAGCATCCGTGAACAGAACCTGGAGCAGCAGAAGGAAGAGGAAGAAAAGCGGACTGCTGAGCTTCAGGAATACAAGATTTACGTCAAGACCAAGCAGTATGCGGAGGAAGTGGCCAAAGAAAAGCTGGGGTTAGTGAATCCGGATGAGATTTTGTTAAAGCCCACTGAGTGATGGCGAAAACAGGCGAACGATTTTTAAAAATTCATGCATGAATTGACATATATTTCCCTCCTGGGTGCGTATACTGAAAGTTACGCGGATTAGGAGGGATTTTTGTGTTTATCAGAGAGCGGGAAGTAAAGGGAAGAACAGATGTAAATTATTATACGGCCAGGAGACTGGGGGATATGGCAGAGTCCTTAAACCAGCTGGCCAGAGCGTTTGACGACGGTATAGAGAAAAACGGACAACTGACAAAGGACGATGGACTGGCCGCCATGCAGGCCAGCGCTGCCCTGGTGTGCGACAACTGCAGCAGGTGTAATCTGTATGCGGACAGCGAGAAGGAGGACAGCTATTACCTCTATTATCTTCTGCGGGCATTTGAGCAGAAGGGCCATATTGATTTTGAGGACATGCCTCAGATGTTTCAGAGCGGGTGCCGGAAAAAGGAGGATTATCTTGCCCAGCTGAACCGGAGCCTGGGAAGGGCTACCATGAATCTGTCCTGGAAGAACCGTTTCCTGGAGAGCAGGGACGCGGTCATATCCCAGTTCAGGGAACTGTCGGTGATACTGGAGGAATTTTCCCACCAGATTGACCGTGCCAGGGATATTACGGATGAGTATGAATACATACTGAAAAAATATTTTAAACGCTATCATGTTGCCCTGGGCAACCTGCTGTTATTGGAGTACGAGAACGGGCAGAAGGAAGCTTTTTTAACGGCCAGGACCACCAACGGCCGCTGCATTACATCCAAGGATGCGGCGCTGATCATGGGAGAGGTCATGGATGGGACAAGGTGGAGTCCGGCCAAGGACAGCCGCAGCATTATCACCAAGCAGTATGAAACCGTGCGTTTTCTGGAGGAGGGAGGGTACCGTATGCTCTATGGAGCATCCAGGATTCCAAAAAAGGGCGAAAAGTATTCCGGGGATAATTATACCTTCTGCGAAAGTCCGGGAAACCAGGTGGTTATGAGCCTTTCCGACGGAATGGGAAGCGGGGAGACAGCGGCCAGGGAGAGCAAGCAGGTGGTGGAACTGACGGAGCAGCTTCTGGAAACCGGATTTTCCCCAAGAGCCGCCCTTAAGCTGGTGAATACAGTGCTTTTGCTGGCTGGTCCGGAACAGCACCCGGCTACTCTGGATCTCAGCTGCATCGACCTGCATACCGGCGTTCTGGAAGCTATGAAGCTGGGAGCAGTGCCGACCTTCATAATAGGAGAAGAGGGAGTGGAAATCATGGAAGCCGGAGAAGTGCCCATGGGAATACTGAGCGGGGTGGAACCCGTTCTCATGTCCAGGAAGCTGTGGGAGGGCGACCGGATTGTCATGGTCAGCGATGGGGTGCTGGATGCATTGCCGGGAGATGATAAGGAGCAGGCCATGCAGCAGTATCTGGAGAGCGTGGAGGAGATGGGGCCCCAGGAACTGGCGGACCAGGTACTGGATTTTGCGGTATCCTTTATTCCGGCGCCAAGGGATGATATGACGGTCCTGACAGCAGGAATCTGGAAAAGACGCTCATAATTTACAATGACAGGCTTGCAAGGAGGGACGTTTGCGGGTATATTATAAGAAATAGACAGAGATAAACAATATGGGACACAGGAGAGACAGGTGGAAGGACTGGAGCACAGGGTCAGGGAGACCATGGAACAATATCATATGCTGGAGCCGGGTGACCGGGTTATTGCAGCAGTTTCAGGAGGGGCAGATTCCGTCTGCCTCTTAGCGTTGTTATGCGCATGGAGGGAACCGCGGGGAATCAGTATCAGGGCGCTCCATGTCCATCACGGGCTCAGGGGGGAGGAAGCTGATCGGGATGCGGATTTTGTCAGGTCATTGTGTGAAGGGCTTCATGTCCCCTGTCATATCCTAAAGGTAGATGTGCGCGGCCTGGCGGCTGAAAAGGGCATGTCTGAGGAGGAGGCCGGGCGTTTTCTGCGCTATGAGGCATTGGAGAAGGAGGCCCTGGACTGGGAAGGCGAGGACCGGGCCAGCGGGGCCCGGAGCGGACAGGACGGAGATTGGGCACATGGCGGTTCGGCGGACGGAGGTCCGGCAGATGGAGATTTGGCGGACGGAGGTCCGGCGGATGGAGGTACGGCAGATGGAGATTCGGCAGATGGCGGTTTGGCTGGCAGCAGTCTCAGTCCCGTGAAAATCGCGGTGGCCCACCACAGCGGGGACCAGGTGGAGACGATTCTCCACAATCTGTTCCGGGGAAGCGGTCTTTTTGGAATGAAGGGGATCGTCTACCGGAGAGGCAGGATTATCCGGCCGCTGCTGGACGTGGACCGGGACTGTATCCTTAAGTGGCTGGCGGACCATGATCTGCCCTATGTGCAGGATTCCACCAACGATACCCTTCACTACACGCGCAACAGGATACGCAATCAGCTGCTGCCGGAGATTGAGCAGTATGTAAACAGGGGAGCCGCGGGCAATATACTGCGTCTGGGGCGTCTGGCGGCGCAGGCAGACGAGTACCTGGAAAGCCAGGCGGCTGCCTGGATTAAGGCCCATGTGAGGAAAAACCCAGGGGCATACATTCCGGCCGAGGCGTTTTTGCAGGAGCCGGAGATACTGCGGTCCTATGTGGTGATGTCGCTCCTTAAGGAGCTGGGAGGAGCCTCCAGGGACCTGGGGCTGGTTCATGTGAGCCAGGTCATGGAGCTGGCCGGGCGGGCCGTGGGAAAACAGGTGGATTTGCCCTACGGGCTGTCAGCCATAAGGGAGTACGAGGGAATCTGGATGGGCAGAGGAGACCCGGCGTCAGAGGAAGAATGGGGAGACCTGCCTATTGTGGATATGGAGGTTTTTTCTCGGAAAAAAGGGATGGAATTTCCTAAAAATGTGTATACGAAATGGTTTGACTGTGATAAAATAAAGGGTACGCCCGTGGTGAGAACCAGGCGTCCGGGGGATTTTATCGTCCTGTCGGACAATAACCACAAGGCGCTTAATCGTTTTATGATTGATGAGAAGATACCCAGACAGATGAGGGATAAGATACCCCTTCTGGCAGATGGCAGCCATGTGATGTGGATTATAGGATACCGCATCAGCGAGTATTACAAGATAGGACCGGATACGGTCCGGGTGCTGCAGGCAGAGGCAGGCCAGACTGGAGAGAGAAAAGAATAGGTGAAACGGAGGATAAGGTAATGGCTGACAGAATTCGTGTTTTATTGACGGAAGAGGAAGTCGATAAAAGGATTAACGAAGTAGCGGCAAACATCAGCGAGGATTATGCAGGAAAGCAGGTCCACATGATATGCATATTAAAGGGCGGAGTATTCTTTACCTGCGAACTGGCAAAGAGGATGACGGTTCCGGTGTCCCTGGACTTTATGTCCGTGTCCAGCTACGGCGGCGGCACTGTGTCCAGCGGCGTGGTCAGGATTGTAAAGGACCTGGATGAGTCCCTGGAAGGCAAGGATGTACTGATTGTGGAGGACATTATAGACTCCGGCCGTACGCTGGCATATCTGATTGAGGTGTTGAAGCAGAGAGGTCCAAAGAGCATCCATCTGTGCACACTTCTTGATAAGCCGGAGCGCAGGGTGAAGAAGCAGGTGAAGGTGGACTATACCTGTTTTACGATACCGGATGAATTTGTAGTGGGATATGGACTGGATTATGACCAGAAATACCGTAACCTGCCTTACATCGGAGTAGTAGAATTGGATGCAGAATAAGAAGGTCTAAGGAGGCAATTCGGTGAGACAGCAGCAGACATTTAGAGGATTTATATTCATACTTCTGATGCTGATCTTAATCGCCACCGCGGTGAGATTCCCTTACGCAAGGCAGGCGGATAAGGTCACAAATCAGGATTTTATCAAGATACTGGAGGATGGCCAGGCGGCAGACGTGAGCATCCACCAGAATCCGCAGACTCCCACGGGAGAAGTGGTACTGACCCTTTTGGACGGTCAGGTGAAGCGGCTTTATGTTTCGGATGTTAAGGACGCACAGAAGCTTCTGGAAGCCCATGACATGGCGTATACGACCATGGATGTGCCTCAGGAGAATTATCTGGTGACCATCATCCTTCCCTTCATGCTGTCTATTGTGGTGGTGGTTATCATCATCATGGTCATGAACCGGAGTGCGGGCGGCGGAGGTGCCAATGCCAGGATGATGAACTTTGGCAAGAGCAGGGCCAGGATGAGCCGGGACAGCAAGGTTAATTTTTCCAATGTTGCCGGTCTTGTGGAAGAAAAGGAAGAACTGGAAGAGGTGGTGGATTTCCTTAAGAATCCCCAGAAGTATACCAGCGTGGGAGCCAGGATACCAAAGGGCCTTCTGCTGGTGGGCCCTCCGGGAACCGGTAAGACCCTGCTTGCCAAGGCAGTGGCAGGAGAGGCGGGAGTACCGTTTTTCTCCATATCAGGTTCTGATTTCGTGGAGATGTTTGTGGGTGTGGGCGCTTCCCGCGTCCGTGACCTGTTCGAGGAGGCCAAGAAGAACTCTCCCTGTATCGTGTTTATCGACGAGATTGACGCGGTTGCCCGCCGCAGAGGTACAGGTATGGGCGGCGGCCACGATGAGAGGGAGCAGACACTGAACCAGCTGCTGGTAGAGATGGACGGCTTTGGCGTCAATGAAGGCATTATCGTCATGGCGGCCACGAACCGCGTGGATATCCTGGACCCGGCTATCCTTCGACCGGGCCGTTTTGACAGAAAGGTGGCAGTGGGACGTCCCGATGTGAAGGGGCGCGAGGAAATCCTTAAGGTCCATTCCAAGGAAAAGCCTCTCAGCGAGGATGTGGATCTGCACAGGGTGGCCCAGACCACGTCAGGCTTCACAGGAGCTGACCTGGAAAACCTGATGAATGAGGCAGCCATTATATCCGCCAGGGAAAACCGCAGGTTCATCAAGCAGAGCGATATCGACCGGGCCTTCGTGAAGGTGGGAATCGGTGCTGAGAAGAGAAGCAAGGTAATATCCGAGAAGGATAAGAAGATAACGGCTTACCATGAGGCGGGCCACGCCATCCTGTTCCATGTGCTTCCGGACGTGGGACCGGTGCACACTGTGTCCATCATCCCCACGGGAATCGGGGCAGCCGGTTACACCATGCCCCTGCCTGAAAAGGATGAGATGTTCAATACCAAGGGCCGCATGAAGCAGAATATCATGGTGGATTTAGGCGGCCGGATTGCGGAAGAGCTGATATTTGACGATATCACCACCGGCGCATCCCAGGATATCAAGCAGGCCACCCAGATTGCCAGGGCTATGGTGACCCAGTACGGCATGTCTGAGAAGGTAGGAATGATTCAGTACGGCGGCGATGAGAATGAGGTATTTATCGGACGGGACCTGGCCCATACCAAGTCCTACGGCAATGAGGTTGCTGACACCATTGACAGTGAGGTCAAGCGGATCATTGACGAGTGCTACCAGAAGGCAAAGGATATCATCAAGCAATATGACTATGTCCTCCATGCCTGCGCTGATTTGCTGATTGAGAAAGAGAAAATCAGCCAGTCTGAGTTTGAGGCGCTGTTTACACCGGTGCAGTAGCATAGTATTTCGGTTCTGTTTTGGGCTGAGAATGATGGAAAATAGTATAAAAAAGGGGAGGGAGGCTATAAAGCCCCCTCCCTTGTCTATATTGCTCATAAATACACTGGAAAATATTGCATCTTTGTGCACACTTTTTTTCGTTCCTATGCTATTATAATAGACGTAACCCCCCCAATACATTATATAGTTTTTGCTACACCCCATAAGAAACGAAATACCTTCTCCTGAAAAGCCTGGCTACCCCGCCAGGCTTTTCACTTTGTGAGAAAGCCATGGAAAAGGTGTAATGTTATCAAGATTTTTCTGGTATAATTTTTCTTGTATATTTGAGAAAATTCAGATACAATAAAGGAACAGGATTGTAATTATGAGCAAATTAGGAAAAGGATATAAAACGTGGAAGATAATTTGAAGGGACGTATCAACAGGGATGCCCTTTTTTCCTCTGAGACAGAGGATTACCGCATGCCAATGGAACCGGACGCAGATGACGATGTGCTGCTTCGCATGCGGACAGCTAAGGGCAATGTGGATCATGTATATTATGTGGAGGATAAAGCCGAGGTGGAGATGACCAAGGCCAAGTCCGATGAATTGTTTGATTACTATGAATATGAAATTACAGTAGGCACCGATCAGGTGCTTTATCACTTTAAAGTGGTATCCGAACAGGATGTCTGTCTTTATAACCGGCTGGGACCCACACAGGATGGCCAGCCATGCTTTGATTTCAAGATTACCCCGGGATTCCACACGCCGGAATGGGCAAAGGGTGCGGTCATGTACCAGATTTTTGTGGACCGTTTCTGCAATGGAGATGAGAGCAATGATGTGGAATCATATGAGTATGTCTATATCGGCCGTCCGGTACAGAAGGTTACGGAATGGGACCGGTACCCGGCCGCCATGGATGTGGGGTACTTTTACGGAGGCGACCTGCAGGGAATCTGGGATAAGCTGGACTACATCAAGAAGCTGGGAGTGGAGGCCATCTATCTGAATCCGGTATTTGTATCCCCCTCCAACCATAAATATGACTGTCAGGATTACGAGCACATTGATCCCCACTTTACCAGAATAGAGAAGGACGGGGGAGGTCTGGTCAGGCCTGACGCCACGGATAACAAGGAGGCTGACCGGTACGTGCAGCGCAGCGCAGGCAAGGAGAATCTGGAAGCCAGCGATGCATTTTTTGCCCGGTTTGTGGAGGAAGTCCATAAGCGGGGGATGCGGGTAATTCTGGACGGAGTGTTCAATCACTGCGGCTCCTTTAACAAATGGCTGGACGCAGAGGGAATCTATGAGCATTCCGGCGACTATGAGGCAGGGGCCTATGAGAGCAAAAGCAGCCCCTATCACAGCTTTTTCCAGTTCCATGACGACAGCGACGGGGCCTGGCCTTACAACAGGACCTATGACGGATGGTGGGGACATGACACCCTGCCCAAGTTAAATTACGAGAATTCTGAAAAACTGGTGGAGTATATACTGAACGTGGCCAGGAAGTGGGTATCCCCGCCCTATTCCATTGATGGCTGGCGTCTGGATGTGGCTGCCGACTTGGGACACACGGCAGAATACAATCACGAATTCTGGCGCAGGTTCCGCCAGGCCGTAAAAGAGGCTAATCCGGAAGCGCTGATTCTGGCGGAGCACTACGGGGATCCTGCTTCCTGGCTGGAGGGAGATCAGTGGGATTCTATCATGAATTACGACGCGTTCATGGAACCGGTCACGTGGTTTCTGACCGGCATGGAGAAACACAGCGACAGTTATAACGGGGGCATATGGGGAGATGGTGAGGCTTTTTTTAACGCCATGGGATACCATATGAGCCGTATGCAGACCAACACGGTGATGACGGCCATGAACCAGCTGTCCAACCATGACCATTCCCGTTTCTTAACCAGGACCAACCAGATGGTAGGCCGTATCCAGACAGCTGGTCCGGAAAAAGCAGGACAGAATATAAAGCCCTGTGTGTTCAGGGAGGCAGTGGTGATTCAGATGACCTGGCCGGGAGCCCCCACGCTTTACTACGGCGATGAGGCCGGAGTCTGCGGATGGACGGATCCGGACAGCAGGCGTACCTATCCATGGGGGAAAGAGGATTTAGAGCTTATAGAGTTCCACCGCTATATGACCGGAATCCACCGCAAGATACCGGCGATCAGAAAGGGTGCGGTAAAGCCCCTTCTGGCCGGATACCAGAAGATTGCCTACGGGCGTATGTACGGCAAATATCAGGCCGTGGTGGTCATATCCAACAGCCCGGACAGCCAGACCATGGACATTCCGGTATGGCAGCTGGGCGTTACTGACGACATGGTGTTAGGCAGGCCCATCCTGACCGCTGAGACAGGGTACAATGCAGGGGTCATGCTCTACCGCATAAAGAATGGCATGCTGAAGCTGAACATGCCGCCTTACAGCGCGGCAGTATTCGTTTCTCAGCCGGATGAATTTTATCCGGTGGTGGATTCGCGGTTCGCGGATGATGGGGCGGCTGTGGAGAAGTAGGCAGAAGGATGATGTAAGACTGACAAATGTTGTAAGACAGGGGGATTTTGAATCTGATATTAGGAAAGAGCACCTTTCGGAGGCGGAGAATTGTTCCGCGGGCGGGGAGGTGCTCTTTTTGGGAGCAACCAAGTAAGCGTCATAAAAATAGAGTGCTGTAAAAACATTAGAATTTTCAAATGCTTTTACAACACTCCATTTATAATGCGGGTGGCCGGACTTGAACCGGCACGGTATCGCTACCGAGGGATTTTAAGTCCCTTGTGTCTGCCTATTCCACCACACCCGCATAAGTTACCCGCAGGTACTTTTCAACACGTGCCCCAGCTGAAAACCAGGACCTTTACATGCACTGCACTGATGTCCTTAAGCCATATTTTAGGCACGCTAGTGGGCGAAGGTGGATTCGAACCACCGAAGCTATTAGCAGCAGATTTACAGTCTGTCCCCTTTGGCCACTCGGGAATTCGCCCAGAGTTTGCTTTAATAAGCAGTGATTATAATACCACAGACTTCGGAAAAAATCAAGCATTTTGTGAACATTTATCAGCCATAATTGTCACAGATTTGTGGCTGGTATGGTTGGAAGTATTAGCAGGCGATCATTTTCTTTACAGTAAATAAAAAAAGTTTTTTTGCTGTTGGTTGCTGTCAGATAGAAAAACTTTCTATAAAAGTCTGAAAAGAACTATAAAAATGAATTAATAACATAAAAAGGTAGAAAAATCCATAGAAAAATATGAAGAATAAGAAAAAGGCCCCCCATTGACAGTAAAATATGTCCATGCTAATATGAGCTCATAGATAACGTTTTCTATATAATATTTGAGGGGCCCCAATGAATAAGAAAACAACGATTAAGGATATTGCTAAAAAGGCAAACGTATCAATTGCTACTGTGTCCAGGGTACTGAGGCGTACGGATTACCCTGTCAGCCAGGACGTAAAAAAACGTGTTTTTGACGCTGCGGACGAGCTGGAATACAAGCCCAATTTGTTCGGCAGGATGCTGCGCGGGGATGCCAGCATTGAGATCGGTATTATTGTTCCGTCAATTAATAATCCGTTTTATGCAGCACAAGTGGCAGCGTCAGAGGAGGAATGTTTATCCCGTAATTTCATTCCTATAATCTGTAACTCCAATTCCAATCCAGGATTGGAAAGCTGGTATCTGGAAATGCTGGAGGAAAGGCAGGCAGCAGGTATATTGCTGACAACAATCCAGAATGAGGAGACTTTTGTCAAACGGATTGAACGGCTCAACATGCCTGTCCTTCTGGTGGATCAGGGAATTGAGAATTATACAGGAGACCGTGTGCTGTTTAATTTCTTTAAGGCTGGTTATATGGCGGCAGAGTATCTGATTGAATGCGGACATAAAGACCTAGCATTGGCGTCAGGACCAATTACAAGACATAACAGAAGAGAGATACTGAGGGGCTTTAAGCAGGCGCTGCTGGATTATGATATTGTTTTTAATAAGCGCCGAATTGTGAATTATGATTCCAAATATGATATTTATAATATTGGAGATGATCAGGGAGCCATCCAGATTATAGACAAAATGTTTGAGGAGGAATATCTTCCGGAAAGTATTGTTGCGATTAATGATTCACTGGCAATTAAGATGATAAATGAATTACATAATCGCGGAATCCATGTTCCCAATGATATTTCCATTGTTGGAATGGATGATATTTTTGTCAGTAAGATGGTGACGCCAAGACTCACTACAATTCATGAACCGGCAGAAGAGATGGGTAAACGGTCCGCTAAATATCTTATTGATAAAATTGAGGGTAAGTCCAGGAATATAGTTAATATCACAATGCAGCCCACTTTGGTTGAAAGAAATTCTGTAAGGAAGGTTCATAGTAAAATCAGGAGGTAAGGAGAGATGGCGGTATATATTCTTGACAATTCCGAAGAATTGGGAGAGAAGGCAGCTGAATTAATTGCTCAAAAGTTAAATGAAGCCATAGAAAAAAAAGGGAAGGCAAGAATCATTCTATCCACAGGTGCATCACAGTTTGAGACAATTAAGTATCTGGTTGAGAAGAACGTTGATTGGGAAAAGGTTACTATGTTTCATTTGGATGAATACCTGGAACTGCCGGAAACCCACAAGGCAAGTTTCAGGCGTTATCTGAAAGAGCGTTTTACCAGCAAAGTACCGGTTAAGGTGCATTTTGTAAACACGGAAGGAGATGTGGAGGAGAATCTGAAGGAGCTGACCAGTGAGATTCGTAAAGATATCATAGATATAGGTGTTATAGGTATTGGCGAAAACGGACATATTGCTTTTAATGATCCCCCAGCTGATTTTGAGACGCGGGAAGCATACAGAATCGTGGAATTGGAGGAACGCTGCAGAAAGCAGCAGCTGAATGAGGGCTGGTTCCCAACACTTGATGATGTCCCGTTTAAAGCCGTTTCAATGACTCCTTATCAAATCATGCAGTGTGAGACAATTGTATCCAGTGTACCGGGGGAAAGAAAGGCGGAGGCTGTCAGGAATACATTAAAGTCGGATGAAGTTACTAACATGGTTCCGGCTACCTTACTTAAGACACATAAGGATTGGCATTTGTTCTTGGATAAAGAATCATCATCGCTTATTGACAGTTAGTGTAAAGGGAGGAGAATTAAAATGAGGAAAATGATATCTGTTTTGTTGGCAGGTGTTCTGGCTGTTAATCTAGGTGCGTGTTCTTCGGCAGCGTCAAAGGCATCTAAAGAAGCAGAATCTGCTGCTCCGGCAGGAACCACGGCTCAGGAAAGTGGTGGAAAGCGTACTTTGCGTATAGCAGGCGAGTCGTGGCAGGTCACAAAGCTATTTCTGAATGAAGCAGCTGAAGCATTCATGAAGGACCATCCGGATGTTACGGTTGAGGTACAGACCTATGCGGATCCTACGGTGGTGTCCAATTACAGTATTAACTGGCAAAAAGGAGATACCCCTTGCGATCTGGTGGTTATAGATGGAGCCTCCTTTGCAGAACAGTTTGTTACAAAGGACCTTATATATGACTTTGACCAGGATTTAAAGTTTTTTGATACATATTCCAAAGATAAGTTCATCCCTGCGGCATTAGAGATGGCGAAACTTCACGATAAACAGTATGTAATCCCTGTCATACAGGAAGTGACGGCTATTAATATAAATAAAGCGATGTTTAAAGATGCAGGCCTTGTGGATGAAAACGGGGATGCACTTGTTCCAAAGACATGGGATGATGTATATGAATTTGCTAAGAAACTGACAAAGACGGAGAATGGTGTCGTTACGCAGCAGGGATGTACCATTCAGTGGAGCAAGGATATACATGGAACTGTATTAGGTATTCTTCAGGCATCCTGTGGCGGACTGTATCAGGAGGATGGAATCACGGTTAACTTCCAGTCCCAAGAATTTAAGGATATACTGGCAATCTGGCAGAAAGGGGTTAAGGAGGGGGTGTTCTCCACCGAGACATTTGCCGACTACGATGCAGGTAAGAACAGTTATAAAGCTGGTAAGGTTGCCATGCTTCTTCAGTCAGGTTCCAACTGGGTGGAAGCGATTCCAACGATTGGAGAGGACAATGCATCTGTTGTACCCATCCCAGGGGGAGAAGAGAATGGATCAGTTGGATATGTAAATGGCGTCATCATTCCCAAGTGTTCTCCAAGCTCTGACCTGGCAGTACAGTTTGTTCAGGAACAGCTTTTAGGTGAATATACACAGACCAGTACAGTGAACCAGTATGGTAAAATTCCTGTAATTACAGAGTATTACAATAAGACAGAATCACCTAATTGGCAGAATATTAAGGGATCCATCGAAAAGGCAGTCACCTATCCTCCTTATAAAGATTTAGGAGAATTTGTAATAAAGTGTCAGGAGATCTTCCAAGCCAGCCTCGTGGACGGAACGGATGTGAATACCACAGCTGAGGAGCTTCAAAATATGGTAAATAAGTTGGATAAGTAATTTGCAAAGGTGCTATGCAAATCATGTGTAGCACCTTTCTTGGCAAGGAGGCAGAAAATGAAGAGGACGTGGAACGCAAAGAAACAAAAGGCATTTTGGGGGATACTATTTGTCTTGCCCAGTTTTTTGATTATAGCTGTATTTGTGGCATATCCCCTGTGCTATACAGCGTACCTAAGTATGTCTGAATATGACTTTATGTATGATTTGACTCCCTCTTTTGTAGGAATAAAGAATTATGTGTCACTGTTTTCTGACCCTGATTTCCTTGTATCAATGAAGAATACAGCAGTATTTGCTTCTTTAGATTTCCTGTTGCTGATGGTATTGTCACTGATTATAGCATTGCTTATTTTCTTCTGTAAAAAGGGAACAGGTATTTTCAGGACAGCAGTATTCACTCCTATTGTAGTCCCTGCATCGCTGGCATGTATCATATTTGGCTGGCTGTTCAGTGAAAATTTCGGATACATCAATTATTTTCTGGTAAAAATTGGACTTCCGCAGTTTACCCGTGCCTGGCTGACCTCCAGGAATACGGCCATGGGAACCACTATTGCGGCCAATCTATGGTACAATATAGGATTTATAACCATTCTGTTTTTAGCCGGGCTTCAATCTATATCTGCAGATATTCTGGAGGCGGCGGTAGTTGACGGCGCAACAGGAATAAAGAAGATTTTTTATATTGTTCTGCCAAATTTAAGGGAAAGCTTTGTCATTACTGGTATATGGGGAATCGTCACCGCTTTGAAGGTCTTTGTGGAACCCATGGTTATGACCGGAGGAGGTCCGGGCAACGCCACCAGGACATTGTATATGTATATATATAACACCGCATTTAAATATTTTGATATGGGTTATGCGTCAGCCATGGCTTTTGTACTCAGTGGATTGATTCTCCTGTTTTCACTGATTAATTTGATGGTTTCGAAAGGAGAAAATGAATGAAGGTAATGAAAAATATCCCCAGATTGATTATGCTCGCAGTGCTGACCCTGATTGCAGTGGTTTTTGTTATTCCTATTTTTTATAGTGTATTTAATTCTTTTAAAAGCCAGAAAGAAATTTTATCTACAACCATGACATTTTTCCCCAACAGTCCATCCCTGGAAAATTATTTATATGTGTTCCAGCATGGCTCACAGTATTTGGGGTATTACGTAAATAGCTTGAAGATTACATTTATTGGGGTAATATTAACCGTTATTCTGAGTGCAATGAGCGGATATGCCTTTGCAAGGCTTCCTTTTAAAGGGAGCGGCGCAGTGATGGCATTTATTCTATTCGTCATAACCTTTCCTTTGGCAGCACTTTTGATTCCAATTTATATTATGGAATATAATGTTGGACTTTTAAACACAACTATGGGTTTAGTATTTCCAAATGTAATGAATGTGCTTCCGTTTTCGATTTTTATTATGCGTGGAATTTTTCTGGGGCTTCCTATTGAATTAGAGGAGGCGGCAAGAATGGATGGATGCAGCGTATTCAGGACGTGGAAAGATGTTATGGCGCCTTTGGCTAAGAATGGGATGATAATTGTGCTGGTATTTTCTTTTTATAATATATGGGGGGAATATACCATGGGAAAGACACTGGCTACTCAGGACAGCGCCATGCCCATTGCGGTAGCTTTGACGCTGTTAAAGGGTGACAGCTGGAATTTTGGAGTACTGGGTGCGGTCATAACAATGACAATCATACCTCCGGTAATTATATTTATTATATTCCAGAGACAACTGGTGGACGGCATTGCCATGGGGGCTGTAAAGGGATGATTGTAAGAGTTCAAGGCCGCAGCCACCCAAACCCAGGCAGATTCCGCATCACCCCAAACACAAGCAGCACCCCAATCATTACATAGAAAACACAGGCCTGAACCCGTGTAAGGTGTGTGCTTCCGGTCCTTACATACCGCACAGCCATCCATCCAGCCATGAACAGTCCCGGGGGCAGCAGAAGAAAGATGGCTGCATTTGCCTGAAAGGCAGATGCAAAATCCAGACGGAGAAGGGACAGGCACATCCGGCTTACGCCGCAGCCCGGACAGTACAGCCCGGTAACCGTATGAAACAGGCAGGGAATCAGGGGACGTCCCGCCAGAATACAGATAAATGCATAAAACAGGCCGGCTCCCAGGAGCCCGCCTGTTTTTATGCATAGTGTCCGAATACGTTTATGCATTAGGGAGATACTTGTTCAGCTCATTCTGAAGCAGGGCGTAAGCCACGATGCCCAGTCCGAACAGGCTGAGAAGCAGATAGACCACCGGTGCGCTTCCCCTTGGCTCTCCGTGCTGGTCATGGAGCATCTCAACGGCATTGCCCATCTGGTACATCCAGTACAGGGCATAAATCCCGCATGTAATCAGTGAGAACAGGAAAACCAGTCCTCCGCTTGTACCCTGCCTGCCGGAGAGCGCGTTGGTTTCGTCGTTCAGTACGATCATCCAATAGATGCCGTAAATTCCGCAGGTAACCAGGCTCAGCAGGATACATACTACGATGTTGCGCTGTTTCATACGTATATCCTCCTTGGTATGTTCATGCAATACAGCATAGATTCTATCATAGACATAACTGTTTATCAACAAAAAGCGTTACAATGTTCATCTTTTTGTCCTCTTTTTACTTCCTTTTTACACAGATTATGTCCTGGGCTCAGGGGAAATTGCTGGCATAGTACTGGCACATTGCTGGCAAAAACTCATTTTTATGGACGAATGGGGCCGGATATGATATACTGACTAAGATAGGCGTATTCTGATTTTCGGATACGAATGGAGGCAGACTATGAGAGATAAAGGAAGGACGCGGGGGATTTTTAAGGTCTACCTGCAGTGGCCGCTCTTTTTGTCGGTCCTTTTAATCGTACTGACTGCTGTTGTGGCAGCGGTATCTGTTAAAGCCGGCATTATAGTATCGGTCTTTACCATTGTCTATATAGGGATTGCCCTGTGGCTGTATTTTTCAAGAAAAAGAGGCATACTGGCCGGGCTCATCGCGTTTTCGTCCGCTTATGACCAGAGCAGGCAGAACCTGCTGGAAGAGATGCTGATGCCCTATGCGGTGACAGACGGATCCGGACATCTGTTGTGGATGAACCGGGAGTTTACGGCAATCCTGGAAGAAGACAAGAATTCATATAAGAACATTACAGCCGTGTTTCCTGAGATTACAAAGGAAATGCTGGCTACCGGCGGGGAGGTTGTGAGTATTCACAGCAGCCTGGGAGACAGGAAGTTCCGGATTGACTTAAAACAGGTTATGGTTGACAGTCTTGACGCGGCAGTGACCGCAGGGGGGCTGGAAGGCCAGGGCTCATCTGTTACGGCTGTCTATCTGCTGGACGAGACCCAGACCCTTAAGTACATGCAGCAGATTAACGACCAGAAGCTGGTGGCGGGCCTGATTTACCTGGATAACTATGACGAGGCCCTGGAAAGCGTGGAGGAGGTCCGGCGCTCCCTTTTGACCGCCCTCATAGACCGTAAGATAAGCAAATATATCTCCGGCATGAACGGTATTGTAAAAAAGATTGAGAAGGACAAATATTTCTTCGCCATCAAGCAGCAGTACATGGCCAGGATACAGGAAGAACGTTTTTCCATCCTGGAGGATGTAAAGACAGTGAACATAGGCAACGACATGGCAGTGACCTTAAGTATCGGTATCGGTATGAACGGTGACAGCTACAGCCAGAATTATGAATATGCCAGGACGTCCATTGACATGGCCCTGGGACGGGGCGGCGACCAGGCAGTGGTCAAGGATTCTGATAAGATTCAGTATTATGGCGGCAAGGCCCAGCAGATGGAGAAGACAACCAGGGTTAAGGCCAGGGTAAAGGCCCATGCCCTCAGGGAGCTGATGGAGAACAAGGACCGGCTCCTTATTATGGGACACCGTCTGGCAGACATTGATTCCTTTGGCGCGGCAGTGGGCATATACCGTATTGCCATGTCCATGAACAAGAAGGCCAATATCGTGGTCAACGAGGTGACTTCTTCGGTGCGTCCTATGATGGAGCGCTTTACGGGAAATGCTGAATATCCTGAGGATATGCTGCTCACGGGTCCGAAAGCGGCCGAGCTGGTGGACCAGGGGACCATGCTGGTTATCGTGGATGTGAACCGGCCCAGCATTACGGATGAACCGGCTCTTTTGGAGATGGTGAAGACGGTTGTGGTTTTAGACCATCACAGGACCAGCAGCGAAATCATAGATAACGCAGTGCTTTCCTATGTGGAGCCGTATGCCTCGTCTACCTGTGAGATGGTGGCGGAGGTATTGCAGTATATTGCAGATGGTATTAAAATCAAATCTGCTGAGGCGGATGCCATGTATGCCGGTATTGTCATCGACACCCAGAACTTTACCAATCAGACGGGTGTCAGGACATTTGAGGCAGCGGCATTTTTAAGAAGAAGCGGAGCTGATATCACCAGAGTGCGTAAGCTTTTCAGGGAGAACATGAAGGACTACCAGGCAAAGGCGGACGCGGTCAGGAAGGCGGAGGTGTTTATGGATGCCTTTGCCATCAGTGAGTGCTCGGCCGAAGGGCTGGAGAGTCCCACCATCATCGGTGCCCAGGCGGCCAACGAGCTTCTGGAAATCCGCGGCATGAAGGCTTCAGTGGTGCTTACGGATTATAACGGAACCATTTATTTCAGCGCCAGATCCATTGACGAGGTTAATGTCCAGGTCATGATGGAGAAGCTGGGAGGCGGCGGACACCGTACCATAGCAGGCGCCCAGATGCAGGGTGTAACCGTGGAAGAGGCAAAGGAACGGTTAAAAGACGTCATCCGCCAGATGATGGAGGAAGGCGAGGTATCCTGATAAGGGATGCATATAGACACAGAATCAGAAAGGAAGTATGAGACATGCAGGTAGTATTACTGGAAGATGTGAAGGCATTAGGAAAAAAAGGTCAGATTGTGAATGTAAATGACGGCTATGCCAGAAATTTTATTCTGCCCAAGAAGCTTGGGGTGGAAGCCAATTCCAAGAATCTGAATGATTTAAAGCTTAAGAAGGCCAATGACGACAGGATTGCGGCAGAGCAGCTGGCGGCAGCAAAGGAGCTGGGAGCTAAGCTGGATGATTCCTCCGTGACTCTGACCATCAAGGCGGGAGAGGGCGGCAGAGCTTTCGGCTCCGTGTCCTCCAAGGAAATCGCCAAGGCCATTGGGGACCAGCTGGGAATTGATATTGACAAGAAAAAGATTATGCTGAGCGATCCCATCAAGTCCATTGGCAGCTTCGAGGTGCCTGTTAAGCTCCATAAGGATGTGACTGCCAGACTGGCTGTCAAGGTAGTGGAAGCATAAAATCATAGCGCAGACACAGGACCCGCCTCAACAGGCGGGTCTCATAGATTCAGATACAGGAGACGAGTAATATGGAAGAAGCCCTGATTAAGCGGGTGCTTCCCCACAGTCTGGAGGCGGAACAGTCGGTCATCGGTTCCATGCTCATGGACAGGGAGGCAGTGATTGCCGCATCGGAGATTGTGACGGGAAGTGATTTTTACCAGCAGCAGTACGGAATCATGTTTGACGCCATGGTAGAGCTGTTCAATGAAGGCAAGCCCGTGGACCTGGTAACCCTCCAGGACCGTCTGAAGGAAAAGGATGTGCCTCCTGAGGTTAGCAGCCTGGATTTTGTACGGGATATTGTGACCATGGTGCCTACGTCTGCCAATGTAAGGTCCTATGCCACCATTGTCGGGGAGAAGGCAGTGCTGCGAAGGCTGATTAAAACCACGGAGGAGATTGCCAATACCTGTTACGCCGGAAAGGAGCCCCTGGAGAACATATTGGCAGACACGGAGAAATCCGTTTTTAACCTGCTGCAAAACCGCGGGGGACAGGATTTCGTGCCCATCAAGCAGGTGGCCATCAACGTGCTGGAGAAGATTGAGGATGCCTATAAGAACCAGGGAACGGTCACGGGTATACCTTCCGGTTTTATTGACCTGGATTATAAGCTTTCAGGTTTTCAGCCTTCGGATTTCATTCTGATAGCAGCCCGTCCTTCCATGGGTAAGACGGCCTTTGTCCTGAACGTGGTGGACTATGTGGCGGTGCGCAAGAGCCTGCCCTGTATGGTGTTCAGCCTGGAGATGTCCAAGGAGCAGCTGGTGAACCGTATGCTTTCCATGGAGTCCAATGTGGATTCCCAGAAGCTGCGTACCGGCTCCCTGACGGATTCTGACTGGGATGCGGTGGTGGAGGGTATCGGCGTCATAGGAAATTCCAAGCTGATAATTGATGACACCCCCGGTATATCCATATCAGAGCTGCGATCCAAGTGCAGGAAGATGAAGCTGGAGTATGGACTCAGCGTTGTAATTATCGACTACCTGCAGCTCATGAGCGGCAGCAAGAAGGGCGGAGGCGATAACCGCCAGCAGGAGATTTCCGATATCTCCCGTTCCCTGAAGGCTCTTGCCAGGGAACTTCATGCCCCTGTCATTGCCCTGTCACAGCTGTCCCGCGCCTGTGAGACCAGACAGGACCACAGGCCCATGCTCTCTGACCTTCGTGAGTCAGGGGCCATTGAGCAGGATGCGGACGTGGTTATGTTCCTGTACCGTGATGATTATTATAATAAGGATACGGAGCATCCCAACGAGGCAGAGGTAATCATAGCCAAACAGCGTAACGGCCCCATTGGAACCGTTACATTGATATGGAAACCGGAGTACACCAAGTTTGTGAATGCTGCCAGACCTCAGGGCGGCGGACAGGACGCATAAAAATTTTTCTAGGATGTCATAATATCCATTCTCAATGCATACACTAATAGTAAGGCAGGACATGCCTGTTAACTTGTGAAGGAGAGAATGGCTATGGATGAAGTACATTATCTGATATCGGATGCGTCCAAAAAGGTCGATGTGGAGGCCCATGTATTAAGGTACTGGGAAGAGGAGCTGGAACTTGATATTCCCCGTAACGAGATGGGGCACCGGTACTATACGGATTTACATATCCGCCTGTTCAAGCAGGTCAAGAACCTGAAGGAGAAGGGGTATCAGCTGAAGGCAATCAAGCATGCGCTGAACCAGGTCCTGAAAAAGGACGGTAAGGCCCAGGGAGAGCTGTCCGATGAAATCCTGGAGCGCGACATGAGCGCGGCGCTTAAGGAATTTAAAGAGGAAGACAGCGCAACGTCCCTCAGCACTGTGAAGGGCGATGGTGTGTCCGTGGTCGCCATGGAAGAGAAGATGGAACAGTTTCAGCAGATCATGAACCTGATTATTGGACGTGCCCTTGAAGTGAACAATGAAAAACTGAGCCAGGATATCAGCTGTCTGGTCAATGAGAAGATGGGCAAGGAACTGGAGTTTTTGTTCCAGGCTTCGGACCAGAAGGAGGAGGAACGGTTCCGCCAGCTGGACGAGACGCTCAGAAGCTACCAGAAGGGCGGACAGGCAGAGGCGGCAGCGGCCAAGGTTCCCTTTTTTAAGCGGCGCAGATTTGGGCGAAGCGGAAAAAAGCTCAGGGATGGAAAGTAATTGCAGATACAGCAGGAGACGGCACCTGCACCAGTGGATTAACACCATGGTGCAGGTGTCTTTTTCTGTTGTTTTTCCATTTTTTTATAAACAGGGAATGGTTATTTTATAGTACTTTCAATTTTCTTACGACCTTAATTTTTGTATCGCTATTCCTTAAGAAATGTGTTAGAATGAATTTGATTTGAGCTTTTTGACATAAGAAGAAGCAGGAAGGATAAGTTCTTCATGAATTCAAAATACAGAAAATATGTTACATATACGGCAGCCGTAGGCGTGCTGACCCTCAGCTCTGTCCTGGGCGGCTGCACCAAGAAATCCACATCAGAGGTGGGGGATGCCACGCCTTCAGAGGTCAATGTTATACAGGCTGTGCCTGAGACCATTGCCCAGCTGGGCCTGAACGGGCAGGTGCTGCCGGGACTGAACGATATTAACCTGCCGGACGCGGAGCCGGCACCTGAGTACCTGAGAATTGGGGTGCGCCATGAGATCATCAAGAGACTGCAGCAGCGTCTCATGGACCTGGGGTTCATGGACAATGATGAGCCCACGGATTATTTCGGAGAGATGACCCAGCAGGCAGTCAAGCATTTCCAGAGGCAGAATGAGCTGCCTACAGACGGTATTGTGGGCAATGTTACCTGGGATGCCATTATGTCTCCGGATGCCAAGTATTATGCGGTTTCCAAGGGAACTCAGGGTGATGATATTGAGCGCATCCAGCAGCGTCTTTATGAGCTGGGATACCTGGCAACCGCTGATTTGGTCACAGGCAACTTCGGTGATTCCACGGAGGCAGCCGTGTTAAAGCTCCAGGAGGTCAATGGACTGGAGCAGGATGGAAAGGTGGGACAGAGGACCATCAATCTGCTGTACAGCGATGAGATTAAACCTAATTTCCTTTCTTACGGTGAGAAGAGCGATGTGGTCCTGGCCTGCCAGGAGCGTCTTAAGGAATTGGGATATCTGACCACTACCCCGGACGGGGCTTACGGTGAGGACACGGTAGTGGCTGTGAAGCAGTTCCAGGCCAGAAACGACCAGGTGGTGGACGGCTATCTGGGACCATCCACCAGAATTGCTTTAAACAGCCCGGACGCCAGGGCCAATGGCCTGATGCTGGGTGAGCGCGGTGACGCGGTTACCAAGGTGCAGCAGCTTCTTAACAAACACGGTTATCTGGTTTCCGGCAACGTGACCGGATATTACGGTGAAGCCACGGAGAACGCTGTCAGGAACTTCCAGTCACGCAACGGACTGACCTCTGACGGTCTGGTAGGCGTTCAGACCATGGCCAAGCTGACCGGCGACAATGTAAGGCGTCCGGCGGCTAATTCCAGCGGTTCCGGCACCACCACGAGACCTAACAATTCAGGAAACAGCGGCAATACAGGAAATAACGGCGGTTCCGGCAATACGGGCAAGCCTTCCGGCAATACCACGCCGCCTGTGAGCATACCGGCAAGCGGAGGCGCATCCGCACTTATATCGGTTGCCTCATCCAAACTCGGGTCACCGTATGTATGGGGAGCAAAAGGACCGAACTCCTTTGACTGTTCCGGTTTCATATACTGGTGTCTCAACCAGGTGGGTGTAAACCAGAGCTACCTGACTTCTTCGGGCTGGAGGAATGTGGGCCGTTACACGAAGATTACAAACTTTAATGACATCCAGGCCGGTGATATCGTGGTGGTAAGGGGCCATGTAGGTATCGCGGCAGGAGGAGGCACGGTGATTGACGCTTCTTCCAGTAACGGACGGGTGGTGCACAGAAGCCTGAGCCAGTGGTGGGCCAACAACTTTATCTGTGCATGGAGGATTTTCTAACAAACATAAAGGTACTGGAATATGAAAAGGAGGGCGTTTGGTGATGCAGACCATACTGGTATGTGATGATGACAAGCAGATTGTGGAGGCCATTGATATCTATTTGACAGGAGAAGGGTTTAAGGTAATCAAAGCTTATGACGGCTATGAGGCCCTGGAGTATCTGGATAAAAATGAAGTGGATTTATTGATTGTGGATGTGATGATGCCGGGACTGGACGGCATCCGCACCACCCTGAAGGTCAGGGAGAACAGCAGTATACCCATCATCATCCTCTCCGCCAAGTCCGAGGATGCAGATAAGATTCTGGGACTTAACATTGGGGCAGACGATTACATTACAAAGCCCTTTAATCCTCTGGAGCTGGTGGCCAGGGTCAAGTCCCAGATGCGCCGTTATACCCAGTTGGGAAACCTAAACCAGCAGGCGGACGGACAGATTTATAAGTGCGGCGGCCTTCAGATTAATGATGACAACAAAGAGGTGACCGTGGATGGCGATGCCATCAAGCTGACGCCCATCGAGTACAATATTCTGCTGCTTCTGGTGAAGAATGCGGGAAAAGTATTTTCCATTGATGAGATTTATGAGCAGATATGGAATGAGGAGGCCATTGGCGCGGATAATACAGTGGCCGTGCACATCCGCCATATCCGTGAAAAGATAGAGATTAACCCAAGGGAGCCAAAGTACCTGAAGGTGGTATGGGGCGTAGGCTATAAGATAGAAAAGCAGTAGGTGGTTGCATGACAGATGAAAAGAGGAAGTTCAGACGGAGGAAACTGTTCCTGACCCTGTTCCATATTATTTTTGTGTCTATGTCCGTATTCGGGATCAGTGCCATGTACCTTAATTCCAATTACGGAAAAGGTGTAAAGTGGATATATGAGGATGCATACGAGGATTCTCCTCAGTTTGACAAACAGCTGACAGAGGATATCGACCGCATATTTACCTATGTGGGTTATAAGGATATGTTCGAGACCGACGGAAAGCTGGATATGCATAAGGTCATTGTAAGGGTCAGCAATGGACCGGGGGAACAGGGAACGGAGTGGACTCTGGACCGGATTGTGCGCTATATCAAGACCAGGGGATATTATCTGGATGAGAATTTCCAATTGGCCGGATCGCCTATTTCCATGGACGATGACGAGGAAGAGATAACCGTGGATTTCCAGAGCTATAATCCGGATTTTGTGGATGCGGATGCAGGAGATGCTCCAAGGATGACCATGGAGGATCTGGCCCTCGATATACTGGTCCATCTGAGTGAATATTACACCATATATTATAATTACATAGAGAACGACACCAACCTCAATTTCCGTATCCAGTACACAAGCAATAAGGGGGTTACAAAGGTATCCACCAATGTGCCGGATAAGACCATGGAAGAGATAATAGGGACCGGGAAATACCTCTTTGTGCCGGGAAATACCATCCGCATGGAGACCAACATGGCCACGGTTCCTGCCAATGCGGCCACGCTTCTGGAGATATGGAATCCCTATAAAAACGATAAGAATTACATGGTCCTGTCCGTGGACACCAGCTACCCAAATACGGATGCGTATTCCATAGAGGCAAAGGCATATAAGGAAGCCAGAAACGAGTTTATTCTGGGTATGGGAAGCGTTATCCTGGGAGGCCTTGGATGTGTGGTTACACTGGCCATGCTGATGCTTATGTCAGGCCACACCACGGACGGAAGCACGGAAATACGCCTGTTCCCTATTGACGAGATTCACACGGAACTATGCCTGATTCTCTGGGCGGCGGCCACAGCGGTGTTTATCTACATAGGAAGGTATGTGGGTATCCGGCTGTTCAGCCTGTTTGCTCCCAATGAACAATGGAATTACTGGAATAAGATGATTAAACTGGTCATTGTGTACGGGAGCGTTGTATTGTGCGGCTTTGATTTGCTGCGCAGGTATAAGGCCAGGACCTTGTGGAGCAACAGCCTCGCAAAAAGGGCTTTGGAAGCTTCAAAGGACTATGTGGGTAGAGTCAGCTATGCAGTGGGCACCGGGTTCTGCTACCTGTTGTTTTTAGGATTTAACGCAGGTATGCTGTGGGGACTGATTTTCCTCTTTTTCTATAAGGAGAACAGGATAAGCTACCAGATTATGTTCTATGTATTCGTGGTGCTGTACCTGGGACTGGATGGATGGATATACCATCAGCTGTTTAAAAAATCAGTGCAGAGGGATGTGCTGGACATGGCTGTCAGCACTATCTCCCAGGGGGATACCAGCTATCAGATTGATACCTCCCGCCTGTCAGGCAAGGAGCGGGACATGGCAGAGCATCTCAATAATATCAGCAGCGGTCTGGATTCAGCTATTCAGGAGCAGGTTAAGAGCGAGCGGCTGAAGGCAAGCCTGATAACAAATGTATCCCATGACATCAAGACTCCTCTTACGTCCATTATCAATTATGTGGACCTTCTGAAACGGGAGAAAATACAGGATCCCAAGATTGCCGCATACCTGGAAGTGCTGGACCAGAAGTCTCAGCGCCTTAAGACTCTGACAGAGGACCTGGTGGAGGCATCCAAGGCCAGTTCAGGCAATATGAAGTTAGATATATCGGATATTGACCTGGTAGAGCTGGTACAGCAGACCAACGGTGAGTTTGAGGAGCGGTTTGCCATGCGCAGGCTGGAGCTGGTTTCCAACATACCGGATGAGGTGCTTATCATTCAGGCTGACGGACGCCGCCTGTGGCGTGTCCTGGAAAATCTCTATACCAATGCAGTGAAGTATGCAATGGAGCACAGCCGGGTCTATGTGGATGTGCTGGACGAGGACGGCAAGGCCATATTTACAATCAAGAATGTTTCCGAATCATCACTGAATATCAGTCCGGATGAGCTGACCGAGCGCTTTGTCAGGGGAGATGTGTCCAGGGCCACGGAGGGAAGCGGTCTGGGATTATCCATATCCAAGGATTTGACCCAGCTTCAGGGCGGTGAGTTCCAGGTGGTTATAGACGGGGATCTGTTTAAGGCTGTTGTGTCATTCCCGGTAAAGAGAGTTGAGTTTAAGGCGGACAAAACGTCTGGGGAACCCGGAGACATATCTCAGGATTTTGGCTTCGAGGAAGAAATATAATTTTAGGAAAAAAATGGAATTTGATAGAAGGATTATGATAAATATTTCACGAACAAATTGTAAAATATTTGAAAATATTGTGGAATAAATCTTGTTTATTGGTCATTATAACCATGAAGATTTTGGAAAAAAGGCGCCGGAAGATATCTTCCGGCGCCTCCTTTTTCCATGTGCAGGCGGATTTTACTGATAATCAAATACGTTAATCCAGCTTTCCAGCAGTTCCTTTTCCTCAGGACGTTTGTAAGCCAGCTGGGCAGCTGCCACGATGGGGAGCCAGCCCTGTACATAACGCTTTTCTGTGCCCGTTTTATCACAGAACAGATCCATGTACATATCAGCTATCTTCTTATCCTTCAGGCTCAGAAGCAGATAGGTTCTGGCTACATCGGCACTTGCGTTGCCCTGGGAAGCGTGTACCCAGTCAACCAGATACCATTTGCCGTCGTCGCCTACGATGATATTAGATGGGCAGAAATCTCCGTGGCACAGTTTGGTGTGCTTTGGCATGCCGTCCAGCCTTGTAAGCAGCTCATAGCGCAGGTTTTCATCCAGCTGTTCCTCGGATTTAAGGGCGCGGATGGTCTTTTCCTTCAGCTTGTTTAACAGTGGGCAGGCCTGGGCAAAAATCAACAGGTGTAAATCAACCATCTGCTCCAGATACTCCCCTGTCTTGTCGGGATTTTCTTCCATCAGCTGCTGAAGGGTCTTGCCCTCCACAAATTCCCTGGTAATAGACCATTTGCCATCAATTACAGATACCCCCAGAACCTTAGGAACATTCAGGACTTCAATGGTTTCCACACGTGCGTTGCACAGGGCTTCATTCAGGACCTCGGCTTTTGGGAAGCCTTCGCAGAATTCCTTGATGGCAGTGCTTCCGTCACGGTAAACGGATTTTGTTTCGCTACTGGAAATTAATTGTTTTGCCATAACTATACTCTCCTTCCACACATTGTAAACGGTGCTGCGACAGGTAATCCATCGCACTGCCTTTATTCTACTACAACATGACTGAAAAGTACATACCCAATTTGATAAATTTTTAACGTACTTTTAGGCATTAAAAAGTACATATTTCTTAATAACATTTCTTAAAAACGGAAGATTGCAGTTCCGTATCCAGGAAGAGGATAGGAGAAGGAATAGGGCTGTCCGTCGCATTCGCTTTTAGAGGATGAGAAACAGGGAGCTTCTGCTGCCTTATAAGCTCCGTGGTTATCCAGGAGCAGGGTGTACCTGCCGCGCTTTGGGACACCTACACGGTAATCGGGTCTCTCCACCGGAGTAAAGTTTATAATGAACATCAGGTTTTTCTTACCTGTCTCATCCCGGCGGATGAAGCTGAAGATACTTCTGTCGCCGTCATTGGCATTAATCCACTGGAAACCATTCCAGTCATTGTCCTGGCGGTAAAGGGAAGGATACTTTTTGTACAGATGGAGCAGGTCCTTTACATAGTTCTGAAGCTCCCTGTGGTCATCCTCGTCTGTGAGGTACCAGTCCAGGGAAACCTTTTCATCCCATTCATGGAGCTGGCCGAAATCCTGTCCCATGAACAGGAGCTTCTTGCCGGGATGGCCCATCATGAAGGTGTAACCGGCCTTCAGATTGGAGAACTTGTCCCTGCCCAGGCCGGGCATTTTGTTAATCATGGAGCATTTCAGGTGAACCACCTCATCGTGGGAAAGGACCAGGATATAGTTCTCACTTGTAAAGTAGGTAAGTCCGAAGGTCATGCGGTGATGGTTATATTTGCGGAAATAGGGGTCTAGCTTCATGTACTCCAGGAAGTCATGCATCCATCCCATGTTCCACTTGAAGGTAAAGCCCAGCCCGTCCTGTTCGGGATGCTCCGTCACCTTTGGCCACGCGGTGGATTCCTCGGCAATGACAAGAGCACCGTGGTTGCGCCCCTGGACTACTGTGTTCAGGTGCTTAAAGAACTCGATGGCTTCCAGGTTCTGGTTGCCTCCGTCTTTGTTGGGGACCCACTGGCCTTCCTGGCGTCCGTAGTCCAGGTACAGCATGGATGCCACCGCGTCCACCCTGAGGCCGTCCACGTGGTACTGTTCCACCCAGTAGAGCGCATTGCTGATGAGGAAGTCCTTGACCTCATTTTTACCGTAATCAAATACCTTGGTGCCCCAGTCCGGATGTTCGCCCTTCCTGGGGTCCGCATATTCAAAAAGGGGTTCTCCGTCAAAGTCAGCCAGGCCATGGGCATCCTTGGGAAAGTGGGCCGGAACCCAGTCCAGTATGACGCCTATGCCGTTTTTATGCAGGTAGTTTACGAAATACATGAACTGTTCCGGTGTGCCATAGCGGGAGGTGGGGGCAAAGTATCCCGTCACCTGATATCCCCAGGAACCGTCAAATGGATGTTCTGCAATGCCCATCAGCTCCACATGGGTATAGCCCATCTCTTTTACATAAGCTGCCAGCTCATGGGCTGCCTCCGTGTATGTATAAAAGCCGTCCTTTTCAGGCCTGTCCCGTTTACGCCAGGAACCCAGATGCACTTCGTAAATGCTCATGGGCAGCTTCTGTACATCTGCCTGGGTCCTCTTTTCGATCCAAGAGCTGTCAGTCCAGGAAAAGCCCTGGATATCGGCTGTGACAGAGGCTGTACCCGGACGGTATTCCGCGCTGAAGGCAAAGGGATCTGCCTTGTAGAGAATCTTGCCGGACTGGGTGGTAATGGCGAATTTATAGAGCTCTCCCAGCTTCATGCCCGGATTGAAAATCTCCCAGATACCGGATTCGGAGATACGTTCCATGGGGCTGGCCTCCGGATTCCAGTTGTTAAAATCGCCTACCAGATGGACCTCTTTTGCGTGGGGGGCCCAGACGGCGAAGTAGATACCTTCCTTTCCCTTGTATGTCTTGGGATGTGCCCCTAATTTCTGGTAAATATCATAGTGTGTGCCTGCCCCGAACAGATAGCAGTCCAGGTCAGATATGAAACCTGTGGCAGAAGCCTTTTTCTTTGAAGATGCTGCAGTGCGTTTTTTAGCTACCATATCAGTTCTCTCCCTTGAGTTTCAGGACAGCTCCCCAGTTGCCCTTTAGTTTTATGTGGACCTTCCCGTCTGAAATGGGGAGGCGGTCTGCGGGTTCCAGAAGATTGACTGCCTCGCCGGCCTGAAGCGGAACAGGGATGGCCAGTTCGGCCGGCTCATCGTCATTGTTTACCGCGGTGATGATGACAGAGTCTTCACCGTGTCTGGCAAATGCATACTGGCGGTTGGTCAGCAGCAGTTCCTGGTAACGGCCCGTGTGAAGCGGCTCCTGCTGGCTGTGAATCTGTCCCAGCTGTGCAATCAGGTCTGTAAGTTCGCAGTGAAGTTCACCTTCCTGCTCTATGGAGATGGCGGGACGCAGTGCTTCATCGCTGGTGTTGGTGCGCTTTCCCTCAACGCCCCATTCGCCGCCGTAATAGATGGATGGAATTCCGGGCAGTGTGAAGAGGCAGATGTATATGGGGAACAGGTGCTCCCTGAGCTTAAGCTTTGTGGCAATCCTATCCTCGTCATGATTGTCCACAAAGGTGTAAAGCTGGCGTCCGATGGCCTCCAGCCGTCTTACGTTGTGGGCAATCTCAAAGAAGTTGTGGTCATTGAAGCCGGAGTAAAGGCTTTTGTGAAGTTCGTAATTAGTGACGGAGTGAAGCATCTCATTGTTAACCCAGCGGCTGTAGTCCCCGTGTATCACCTCACCCATAAGCCAGAAATCTTCCTTCATGGCCTCTGTCTGGCTGCGCATTTCCTTCATGAAGTTAAAGTCCAGCACATTGGCGCAGTCCAGGCGTATTCCGTCAATGTCAAACTCGTCAATCCAAAACCGGATGACATCAAAGAGATAGGACCTCACATCCGGGTTAAAGAGGTTCAGGCAGGGCAGTTCAAAGTGTCCCTGCCAGGCTTCATATCCAAAGGAATCGCCGCAGGGGCTCTGCCAGTCGAAGTTCACTCCCTTATACCAGTCCTTATAAGGGGAATCCCAGCGCTTTTCCTGTATGTCCTTAAAGGCAAAAAACTCACGTCCTGTGTGATTGAACACACCGTCCACAACAACCTTTATGCCCTCCTGGTGGCATTGGTCCACAAATTTTCTGAAAGAACCGTTATCGCCCAGACGCCGGTCCACCAGTTTATAATCCCTGGTATCGTATCCATGGCTGGTGGATTCAAAAAGCGGGCCTATGTAGATGGCGTTTGCGCCCAGGGACCGGATGTGGGAAATCCACTTGTCTAATTCTTCAAAACGGTTGGTTACTTCGGTTGCATCATTGTGTTTGGGGGCTCCAGTCATCCCCAGGGGATACATGTGATAGAACACTCCCCGCTCATACCAGGTGCTCATGTTGTTTTCCTCGCAATCTTTATGTAGTCATATGTTACAGTGCCCGGAGGGGGATAGTACTGTAAGTACTAATCCTCCTGGCTTTTAAATTTACGCAGCAGGAACTGGTAGCGCAGCTGTGCCGCGTTCAGTTCGTAGATATAGCAGTCTATCAGGGTAGGGTCCACGGCCTGCTCAAAGTGGTTCCTGGCGGCTTCGATGGCACATTTTGTGCGTTCGATTTCCACGCGCAGGCGGATGAGTTCAGGTCTGGGGCGCCGCGCCCTGGTCACAGCGGACCTGGCGGCAGCAGTCTCCCTGACTGCTTTCATGATGTCAAACATATGCTTCATCTCCCAGATATTGATAGAAATAGTATATCTGGAAAATGGCATCTTATGCATGTGGGCCGGCAGAATTAAATTTTAATGCTGACTGTCAGTACAGGAATTCTTCCAGTCTGTATCCCAGCTCCATCAGCCGGCGGTTGGATTCCCTCAGGGTGAGATAATAATAGTTGGCCGTGCCTTCCTGGCGTACGCCCACAATACCCGCATCCTTTAATATTTTAAGGTGATGGGATATGGCCGGACGGGAAAGGCTGGTCCGCCGGGTAATTTCATTTACATTGAGGCCGTATTGCTCGAAATGGATGGGGCCGGGCGTCTGCCTTCTGTCAAGGGCTTCCTCTGTCAGTACCTCTATGATGGACAGACGCATCTCATCGCCCAGGGCAATGAACAGCGGCATACAGGCATGAAAACGTTTCTGCAGTTCCTGGGCAGTTGTCATCTGCCGTTTCCTCCTTTGGTTTAAAAATTTGAACCAATTTCATTTTACCATGTATAGAGAGGAAGGTCAAGGAAATCGGGTGTGAAATGCATAAAATTCACCCTTGACATCTGCTGGAAAATCCTTCATAATAAAACAACATTCAACACAGTCTATTTTATGACAGTCTGATTTATCTCAATGGTATTATTTACGTCAATGGTTTTGTATTGTCTGGCTCAGGCAGAAATTTCCTCAGAAAAAAGTGACAGATGGAACGGAGAGAGGGGGTAGTGTATTCAGTTTACATAGTTTTATGTCGTATGCCTTGTACGGCATCATGTCTTATTGTGCCTTTATGGATATCAGGCGTTACCGGATACCTAACAGGGCCCTGGCGGCGGCAGCTGCTGCAGGGCTGGCTGTTTCGGTGGAGGCCTGGGTGTCCGGAGCCGGGAATGTTGGGTTATGGGCGGCAGGCATAGGCTTTTGGATGCAGGATACTGGTTTTTGGGCGGCTGCAGCTGAGGGCGCTGCTGTATTTATAATGCGGCTGATGTTGGCGGCCGCAGCCGGTTTCCCATTTTTCCTGCTGCGGATGGTGGGGGCCGGGGATATTAAATTTATGGCCCTTGTGGCAGGCTGTTTTGGCCTGGAGAGAGGATTTTGGTCCGTTGTGATTGGTTTGTGTCTGGGAGCTGTTCTGGCTCTCGGAAAGATGCTGCGAGAGGGCAGCATATGTCAGAGATTCTTGTATTTAACTGCCTATATCAGGCGTGTGATTCAGAGTAAAGAAATTGAGGCGTACTACTGCCCGGAGCGGGATGGATATAAGTGCGTAATTCCATTGGGAGCCTGTTTTTTTGCGGGGACTCTTATTTCAGTGTTGTGGAAGGGATGAGTGATGGGTGTTAAGGTGCGTATGCGCCAGGAAGAAACGAGGTGAGAAGTGAATATATGGTAAAGATTCTGGCGGTCTATGACGCTGATCCCGCCTTTGGGGAACGGCTGGCGGATTATGTGAATCAGAAGGAAAAGATTCCGTTTACAGCCATGGCATTTTCCAGCCTGGACAGGCTTATAGAATATGGGGAAGAGCATCCCATAGAAATCCTGCTGGTAGATGAGAGTTCACGGGCGCTGGTGGGAGATGTGAAGGCAGAGCAGGTTATGGTGCTGTGTGACGGGGAGCTGGTGGATGGGCCGGATATATTTCCGGCCATCTACAAGTACCAGTCCGGGGATTGTATCATGCGTGAGGTGCTGGCTTCCTACTGCAGCCGGCCAGTGGAGCCGGCGCTGGCCCTTCTGGGGACCAGGGCCCTGGTAGTGGGAATATATTCCCCTGTGAACCGGTGCTTTAAGTCCTCGCTGGCCCTGACCATAGGGCAGGTGATGGCGAAAAAGGAGTCGGTGCTGTATCTGAATCTGGAGGAATATTCAGGATTTACCAGGCTGATTGACAGTGAGTACAAGGCCGATTTATCAGATGTTCTGTATCTGTACAGGCAGGGAGGGTATAACTGGATGAAGCTAAAGTCCATGATCAGCAACTGGGGGAATATGGATTTTATACCTCCGGTGAGGTATGCGGAGGATTTAAGCCAGGTGGCGCCGGAGGATATGGCGCAGCTCATAGACAGGATTGCGAGGGAGAGCGGCTATGACAGGCTGGTGGTGGACGTGGGCCAGATGGGAAGGGGGGCTCTTCCCGTTCTATCCATGTGTAATGTGGTGTATATGCCGGTCAGGGAGGACTATATCTCAGCCGCCAAGATAGAGGAGTTTGAGGAGTACCTGGAGGAAGCAGACGATGCCGGGGTCAGGGACAGAATCCAGAAACTGAGACTGCCCAGGCATACAGGTGTTGCGAAACAGGAAGGGTATCTGGAACAGCTGATATGGGGGGAGATGGGGGATTTTGTGCGGCAGCTTTTAAACGGAAAGCAGCCGGAGAGATAAGGAATGGAGGGAGGAGGAGTGAGAAGGGAGAGTCAGGAATAAAGAACAGGGAAAGGAAAAAGAAGGAAAATTGAGCTATGGAAGAGAGGGAGAGTAAAAGGAGGAGCCGTGAAGGTGTGCGGTGGCTCATAAGGGAGCGCATTATGGAGGAACTGCAGGAAAGGCACCATATGGACGACGGAGAACTGCTGGAAATGATTGACAGGTCCATAGGCGAGATGGGGCAGGAAATATTTCTGCCCTTAAAGGAACGGCTCTGGCTGCGCGGCAGCCTCTTTGACAGCTTCCGTCGTCTGGATATCCTGCAGGAGCTTATTGACGACAGCTCCGTGTCGGAAATCATGGTGAATGGAGCAGGAAAGATATTTATGGAGAGAAACGGAAGAATGGAATTATGGGACAGGAATTTTGAGAGGCCGGAACAGCTGGAGGATATCATACAGCAGATTGTAAGCAGGGTCAACCGTGTGGTGAATGTGTCCTCTCCTATGGTGGATGCCAGGCTGGAAGATGGTTCCAGGGTCCATGTGGTTCTGCCGCCTGTGGCTCTTGATGGTCCTGTTGTTACTATAAGGAAATTCCCTGACCCGATTACCATGGAAAAGCTGATTCGTTTCAAAGCCATAAGTACGGAGGCAGCGGGCTTTCTGGAGCAGCTGGTGGAGGATGGATGCAATATGTTTATCAGCGGAGGGACAAACTCCGGAAAAACCACATTCCTGAATGCATTGTCATCCTTCATACCCTCCGGTGAGCGTGTAATAACCATTGAGGATTCTGCTGAATTGCAGATAACACAGGTTCCAAATCTTGTGCGTCTGGAGACAAGAAACGCCAATACGGAGGGAGAAGGGGAAATTACCATGAGCCAGCTGATTAAGGCGGCTCTGCGCATGAACCCCAATCGCATTGTAGTGGGCGAAGTGAGGGGGAAGGAGGCTTTGGACATGCTCCAGGCCATGAACACAGGCCATCCCGGAAGTCTTTCCACAGGTCATGGGAACAGCCCGCGGGACATGATAAGCAGACTGGAAACCATGGTGCTGATGGCGGCGGACCTTCCGCTGGCAGCAATCAGGAGCCAGATTGTGTCGGCCCTGGACATCATGGTCCATCTGGGCCGGCTGAAGGATGGGAAAAGAAGAGTTTTATCCATTATGAGAATAGGAGGTTTGCAGAATGGAGAGGTGGAGCTGGAACCATTGTTTGAATACGACGGTAAGGAGGACCGGCTTTGTCAGAAAGGGGGAAGGACACAGGCGGGACCTGGTTAGGCAGGAAATTGCCAGGAGGAAACCGGAAAAGAAGGTTCCCAGGGCCAGGCCTCCCGACCGGGTGGATTACAGTACCTACAGACTTACTGCCGGAGAGTGGCTGTTATACGGAGCTCTGGGGGTGGGAGCCTGTGGGCTGGCATCCTATGTCTTTTACCGCAGTGTGGTGGTGTTCCTGATTCTGATGCCTGTTGGAGCCTGTTATCCTTTATACAGGAGATCGAATTTGAAGAAGGAGAGGGCCCGGCGGCTGGAACTGCAGTTCAAGGAGGGAATCCAGGTTCTGTCCTCCTTCCTGAGCGCAGGGTATTCATTGGAAAACGGACTTACCCTTAGCATAAAGGAGCTGGAAATACTGTTTGGAAGGAGGGAGATGATTACAGAAGAATTCCGGATCCTCTCCGATGGAATCCGGATGAACCGTCCGGCAGAGGAGCTGTTTATGGATTTTGGCCGGCGCAGCGGAGTGGAGGATGTGGACAATTTTGCCCAGGTCCTGTCAGCGGCTAAACGAAGCGGAGGCGAGCTGGTGGAAATCATCCGGCAGACAGCGGGAATTATCAGGGACAAGGTACAGGTCAAGGAGGAGATACACACCATGCTTGCCTCCAGGATTTTCGAACAGAGAATTATGAATCTGATACCGTTCTTGATTGTGCTCTACATTGACCTTACATCCCCTGGTTTTTTCAGCGTGATGTACGGTACCTGGATGGGACGGAGTGTGATGACCATGTGTCTGGCGGCCTATGCGGGTGCGCTGGTTCTGGCCGGTAAGATACTGGACATTGAGGTGTGAAAGGCAGGTGAGGCGGACGATAAAGGTGAGAAAAAGACCGGAAGAGAGGCTTCATGCCTGGATTGGCCGGAAGCAGATCCTTTGTCTTATGGCTGGCCTTTTCATAGGAATGGCGGCTCAGTTGTGGCAGCGTACAGACAGTGCGCTTTTGGAAGGAGATACCCTGGCCAGGGGAAATTATGGGCAGGGGGATCAGACATACAGCCTGATAGTGGAGGGGCTTGGGGAGAAGGAGGTTCCTGTGGAAATGGTCCTGTCAGAAAGGATGTATACAAAACAGGAGGCACATAAGACTTATGAGGCTGTGATGGTCCAGCTTCCGCAGCTCATACTTGGGAATAATCCGTCTCTTGAGGATGTAAGGCAGGATCTGAACCTGCTTACATATCTGGACAGCTATGGAATAAGGCTCAGGTGGGAATCGGATGAGCCAGAGCTTTTGGATTCCTTCGGTGAACTGCATGTGCAGGAGCTGAAACAGAGGGGGATAGGCGAACAGGGAATCAAAATCAGCCTGCATGTGCGCATGACAGAGGGAAACTGGCCGGAGGAGTATGAACTGTCTGTGTGCGTAAAGCCGCCGGTGCTTACGCAACAGGAACAGACGGAGGAAGCATTTGTGGAATTTCTTAAGAGCCAGGATGAATTGCAGTCCTACACTGCTTATATGAAGCTTCCGGAGGAATATCAGGGACAGAGCCTGAAATACAGCCTGCCGGAGGAGTCTGTGTTTGTTCCTGTGATGGGATTGGGGGTGGCAGGAGCTGTATTATGTTTTTTCGGGGACCAGGCCAGGCAGCAAAACAGGACAGAGGAGAGAAAACGCCAGCTGGCGCTGGATTACCCTGAGGTATTGTCCAGGCTGACCATTTTTCTGGGCGCAGGCATGAGTATCCGCACAGCCTGGGATAAGATTGCCCTGGAATACAAAATGATGGTGGAGCAGGGAAGGCGCAGGAAACGGTATGTATATGAAGAAATGTATGAAACCAGCTGTCAGATGAAGGGGGGAGTGCCGGAGGGCAAGGCATTTGAGGAGTTTGGACGGCGGTGCGGGCTTCAGTCTTATATGAAACTGGGAGGTCTGCTGGAGCAGAACCGTAAAAATGGTTCAAAGAATCTCAGGAATCTGCTGCGTACAGAGATGACAGATGCATTTGAACAGAGAAAACACCAGGCCAGGCGCCTGGGAGAGGAAGCAGGGACAAAACTGCTGCTTCCTCTGTTCATTCTCTTGTCCGTGGTCATGGTCATGATCGCTGTTCCGGCACTGATGGAATTCAAATAAAATATAAGGAGGAGCGTAATGAAGTTAGGAAAGGAAATCAGGGAGTTCTGGAAGGACGAACAGGGGGTGGGAGTGATTGAGCTGGTGTTGGTATTGGTGGTTCTTATAGGCTTGGTCATTATCTTTAAAAAGCAGATAACCACCTTACTCCAAAATATTTTTAAGGAGATAAACAGCCAGTCAAAAGAGGTGTATTAATGTGCAGGAAAGGTGAGATTACGGTATTTCTGGCAATGATACTGTTCAGTGTCTGCGCACTGCTGTGTGTGATTGTGGAATCGGCCCGCACAGCAGGCGCCAGATGCTATCTGCGGATGGCTGTGGATTCATCCGCAGATTCCCTTATGGCCCAGTATCACCGGGAACTGTGGAATAAGTACCGGATATTGGGGCTTGAGTATGACAAGGCAGAGACACTGGAGAAGGAGTTCAGGGAATTTATGAGGCCCTATATGGAGGCTGAAAATTGGTATCCCATGAAGGCGGAGCAGATTCGGATAACAGATATGACGGATCTTACCCAGGGGGACGGAAGATATTTTGAACAGGAAATACTGGATTATATGAAGTATGGTCTGTTGGATGCAGATTGGGACGAGCTGGATGAAGCCGGCGCATCAGAACTGTTGGAGGCCTGGAAAGAGGGAAACAGTGTTAACCGCGTTTCAGAACTATATGCCGCCCATTCCAGGGAAGCTGTAAAGGTGGAAAAGGCGCTGGAGATAATCAACAGTACACTTTTGGCCCAGAGGGAACGGTGGGAACAGGGGAAGGGCTGCCTGGACCAGCTGGATGGGGGAGGATTTGTATCCCAGGCCAATAAATTGATACGGGAGCTGGAACGGCTTCCGGGCCAGGTAAACTCCTATGAAAAGCGGGCCGATGAATTGTATGAGAAATTGGCAGACAGCAGAGAACGTTTTTTGGAAGAAGCCAGTGACCTGAGTGGGGATGTGAGGGCTGGCCTGGAGGAGGAAATCAGACAGTATGAGGCATATGCGGCCCAGGATGGACAGCGCCGCAGGGAGGTTGAGGCGCTGACAAATCTGAGCCGGGACAGAATACTGTGGATTAGGGATGTGATTGATATGGCGGAGGCGGTAATGGAGTATATCAGCAGCTGGGAGCCGGAGGATGAAGACGATGAGCTGGACGAGGATGCCTTATGGCAGCCGGTAAGGGCGCGCTGGTCCCAGTACGGCATGCTTACACTGGGAGTGGAATTCGGGGTCCGGGATAAGGAAAAGGAAGGTTTTCTGGAACAAGTAGGAAATATGGCAGGAAGAGAAATGCTGGAATTAGTATTACCGGAGGGAACCGTTGTTTCTGGGACAGCCCTCAGGCTTTCCGGCACACCGTCCGTCCAGAGGAAAACAGACGGCGGTGGATGGAAGGAAACAGACCAGGATGGAGATTCTAAGAGCACCGGCTTTTTGACCGGAGTCAGGACACTGATACAGCGCCTGTTGATTGGAGAATATGATATTCGTTTTTTTAAAGGGTTTAAAAAAGAGATGCAGAAGGGGGAATTTTATGAGCTAGAATATATCATTCATGGAAAGGAAAAGGACAGGGACAATTTAAGCGGTGTGGCGGCGCGCCTGGTTGCATTTAGAGAGGGACTCAATCTGGTACATATTCTGTCAGATGCCGGAAAACGCCAGGAAGCGCGTAATCTGGCTCTGACCATTGTGGGAGGGACCGGGATTTTGCCACTTGTATCAGTGGTGGCATTTTTTATCATGGCAGTATGGGCTCTGGGAGAGGCTCTGCTGGATGTGCGGTACCTTCTGGAAGGGAAAAGGGTACCGGTCTTTAAGACTGGATCCGACTGGAAACTGGATTTGGCCGGACTTTTGGAGATGGGAAGGAGCGGAAGCCTGATTGATGAAGAAGGAGGAAATGGAAGCGGAGCTGATTATAAGGGCTATCTGCGGATACTTATATTCGGCGCTTATGACACGGATCTGGTTTACCGGATGATGGATGTAATGCAGATTGTCACTGCGGTGAAGCAGCCTGGATTTTCTTTGGCAAACTGTGTATGTACGGTGGATGCAGAAGCTCTTGTCAGTGGAAAACATGTGTTTTTTTCAAATGGATTGTGGAAAAGCCGGGGACGGGAAGACGGTTACGCATATGACACGCGTATGGCTGTAGCCGGGAGCTACCTGGAAGACTACAAAAGCCCATAAAGACGGGAACTGTAAATTTTTAGGAATGGGGAAAGGAGGTTCATGATGATGCCCTTTTTTCTGGTGCAGAATAAAAAATCAAATCCGTATTGTCCATATAAAAAAACAGCAAAAATAAATACAACCGCACCTCTCCAAGTACGTAAATGCTGTCGACTGTTCCATGGAAAAAGGGCATTATCATGGAACTCCTGCCAGATGCAGGGGAGTCTCTCCGTAGAGGCTGCTCTCAGTCTGTCCCTGTTCCTGTTCTTTTGTTTCTGTCTGATTATGCCTATGAAGATGCTGGACCGTCAGAGACAGATACAGGCTGTAATGGAATCCGTGGGGGAGGAGCTGAGTCAGTATGCCTATGTGGAATACTGTTTCCGTAGCGCAGAGGAAGGAGGTGCAGAGGTGGATGTGGGAAGAGCAGAGGATACAGCCACCTCTGTTTTGGCAGCAGCTTATGCTTCCGCCAGAATATTGGGAGAGATTAACAGGGAGTGGGTGGAAGCCGTATCATTTGAGGGGACGGACATAGGGGAAGATGAGATGGTCCATATCGTGATGAGATATAGGATGCGTCTTCCCTTTTCCGTATTAGGAGTCAGCAGCATTCCCGTGGAACAGGTATGCAGCCGCAGAATGTGGAATGGAGCAGATGGGGGACGTTTTGGGGATGGTGACAGGGATGGGAATGGAGAAGAAGATGAGATAGTATACATTGGAAAAAACTCCACCCGCTATCACCGCTTAAGGACCTGCCACTATCTGTACAATGATTTAAAGGCAGTGGATTTAGGGGCTGTGGGGGAACTGCGGAATGAGGCAGGAGGAAGGTATTCTTCCTGTGGGACATGCGGTGGGGGAAGCGGAGGCACAGGAAGCGGGGGCGCGGGAAGCGGCAGTATGGGGAGCAGCGGTACGGTTTATGTCATGCCATATGGTTCAAGCTACCATGTGTCTAAAAGCTGCCGGTCCATCATTGCGTATGTTCAGGAGGTTCCATTGACGCAGGTGGAATATCTGGGGGAGTGTTCTTATTGCAGAGGAAAGTGATGTGGGAGACGGGGGTGTTATTTGTTGGGCATATTAAATGGGGATTTGACGGAACAATTAACAGCAGGACATGACATAGCCGGAGTATTGCTGCGCTGCGGATTTCTTATGACGCTGTCAATTGGAGCCTGGCAGGATATGAGGAATCACAGAATAAAACTCAGCCTGATTGTGATGTCCGCAGCCGCGGGCGCGGTTCTGCGATGCATGTATATTGTGCTGGATGCGGCAATCATATACCGGGATTCGGGACATAAGATACCTTCGGACTTGGTGTCGGGCCAGATTATAGATACAGCCATGGCCATGGCTGTAGGAGCGGGATTGCTGTTTTTATCCCGGATAACAAACGAGGCTGTGGGAAAGGGGGATGGATGGTTTTTTCTGATATCGGGCATTTATCTGGGTGCATTGAAAAATCTGGTTTTGCTGGCAGGCGGCTTGGGGATTTGCTTTTTACTATCTATGGTTTTAGTATTTAAAGGGATTATACAGGGAACAGACAGGGGGAGGCTGCGCATTCCTCTTCTTCCATTTCTGATCCCGGCAGGAATCGGGGTGATGTTCCTATGAGGGAAAAAACGCTTAAGGGAAGTCTTACGGTTGAGGCCGCATGGATTATGGCCATGGTATTACTGTCCATAGCGGTGATGCTCCAGCAGGCATGCCGTATTCATGATGAGACCAAGGCCGCCATGGGTCTGCATGAGGCGTTAGAAAAGGGCCGTCATGGAAGTGCAAAGGAGCTGGAAGCCTCTGCGTCCGGGGTGCAGGAACATTTAGGCCGTCTCATGTTCTTTCCTGACTGCGATCTGGCTATAAAGGAAAAAGGGAAGAGGATATACGGAGAAGGCAGAGGGGGAAAATGGAAAAGAGAGATTGAGGCGGAAAGGTTCCGGCCGGAGACATTTCTGCGCAAGATTACTTTAATTGAAGGGCTGGTTAAAGAAGATGGAAATTAGCTACAGGAGAGAAGCAAAACGCAATTACCTGGTAGCGGGGGTGGCAGAGGCCACAGCTGGATATGAAGCCAGAATGCTGGCCCACAACGAGATTCGTGGACTGTTAAGGATGTACATAACATACCAGGATGGACTGCCCTTATATTGTTATGACATTACCTCCAGACAACCGTTAAGCCGCCTTCTGGAAACCCGTTTTATAACCAGAGAAGAGATATGCCAGTTATTAATCCAGATACATGCAGCGCTAAGTGGTATGGAGGAATATCTTTTAGATGCAGGGGGTGTCCTGCTGGAACCGGAATATATTTATGTGGAGCCGGAATTATTCCAGACCGGTTTGTGCCTGATCCCTGGTGTTCAGGATGATTTCCAGGGTAAACTGAGCCGCCTCCTGCAATATATACTGAAGAGGATAAATCATAAAGACAGGGAGAGCGTAGTCCTGGCTTATGGACTTTATCAGGAGAGCCTTAAGGAAAACTGCGGAATGGATGATTTGCTGGGGCTGATTGCGTCAGAACGGCGGAAAGGGAAGAAACGGGAGTTATTGAGCGAACCGGAGGGAGATTACATAAAGAAAGGAGGACTACAGGAAACAAATCATTGGGAGAAGGGGCTGAAGGAGAAGGGGCTGAAGGAGAAGGGACAAGGGAAGGAACAAGGGAAAGAACAGGGGAATGAGCAAAATAGAGATTGTATTACAGGGAAGGGGAAAGGAAAAAGCGGGGAGACAGAGAAAGAGCATAACAGTGACAGGGGGGAGAAGCGGAGAAAAAAAGAAAAGGGTAAATTGGAAAGGTGTGAAATAAAACAGGAAGGCTCAGGCCGGACTGAACCTGAATGGAAAGGAACCACTTTCAGACGGCAGTTTATCGTATGGCTGTCAGCGGCAGTACTTTGTCCATCCGCACTGTGGATGTTCAGAGGGATGACAATGGTCATTGACAACTGGAGGCTGCTGGCAGCAATCGACGGAGGCTTGCTGTTTATGCTGTCAGCCATGAATCTGTATAGGCTGTTCATTGGGCATAGGGCTGCAAAGGCAGATGGGGCAGGTTCAGATGATGAGCAGGACCCATGGAGAATTTTGTATGAGGATGAAGATGACGAAGACGAGGATTTAGGTAATCAGCCATCCACTGCGTATATGAATGGGGATAAAAATGAGTATTTGCAGAAAATGCCGGAAAGCAGCGCCGGAGAGTGCTTTCAGACCGTGCTTTTATCAGAGCGGCCAGCACAAGGGGAGGAAGTCCGGCGTTTATCTGCCCTCAATGGTTCGGATGAGGACATTGTAATATCCTATTATCCATTTGTGATTGGCAAACACAAGGATTTAGCAGACTATGTGCTTTTGAAAGATACAGTCAGCCGTTTTCACATAAGATTAGACGAGGACAATGGGAGTTATACTGTAACGGACCTTAACTCTACCAATGGTACCAGGGTCAAAGGACGATTGCTGGAGGCAAACGAGACAACGCAGCTGGAGCCGGGAGACCAGATATTTATAGCTGACTGCGGATATATTTTTTATTAACAGCACAGAGTAACCCAGTATGTTTCGTTTATCTTAAAAGACAATTGTGTGAGTGTGGTTGCAGAAATAGTAAATAACAGTGGGGTGGGGGCATAAAAAATAACTTTATTGCGTCAAAGCCACTTAACAAGTCCTTTAAAGTATGCTAAGATTATATATCATTGAGGATGTGAGGAATACGGATGGTTACGGGCATAAACAGGAGCAGGCCATATGTCAACATTGCGCTGGCAGCAGTCAACGTATTGGTATTTCTGTACCTGGAGGCCATCGGCTCCACGGAGGATGGCGTATTCATGGTAAAACACGGGGCTGTATTTGCGCCTTTTGTTATCCTTGGTGGAGAGTATTACAGGCTGTTTACTGCCATGTTCCTGCACTTTGGAGTCAGCCATCTGGCAAATAATATGCTGGTGCTTCTGGTGCTTGGAGAGAAGATGGAAAGGGCGCTGGGTCATATCAAGTATTTGATATTTTACCTTGCCAGCGGTGTTGCTGCCAACAGTATATCCCTGGCTGTCCAGGTACGGACAGGGCAGGCCAGTGTGTCCGCGGGGGCTTCAGGCGCAATCTTCGGTGTGGTAGGCGGTCTGGTCTATGTGATTGCCATTCATCATGGTCAGCTGGACGGACTAACCAACAGGCAGCTGGGCTTTATGGTTCTGCTGACGCTTTATCATGGGTTTACTTCAGCAGGAGTGGACAATATGGCTCACATAGGGGGCCTGATTTCCGGCTTCATATTAGGTATCCTGCTTTACAGGAGAAAAGATGCTGCCAGAATTTCCGGTATGGCTGGATAGAATGCAGGCTGTGTTAACCGCAGCGGAAGGAGGATTTTCAGAATGACAGATGACAATTGTATTTTTTGTAAAATAGCAGGAGGGGTGATTCCGTCAACCACTCTGTATGAGGATGAGGATTTTCGCGTGATTCTGGATTTGGGACCAGCGTCCAGAGGACATGCCCTTATCCTTCCAAAACAGCATTTTGCAGATGTATGCGCACTGGATGGGGATATAGCCGCCAAGGTACTTCCTCTGGGTGCCAAGATTGGCTCTGCGATGAAGAAATCTCTTGGATGCGCGGGATTCAATCTGGTTCAGAATAATGGAGAAGCAGCCGGGCAGACTGTTTTCCATTTCCACATGCATGTGATTCCAAGATATGAGGGAGGTCCAGACATGGTCAGCTGGACTCCGGGAAAGGCTTCGCCGGAGGAATTGGCAGAGGTTGCGGATAAAATCAAAGGCTGTCTGTAGTTGCAATGAAGATTGAGAAGATGGATACAGAAGATAAAAAACTGTTTGAAGAAATGTATCTGGAATATGAGGTATACCTGAGAAGGATAGCTTATGTTAACGATATTCCTGTAGATTATATTGAGGATGTGGTACAGGATACATTTGTTTCATATGCCCGCTATAAATATTCCCTGGATATGTCTGAGGAAAGTAAGAGGGCGTTGCTGATACGTATTCTGAAGAGCCGGTGTATGGACTTTCACCGAAGAATGAAGTACAGGAGCTATGGGGAATTGGACGAAGAGGCATATAACAGTGAAGATTATCCGGCACACGATAAGGCTGCCAATCTGCCGGATTATGTAGTCAGCAAAGAGAGATGTCAGGCGCTTCTTAAGGAAATCGAGAGGATGCCTGAAAACTGGCGTCAGGTCGCGACGCTCAGATTGATAGAAGGACGGCCGACAAGGGAAGTATGCGCTATGCTGAATATTACAGAAAAGGCATGCTATTCCAGAGTCAGCCGTATCAGGAAATATCTTGAGGAACTGCTAAAAAGTGATAATTGGCCCTAACGTTATTTTACACATGATTCAATGAGAGATACAACTGTTTTAACAGCATTGTTCAGACTGCTCTGCTCCATGGCCTGTATATAGGAATTGCGGTTTAGGTATAAATCGTTAATGGCATCAAACAGGGAGTCATCAGACAATGCTTCTTCTTCCAGAACCTTGCTGAATCCTTGTTTTGCAAAGGAGTTAGCATTGAGAATCTGGTCTCCGCGGCTGGCCGCGGCTGACAGAGGAATAAGCAGGTTCGGTTTGCGCAGTGCCAGGAGCTCGCAGATAGAATTAGCCCCTGCCCTTGATATGACAAGGTCGGCTGCCGCAAAAAGATGCTTTAAGGGAGCGTCAACGTATTCATACTGTACATATCCGGCTGTTCCTATCAGGCTTTCGTCCAGATTGCCTTTGCCACAGATATGTATTACCTGATAGCTGGACAGAAGCCTGGGGAGGATATTACGGACCGCTGTATTTACGGCTACAGAGCCCAAACTTCCGCCTATGACAAGGAGTACAGGTCTGCCGGCAGACAGGTGGGCATACGAGAGCCCGGACAGCCGGTCACCCTGGAGTAGCTCTGCACGGATAGGGGAGCCTGTCAGTACAGCCTTGTCGGATGGAAGGTACTTAAGGGTCTCCGGGAAGTTACAGCAAACCTTAAGGGCGGAAGGAATGCAGATTTTATTGGCCAGGCCAGGCGTCATATCGGATTCGTGTATGATGACAGGGATTTTGTAGTGTTTGGCAGCAAGGACCACGGGAACTGCAACAAAACCGCCCTTAGAAAAGATTACATCCGGTTTATGGCGTTTTAAGAGCCGTCTGGCTTCCGCGTAACCCTTGACGACGCGGAATGGGTCGGAAAAATTCTTGATATCAAAGTATCTGCGCAGCTTGCCAGAGGATATGCCATCATAGGGAATGCCTGCAGTTTCAATCAGCTTGCGTTCCATGCCCTGGTATGAACCGATATAGCGGATTTCGTAACCAGCTTCCTTTAACGAAGGGAGCAGGGCCAGATTGGGGGTAACGTGTCCGGCAGTACCGCCGCCGGTTAAAATAATTTTTTTCATAAAAACCTCCTAAAGTATATGATATGCGGGGGAAACCGGCATTCATAAACGTCTACTATTATAGTAAGCATTAAACGCAAAAAGTCAACCCTAAAGGCAAAGGGAACTTTAGGAGATTTGGTAAACAGAGGTGTCACGTGGGAGATTATAAAAGAGATTCAGAACAGGACAATTCTATGGACTGCCCCATTTGGGGAACGGACGATATATCAGATGAAGAACTGTTAAAAGAATTAGAAGCAGTCAAGAATATGGCCGTCCCCCTTCCCATTACATCCCCATCCCCAGATGAATTTGAGAAAATCTGGGCAAGGATACAGGAAGAAAGAGCTGAGTCAAAGAATGTACCGGAATCCGACCAACCGGAGCACCCCAAGGTTATCAAACCAAGGTTTGGATGGAAGCGGTTGGCTGCGATTGGTTTAATTGCCTGTCTTGTGGCAGGGAGTGGATGTATGGTGGCTATGGGGACGAAGTCGTATTTTTATCGGGAGAAGGAGTTGGGGGATGGACAGAAAAAGGTATTTGTTAACGATTCATATAAGGCTAATGTCAATGGTGAAGAAGAGGCTTATACTATAATACAAAATGATGTAGGTATAAAACCATTAAAGCTGGGATATATACCATCTAATATGAATTTTCTTGATTTAACTGTTGAAGATGGTTATGCAAGTTTAAGATTCAAATATGAAGGAGAATTTGTGTATGTTGTTCAATCAAAGTTTGACAGAAGAGCATCTTTTAATTGTAATTCGGAAACCAATTATAGTCGTGTAGTTTATAATAAATGGATTGCTCAAGATTTTGATATATGTAGAGAACAGCTTTCCAATGGAAAATATCGTTATGAGTGTTCAATTGTTATTGATGGAATTTCATATTGTATTGCAGGGGTATCTAGCGAGGAAGAATTTGTAAAGATAATTGAGCGACTTACTTATTAATAAAAGGAGTATGGTTATGCTAAAGAAAAAGGGAATAGTATTGTTCATTAGTTCAATGGTGATATCAATAGTAATGGCTATTAATATATACGCAGTATCATTTAATCCAAATGAGTATACATCTGTTGATTTGGAGTCTCGTTTGCTTGCTCCAACTGTTAAGCAAAGTATGGTTAGCGAAACAGCAAAACTGCGTGGTGATTTTTTTATGAAGGCGGACCTAATCATAAAGGATAATGGTAATGGTGATATTGGGGCATTTGCTAAGGCATTTATGGCGGTTCCTGTTGATGAAGTTTATATTACAGTTTATCTGGACCGTTGGGATGCTGATACTGAGCGGTGGCGTCAAGTAACCTTTTATGATGCAGAATTCTATGCATCAGATTATCCCGATGGGTTAAGTGACCCTTCTATAGATGTGACTTTTAAAAATCAGGATAAAGGATATTACTATAGAATAAGAGGAGTTCTTGCTGCCGTATTGGGGGGGAAGTTTGAGGGATTTAGCCCTGTAACCGCGGGGATTTTAATCGAATAAAGGATTGTATATGAAATTATTTAATGCTAAAAGTTCTATCCAGAAATAGCGTATTAGTAAAAGGCTGTCGTGAAATTTTAAGTTATCACGACAGCCTTTTATACCCAAAAAGGAATAAAGAATAAATTTTTTTTATTTCATTTTAAACTGCTTCAACGCCCGAGCCAACTGATCCGGACAAGACGTAGGTCTGGGACCGCACTGGATTCCGTCAAGTCTTCGGATGGCCTCATCTACGTCCATGCCCTCGATGAGCCGGGACAGGCCCTGGGTGTTGCCGGAGCAGCCGCCTACAAACTGGACATTGGTCAGTTTATTATCTTTTACTTCAAAGGATATCTCCCTGGAACAGACCCCTTGTGTTTTAAATCTCATGTGTAGTGCCTCCTGTGATAAATTCGTGTATATCCGATTATGCCTTATGCAAAAGATAATGTCAAGTGAGAACAAGCTTTGAACTTGAAAATCTGCGGGCTTCCTATATAATAGAAGAATAGTACAAGACAGAAGGAGGTAATTATGCTAGGAATTATTGGAGCCATGGACGAGGAAGTGGCTATGATTAAGGCGCAGTTGACAGATGTACAGGTGGAGACAAGGGCTGCCATGGACTTTTATAAAGGAAAGCTGGAGGGGAAAGAGGTAGTGGTGGTCCGTTCCGGAATCGGTAAGGTCAATGCAGCTATGTGTACCCAGATTCTGGCAGATATATATGGTGTAACAGGTGTGGTAAATACAGGAATAGCAGGTTCCCTGAAGGCAGAGATTGATATTGGGGACATTGTGCTTTCCAGCGATGCAGTTCAGCATGATATGGATGCAACCGGATTTGGCTATGAACCGGGACAGATACCCAGGGTGGAGACCCTGGCTTTTAAGGCAGATGAAGGTCTTATACATCTTGCGGAGGAATGTTGTTCCAAAGTCAATCCGGACATCCATACCTTCGTAGGACGAGTGGTGACTGGAGACCAGTTCATTTCTGATAAGGGAAAAAAGAAGTGGCTGACAGATACCTTTGGAGGATACTGTACAGAAATGGAAGGGGCAGCCATTGCCCAGGCTTGCTACCTCAATTCCATCCCATTCCTCATTGTGAGGGCGATTTCTGATAAGGCAGATGACAGTGCCACAGTAGATTACCCTGCTTTTGAGGCTAAGGCCATTATTCACAGCGTTAATCTGCTTACTGAGATTGTACGCTCTATTTGATTCAGATAACTGTTGATTGATAGCCAGATTTATATTATTTGTATTCATGAATAACAGCCTTATAGATGGCATAGATGACATGTTTATAAATAGAATGTTTATAAATAGAACTCTTATAAATGGTACACTTACAAACAGCAGACTCATAAACAATACACGCATGACTCATTAATAATCGGACCTCTGGATGTGACAAGATTCAGAGGTCTGTTTTATAAGAGAGGGGGATGGTATGGAAAAGAAAAAGAAGTGGATGATATTTGGGGGAACGGCGGTTGTTGTTGTGGGAGTATTTCTTTGCATTGCAGCTTTTTTCCTATATAAAGGAGTGACTCTCTTTTTTGATAGGGAAATAGTTGCAGACCAGTATCTGGAACAGATGACGTCGGCAGCATCCCAGGGGGACAGAGATGCCATGCGTTCTCTGTATATGCCAGGAGCGGTACCGGAAGAACATATGGAAAGGCAAATACAGGAAAATGTGGATATATGGGGCAAAAGTCAGTTAGATTCTTTTAAAAAGAAGGGGTTAAATATCCGGACCAGTACTAAAAACGGTGTAAAAACTAAATCTGTGGAGTGCAGCTACGGAATAAAAACAGAGGATGGGCAGCGGTTTACGGCAATCCTTAATAGAATGGAATCGTCAGATGGAAACCAGGGAATCATCAGTTTTATCATTAGGGACAATGTATCCTTAGCTCCGCAGGGAACGCTGCGCTCCATCAGTCATTGGAATGTATTTCAATGGGGATTGTTCCTGTTGTCACTTATCATGATTTTCTCTACCATTGCGACTGCTGTCATATGTTACAGACAGAATCCGAGATATAAATGGGGATGGATTATATTGATATTAATAGCCTATCTGTCTATGGGTTTTTCCGTTATTCGTACACCAAACACGTGGGAATTTAAGGTCAACTGGTCGGCAGCCACAGTCCGGCTCAGCCGGTATGTTACATATGAGAATGGCAGCAGGGAGTTCCGGCTGTTCCTTCCGGCCGGTATGGCAGTGTACTGGATTATGAAAAAACGGTTGGACCGGGAATCTGTTCATAAGAAGTATGGAGACCGGGAAGCTGCCACAAAGAAGCATGGAAACTGGGAATCTGGCCAGGAGAAGCGTGGTAACCGGGAATCTGTTCATAAGAAGCATGAAAACCAGGAACCCGGTCCGGAGAATCGCGCAGACCAGGAACCCGGCCCGAAGAAGCGTGCAGACCAGGAACCCGGCCCGGAGAAGCGTGCAGACCGGGAAACCCGCCAGGAACAGCGTCCGGATGCAGACAGAGGATCCTGGCGTATACCTTAACTGTCTAAAGCAAAATCTTACCTCTCAGAATCGTTTTTTAGGAGAATTTGGCGAACGATTCTAGGGACTCTCAACTTCCCAAATCAAAATCCGTTGCTATAATAGATTTTACCGGGAAACGCCTGACTGCAGGGGCGCTTCCCAAACCAGGCAGCGGCTGCAGCCAGCAGCCCGGGCCAAAAAATAATATTATATAGAAACGGGATGGATTCCGGGAAGAAAGGGGAGCTTTTACTATGATGAGCTTTTTACAAACAGGAAAGGCACTGTACGTGCTGGCAGCAATCTGCCTGGCTGGAGTATTTACCAGGCTGATGGCAGGAAGCTTCTACAAACGATTAATTAAAGAAAGCACCAATATGGCATTGACTAAGAACAAATATCTGCGCGGATTGAAACAGAATGCAGAAGATACATATCGTATGAATCAGGGAATGAATAACACACGTGTATATCTGGAGCGCCAGATGTACAGCCTGCGGACCTTTGGAATGTCCGTAAAGGGACTGGACAACCTGTCGGGGCAGCTGACACTTCTCTGCTTCCTGGCAGGCGGCGGAGCAGCATTTCTCTCTTATTGGTTTAGAAGTGATAACTACTATATAGTATTGTACGGCACCACAGGCATCCTGGCCGGCATGTTTACCATGCTGGTGGATTACGGAGTCAACCTGGAATCCAGGAGACAGCAGCTCCTTACCTGCCTCCAGGACTATCTGGAAAATGTGATGTGGCCGCGAATGAACCGGGAAGGCACAGCGGAGCATGTGCCTGCCGTTACAGCCGAGGAGGACCGCAGGGAGCCGGCTAATCTGCGTTCCATAGGAAGAGACCGCCGTTCAAATAGTAATAACAGAAGGGGGCTGGAGCAGACTGCTGCCAGCAGGGAAAAGCAGGAAGAGAAGTCAAAGGATAACTGGCTTCAGGATTTAAATCCAGAACAAAAAAGAATGTTGGGGGAATTGCTGAAAGAATTTATTTCCTAAATATGCTGACTTCCAGGAATTTGTTACCAGGGTCAGAAAGAAATGGTATTATAAGGGAAATTATGATATAATTTAAGAGATAAGCGGCTTTACCGCAGCACTGACAGAATCATGGACGCATGGTCCATGGACATAAGAAAAGGAGAGCGCGAGTTATGGGAAAGGAAGTTATGTTTGATTATTCCAAGGCAGCAGGATTCGTTTCTGCGGAAGAGATGGCCAATTTTAAGACCACAGTCATGAGTGCAAAGGAGACCTTGCTGGAGAAGACTGGCGCCGGTAATGATTTTCTGGGATGGATCGATTTGCCGGTAGATTATGATAAGGCTGAATTTGCAAGGATTAAGAAGGCAGCGGAAAAGATTCAGAATGATTCTGACGTCCTGCTGGTGGTAGGTATTGGCGGCTCCTATCTGGGAGCAAGAGCAGCCATTGAATTTCTGTCGCACAGCTTTTATAATGTGCTGCCCAAGAGCGTTCGTAAGACACCTGAGATTTATTTTGTTGGAAACAGCATCAGCAGTAAATATATCCATGACTTAAAGCAGGTACTGGACGGCAAGGATTTCTCCGTCAACATCATTTCCAAGTCAGGCACTACCACAGAACCTGCAATCGCATTCCGTGTATTTAAGGAAATGCTCATTGAAAAATATGGCAAGGAAGAAGCCAACAAGCGCATCTACGCAACCACAGACAAGGCTAAAGGCGCCCTTAAGAACCTGGCAGACGAAGAGGGATATGAGGAATTCGTTGTGCCGGATGACGTGGGCGGTCGTTTCTCCGTATTGACGGCTGTAGGCCTTCTTCCGATTGCAGTAAGTGGAGCGGATATTGATAAGTTAATGGAGGGTGCTGCTTCAGGAAGGCAGAAAGCCTTAGATGCACCATATGAATCCAACGCAGCCCTTCAGTACGCGGCTGTGCGCAACATCCTGCACCGCAAGGGCAAGGCGGTTGAAATCGTAGCCAATTATGAGCCAAGCCTTCACTATGTGTCCGAGTGGTGGAAGCAGCTCTATGGCGAGAGCGAGGGTAAGGACCAGAGAGGCATTTTCCCGGCCGCAGTGGATCTGACCACAGATCTTCACTCCATGGGCCAGTTCATCCAGGACGGATCACGTATCATGTTTGAGACAGTTCTCAATGTTGAGGAATCTCCTGCTGAGATTCTTCTGAATAAAGAAGACGTGGATACCGACGGCATGAATTATCTGGCGGGAAAGAGTGTTGATTTTGTAAATAAAAGCGCCATGAATGGAACCATACTGGCCCATACCGATGGCAATGTACCTAACCTGATGGTTAAGATTCCGGAGCAGAACGAGTTCTATCTGGGAGAACTGTTCTACTTCTTCGAGTTCGCCTGCGGTGTCAGCGGATATATCCTGGGCGTGAATCCATTTAACCAGCCAGGTGTGGAGAGCTATAAGAAGAACATGTTCGCACTGTTAGGTAAGCCTGGATATGAGGCTCAGAGAGAGGAACTGCTTAAGAGGCTGTAATGACAGGGCGGGCCTGCGGGGGCTGGTCAGTCATACCATATAATCTTAGCCGGATGAAAGCTAAATAGAGATACGGCGCAGAGAAAAGGCCGTCCTGCTGATGGGGTAAGTCAGCAGGGCGGCTTTTCGATTGCCTAAAATATCCGGGACACCGGGTTTGGGCCGGTTTACATCAGACCCTGCGATGTGTAAGCTTCTTAGACTCTGCGATGTGTAAGCTTCTTAGACCCTGCGATGTGTAACCTCCTTAGACTCTGCGGGGTGTAAGCTCCTTTTGGCGTTCTGTCCCGTCCTGTTTTAACTGCCGTATCACAAAGAGAAGGGTATAAAAGGCCATGAAGCCTGACACAGCAGGCGCGATTAGTCCGATGACAAACAGATTGTCCGGGCAGCAGGTGTAGGCCAGCCATATGAGAGGCATTCTGAGGACCAGGGCGCCGAAGCAGCAGCTGACCATGGTAAATACTGTCTTGGAACGGCCGTTCATGAAGCCGTTGAGACAGAATACAAAGGATACAGCCAGATAATCAAAGCTGCAGGACTGGAAGAAGGGAATTCCCGCCTCGATGATTTCAGAATTGGTGTTAAAGAGACCAATCATGGTATGGGGAGACAGCTGGGCCCACAGGAAAAAGACAGAGGATGCCAATACCGCAAATCCAATGCCGGCTGCCAGGGACTGCCGTGCCCGTTCAGGCCTTCCCGCGCCATAGTTCTGGGCCGTGATAGCTGCCAGGGCGCTGGCAATGGAAGTGGCAGGGAGCATGGCAAACACGTCGTATTTGCTGGCAATACCCACTGCGGCGGCTGCGTTTACCCCCAGACGGTTGGTGACTGAGGTCAGATAGAGAAAGGACAGCCGAACCATGCATTCCTGGGAGGAAATGGGGATTCCCACCATTGCCAGCTCCTTCAGCCTGTCCTTGTCAATGCGCAGATTCTTAAGGGTAAAGGTAAATATGAACTTCTTCCTGTTAAGGTAGATAATGGAGCATATCATGCTGATGGACTGGGAGAGGACGGTTGCCAGGGCCGTGCCGGCTACTCCTAATTTCAGATACTTTACAAAGATAATATCGCCCGCAATGTTGAGCACACAGGACAGGGCCACAAAATACATGGGCCTGCGGGAATCGCCGTATCCCCGCAGTATGGCACTTATGGCATTGTAGCCGCAGATGAAGAATATGCCGTAGAAGCATATGGTTACATACTGTCTGGCCTCATCCATGGAGGCGGCCGGCGTCCTTAAGGCAGTCAGTATGGTGTCTCTGAAAATAAGCATTCCAATGGTCAGCACCAATGCCACAATTGCAAATACGGACAGGGTGGTCCCGATGGTGCGGCAGGTCCTTTCATCATCTTTCATGCCGGTGTATTTCCCCACCAGAATGGTGCCGCCCAGAGTCAGGCCGGATACCATGCTGGTGATGATTTGGGTTACCTGGGTTCCGGTGGACACTGCGGCCACACTCTCAGGCGTACAGTACCACCCGATGACCATAAGATCCACGGCTCCATAAAGGGCCTGTATGATATTGGCAATCAGGAATGGAACGGAGAAGGCCAGCAGTACGTGAAATACATTGCCCTCTGTCAGCAGATTGTGGTTTTTCATGATGAATCTCTCCTCAATATAACATTTGTTAAAAATAAAAATAAACCCTCCAGTTACTGGAGGGTCAATAAGAAACGCTTATTTAATTTAAAAATATTTATTCCATTAAGAAATATTTATTCTTTCATGCATTTTAAGTATGGAATCTGTATTTCCGTCACATACCGGGATGTATCATTGGTAAAACCTGCATCAATCAGTGTGATTTCCACGGAATCCCCGCAGCAGGCATATCCCATCTGGTCCATATACTCCAAAAGCTGTATGTAGTACTGTGACGCTTCCTGGTGAGTGCCGGAAAAGCGCACGCTCACATAATCCCCGGCCTGAAGATATTGTTCCTCCCCCATAAAGTGGTCCTCCTTCTCAAGAAGTACGAATATACCTGAAAATGATTCAAATTTCCGGGCCTTCAGATTGGCGGCGGACAGGGAAACGCCTACCTTGCCCAGAAACATCACGGGTTCCAGGGTATTGGCTCGTTCCAGCTCGCGAAGTGAGAATTCCAGGTCCTCTCCCAGCCTGATATCCTTCCTCAGATACGCAATCTGTCTTTGGTCAAAATGAAGGGTCCTAATCTCACCGCATTGTGTATGAACCGCGTCCTCCAGAGCTTTGAGACGGTATTCCAGCTTCTGTTCAATCTGTGTCAGTTCGCTGATTTTTGCCTGGGTTTCGGCCTTCTGCTCTTTTAGAAGGTCAAGCATGATATCCACATCCCTGTTTTCAAAAAACAATGCGATCTTCTTTAGGGATACGCCCAGGGCCCGGAGATACTTGATGGTGTTCAGGCGTTCAAACTGGCGGGTGGAGTAATAGCGGTATCCGGTATCCGGGTCCGCTGTCTCGGGATGCAGGATACCGATTTCGTCGTAATACCGCAGGGTGCGTATGTTGATGCCGAACAGGTCGGCCATTTCTCCGATTGGGAAAAGATTTTTCACGTTTATTCTCCACTTTATTCTTCAATTACCTGGATTTCCAGGAAGTCAAAATCTACGGATTCAATAAAATTATCCTGTGTGAATCTGGCTTTATCATGGTACTTAAATTCCTTTACAGTAGAGTCCAGCCAGATGGGTTTTTCCAGATCAAATTCATAACAAATAGAATCCAGGGAATCAAAGACCATCTGGGTTCTGGATAAGGAATAGTCAGATATGCAGACCACCGTATCTTTTAAAAGATGGTTGTCTTTCATTAATTTTCCCCACATTCTGAACATAAAGCTTCTCCTCTCGCAAACGATTGGCGGACATATAGGTTTCTGATGTTTTAGTATAACATCTAATCCGGTGTTTTAAAAGTCATTTTTTAACCAGTATTGTTTACGGTACCTGGAAGGCGAGGTTTGGGTATACTGGTTAAATACCCGTTCAAAGTAGGTTATATTCTCGTACCCTACGGATTCTGATACTTCCGTGATGCTCATGGAGCTGCCTGACAAAAGCTCTCTGGCGCGGCGTATCCGTATCATATTAATATACTCATTTACTGTGAATCCGGATACTTCTTTGAAAATACGGCTCAGGTAACATTTGTTGACATAAAAATGGTCTGCTATCATCTCCAGGGACAGGCGGTTATCATAATGGCCAATAATATAAGAGGCCACTTCATCTACCTTTCTGTGTTTGGGTTGGGTAGACAGGGGAAGGACGGGAGATAGAGAAGAACCAGACATATGCCTTTGGGCAAGAATGAAAAGCCGGGACAAATTTGACATGGCCATATGCCTAAATCCAGTCTTTTTTTCATGAAGTTCCTTAGCCGCATCGTCCAACAGGCACTCAGCCAGAACCTGTTCTTCCGTATCCAGGGTAAGTATACCGGAATGACAGCGGAAAAAGCCCGGCAATGACATCTCACCTGTAGATGACAGGAATTCTGAGAAGGGACTTGGGTCAAGGGATATAAGGATTCGTTCGTGACTGCAGGGACCGGCCTGGCTGGTCTGGTGAATCTGATTTCTGTCAATGAACACCAGGCTTCCGCCTGTTACATGGCAGGTCCTCCTGTCAATGAAATAATACCGCTCTCCCTCCAGCAGATAGTATATCTCATATTCATTATGAAGATGTTTGCGGGGCATGGAAAAAGCGGCATCCCTGCGGATGCGGTCTATGGAGATGCCGTCGGTCTTTTCAGCATATATGATTTGTTCCATAATCGTTCTCCTGTATACAAAGTACAATGATTTATAAGTAACAGGCTTGAATGGGTCGGATGCCTGTATACTGTCCCGGATGTATCCTGGATATATACATCATTGTACCTTCATGGTACCTCATGGTATATAATCAGGAATAGTAAATATAAGTTGATTACAACAGAAATTAATCAATATAGAATAAGATAATTATACTAAATTTATTTATAATGTCCAGTGTAGATTAGAGTGATAAGAAAAATCATGGAGAAAGGAAGGCATTTAAAATGATTTGTGAAAATGAAGCGGTAAAGGATGTACAGATTGCTTACATAGGAGGCGGATCCCGTGGCTGGGCCAGGACCTTTATGACAGACCTGGCCATGGAGCCCAGGCTGGGTGGTACCATACGGTTGTATGATATTGATACAGAGGCAGCCAGGGCCAATGAAATCATTGGAAACCGCCTGTCACAGAGAAAGGAGGCAGCAGGTAAATGGTTATACAGGACCTGTATGAGCATGGAGGAAGCTCTTACAGGAGCTGATTTTGTTGTTATCTCTATCCTTCCTGGAACATTTGACGAGATGGCTGTGGATGTCCACATGCCGGAACGGCTGGGCATATACCAGTCCGTAGGTGATACAGCCGGGCCGGGAGGCATGATGAGAGCGCTCCGTACCATACCTATATATGTACAATTTGCAGAAGCCATCAAACAGTATTCCCCGGATGCCTGGGTCATCAATTATACCAATCCAATGTCTTTGTGCGTAAAGACACTGTACCATGTATTTCCCCAGATAAAGGCATTTGGATGCTGCCATGAAGTTTTCGGCACTCAGAAGGTGTTAAAGGGGTTGGCAGAGGATGTTCTGGGATTAAGAAACATTAACAGGAGGGATATCCATGTCAATGTATTGGGAATCAACCATTTTACCTGGTTTGACTATGCGTCTTACAAGGGAATTGACCTGTTCCCTTTGTACAGGAAGTATGTGGATGAACATTTCCAGGAAGGTTATGCGGAACGGGATACCAATTGGGCTAATGCATGTTTTGCCTGTGCACATAGGGTGAAATTTGACTTATTCAAGCGCTTTGGTTTAATAGCCGCGGCTGGAGACCGCCATCTGGCAGAGTTTATGCCGGGGAATGAGTATCTGAAGGACCCCGGGACTGTGGCAAAATGGAAATTCGCCCTGACAAGCGTGAAGTGGCGCAAGGAAGATTTGGAACACCGGCTTGAAAAGAGTAGAAGGCTTCTGAACGGGGAAGAGGAGGTTGAACTGAATCCCACGGGAGAGGAAGGCATTCTTCTTATCAAAGCGCTCTGTGGCCTGGAACGGGTGGTCAGCAATGTGAATATACCTAATACAGGAATGCAGATTGGTAATCTGCCGGCAGAGGCAGTGGTGGAAACAAATGCCATTTTTGAGCGGGATACCATCCGCCCTATTCTGGCAGGAAATCTGCCTGAGCATGTGAAGGAGCTCATTATGCCGGCAGTGGAAAATCATGAGACCATACTGGAGGCAGCGCTCACCTGCAATGAGGAGCTGGTAGTCAAAGCTTTTATGAATGATCCTCAAGTTAAAGGAAGGAAATGCGAGGAGCAGGATATCCGACTGCTTGTAAAGGATATGTTAAGCGCTACTAAAAAGTATCTTCCGGAGCCTGCTCTTTGGTCATGTCCGTAAAATGGCGCAGTGGATCCAGGTAAAACCGGCAATATCCTGGTGTATGGCATTTCGGCCATAATGTGTTGCCGGCAGTGCCTGTGTTCGTCATATTTCGGCCATATTTGAATTTTTTGTAACATCCCTTGCCCGTGGGGATTATTTGTAGTAAGCTATACGTAATGATAAATGTTCCCATAAGGAGGAAATGCAGGTGGGACAGGCAATTACGGATTATGTAAAGTTCCTGGCAGATGCCAGGGATGCGGTGTACCGTCTTAACTGTGACCAGAATACGGCCGGCCAGCTGGCGGATGAGGAAGAGATGAAAGAGCGGGAGCTGGAGACTGCCAAGAAGGCTGTGTCTGACTCCGTGAATCAGACGATTAAGAGGCGTTTGGATGAGATTAATTCCAGCTATGACCAGGAGATTGGAAAAGGACAGGAACGTCTCAGGAAGGCAAGGGCGAAACGGGAGAAGGCCAAAAGCCAGGGGGTAAAGGAGCGGATTGCCGAGGAAACCAGCGAGCTGCGGGAACACAACCGGGACCTGAAGGTCCAGATGAGGACAATGCTTCAGAAGAACCGGGTGCCTGCCTGGTGTGGCACCACTTTTTATTACGCTCTGTACTACCCCAGAGGGGTCAGGGAGATTATGATTTTCCTTCTTACCCTGGTAATCTGCTTTCTGGTAATTCCATGCGGTATCTATTTTATGATTCCCCAGAGGGTTATCTGGTATCTGGCGGCGGTGTATTTTGTGGCTGTCATTTTGTTTGGCGGGCTTTATGTGGTGATTGGCAATAAGACCAGAATCCGTCATCAGGACACACTTAAGAGGGGCAGGGATATACGCAACCACCTTAGGTCAAATCAAAAGAAAATAAAGGTTATTACCAGAACCATTCAAAAGGATGGGAGTGAGGATTTATATGACCTTGAAAAATATGACGATGAGATTGCCCGCGTTGAGCAGGAGCTGTCGGAGATTGCTTCCAGGAAAAAGGATGCTCTGAGTACCTTTGAGAATGTGACAAAAACCATTATCTCGGATGAAATCATAGCCAGCCATAAGGACAAGCTGGATCGGCTCAGCCAGGAGCTGGATGAAGTAACCGCCAATCTACGCAGTCTGGAGAGCAGTATCAGGGAGCAGAATATACGCATAGCAGATACCTACGGTCCATACCTGGGAAGGGAATTCCTGCAGCCGGAAAAACTGGCCCAGCTATCCAAAATTATACAGGCTGGTTCGGCATCTAATATTACGGAGGCCATTAAGATGTACCAGGATGCAGGACAGTCATAAAATTTTAAATATAAGAGCTATGTAAACAGGTCCTGTAGATTGCAGGACCTGTGTAATTTATGGCGCAGCATGTGTAATTATAATGAACAGAGGAGGGTGCACCAGATTGGATATACTATTCGTAGTGCCATATCCGGAATTAGAACCGGTAGTTCAGGAGGTATACAAGGAATATCCTGAAAAAAACAAGGTCACTGTGGAATTTAAAGTGATGACGGTTGATATGGTTCGTCAGTACAAAATGGAGAGGGAATATGATGTTCTTGTGGGGCGTAATTTTACACTTGAAGAGCTGAAACACCAGTACCCCACTAAACCCGTTATTAATATTCCAATTACAGGTTACGATATAGTTCAGGCTCTCTGCGAGGCCAAGAAGATGTATCACTGCAGGAAGGTGGGGATTGTGGGTCGGTTTTTTCATATGTATCAATACGAACATATGGAAGAAATTACCGGGGTGGAGACCTCCTATCATCCGGTTGACCAGGGACATGATTTGGAATGCTGTGTTGCCGAGGCAGTGAGCCAGGGATGTGACTGTATTATTGGCGGCTATTCCACTTATCTGTATCTTAAGAACGGCCCTATTCCTGTAGTGACTATAAAGGTCAGCCGTGAAACTATTTTTAATGTGTTGGAAGAAGCTGTTCATATAGCGGAAGAGGTTAAGAAGGAAAAAGAAAAGTCTGAGCTTTTCAGAATCATTACTCAAATTTCAAATGCAGGAATTTTTTATGTTAATGATAAAGGACAGATAGAGATAGCAAACAGAGAAGCAAGAAAGTTGTTCCCGACAGTGCAGACTTTACGGGGGGGGGGGTCTTATCTGAGGCAAATTGCTCCGTTTATGCAGCAGGAGGCGGAATGCTGTTTTGAGTCTGGTGAAAGCATAGTGGATAGAGTATACCTGAGAGAAGGCAATTCTCTTTCTACGGATTTCCTTCCCGTAAAAATAGGAAATTCTATGCCAGGGCTGGTGGTCAGTTTTATGAATGCATCAAGAATACAGCAGATGGAAAGTCAGATACGCCGGCAGATGAGTGATAAAGGGTTGGCTGCGCGGTATACATTCCGGGACATAGTCCATAAAAGTGATATTATGGATAAGACCATTGAGAATGCCGGAAGATATGCGGGAGTATCCTCCAATGTTCTTCTTGTAGGGGAGACAGGAACCGGAAAGGAGCTTTTTGCTCAGAGCATACATAATGCCAGCAAAAGGGCGGGAAATGCTTTTGTGGCAGTTAATTGCGCGGCACTGCCGGAAAGCCTGTTGGAAAGTGAATTATTTGGTTATGTAGAGGGGGCTTTTACCGGTTCAAAAAAGGGCGGAAAAATGGGATTGTTTGAAATGGCCCATAAGGGCACACTGTTTTTGGATGAGATTGCAGAAATTCCTTTGACATTTCAGAGTAAACTGCTTCGCGTGCTGCAGGAACGGGAGGTGCGCCGTGTTGGCGGTAACTCAGTTATATCCGTGGATGTACGGATTATTGCGGCCACCAATAAAAATCTGCAAAGACAGGTGAGTGAAGGGAAATTCCGGCAGGATCTTCTTTACCGTTTGAATGTTCTTAGATTATACATTCCTCCGCTGCGCAAGCGGAGTGAGGATATCCCCCTTCTCTTCCATTACTATCTCCAATACTACAGTAATCAATTCGGTTATGAAATGCCTATTTTGTCTGAAGGAGCAGAGGAGCTCATTAAGCAATATGCCTTTACAGGCAATATCAGGGAACTTAGGAATATAGCTGAGCGGTTGAGCGTGGTTCATAGCGGATATATGATAACAGAAGAAGAAATGGCAGGAGCACTGGGGCAGGATGATATAGAAATTACTGAGTATACAGAGCGGCCGGCCGCGACCGGTCCCTCCTATATGATGTATGCGGAAGGCAAAAGGGAGCAGGAGAAGCAGTATATCCAGCGCCTGTTAAGTGAATACGGATATAATAGGAGCGAGACCGCCAAGGCCATGGGAATTGACCGCTCCACTTTATGGCGAAAAATGAAAAAATATGGGTTGCAGTAGTGATGCGTTGCAAAAATCATCAATAGCAACGAATTATTACTACAATTGGGAAAAAATTAACAATACACGGAAAAGATGCTTATTTCGATGGATATGAGCATCTTTTTTTATATTATGGGGTAATTGTGGTTGAGACATGGTGAAATCTAATAGAAACATTTTGAAACAGGTATACAACAGAATAATACAAAAAATTTAAATTATTTGTAATCAACAAGCTTTATTGTGTATTATTTATATGTTTGGAAAAAAATGAGGAAATAAATTGGAGAGAATATATAGTTTGGCACGATTATTGCTGTAAAAAATGTAAGAACAATATAAATATGAGACAGGAGGAGAGATTCTTGAATATTGCAGTTTTAATGGGAGCATTTTTTGTATTACTTTTTCTGGGAGTTCCGATTGCATATTCGTTGTGTCTGTCTGCAGTGCTTTATATGGCACTTTTTATGGATGTACCTATGATAATCATAGGTCAGCAGATGCTGAAAGGGGTGGACTCATTTACACTAATGGCCATACCGTTTTTTGTAATCGCAGGCGGACTCATGGAATCCGGCGGTATTTCAAAACGAATTGTGAACTTTGCCAGAACAGTAGTAGGTCATTTGCCGGGAGGTCTTGCTATTGTTACGGTGGTGGCGAGCATGATTTTTGCAGCTATGACAGGAGCCGGGGCAGCGACTACCGCGGCAGTGGGAGGAATCATGATTCCATCCATGCAGGAGGAAGGGTATGACGGCGGCTATGCCAGTGCAGTCCAGGCAGTGGGAGGAATATTCGGACCTCTTATTCCGCCAAGTATACTTATGGTTCTATATGGAGTTGCATCCGGAGAATCTGTAGGTGATATGCTGCTGGCAGGACTTGTGCCAGGACTTTTTCTTGGGGTAATTGTCATAGGGGTAGTAGTATGGCAGTGTATTAAAAAGGGATACAAGGGAGTAGGCCATTTTAGCCTGAAACGGGCCGCAAAATCATTTTTAGATGCTATATGGGCCATACTTGCGCCTGCCATTATTTTAGGCGGTATTTATTCTGGCTTGTTTACGCCAACAGAGGCATCGGCCGTTGCCTGTTTCTATTGCCTGATCATCGGATTATTCGTTTACAGGGAGCTTAATTTTAAATCTCTGGGGAAAGTGGTATTTAAATCAGTCAAGACAGCAGCGGGTATCATGCTTATTGTGGCAGCTACCCAGGCATTTGGATGGGTCCTGACAAGAGCAGGAATACCCCAGATGGTGGCAGAAGGCTTTACTTCTGTAATATCAAGCCCGACTGTGTTTATGTTTGCTGTTGTATTTATTCTGATTGTTGCGGGGTGTTTCATAGATGCAGTGCCGGCATTGCTGATTTTTGCACCCATATTGATTCCTACAGCAACCCAGTATGGAATTTCTTTGATTCATTTCGGCGTGGTTATGGTGGTTACCTTATGTATTGGACTGGTGACGCCGCCGGTAGGAATTAACCTGTTTGTGGCATCTTCTGTAGGCGGACAGCCTATACATAAAATCATACCGCATTTGCCGGTACTTATTGCCTCAATTATAGCAGGAACCATAGCAATTGTATTAATACCCGGCATTTCAACATTACTGCCGGCGTTAATGAAATAAACCATAGGAGGATTTTATTATGAGAAAGACTGTAATGTATATGTTATTGGCAGCAGCTGTATTAGGTATGGGAGGTTGTGGTAAAGCAAATCAACCAGCTTCCGCTGATAATGGAGGCACAGAAGCAAAAAAAGCAGAAGCAGCAATTGAACTCAGTGTGTTTGCCGGTTCTGTGGCGGAGAACACGCCCACCGGTACCGGTTTAAAAGCTATGGTAGACTATATTAATGAAAATGGCGGCGGTACCCTGAAAGCGACGGATTATTATGATACAGCTTTGGGCGATGCCACATCCATGGTACAGGGACTTCAGCAGGGAACAATTGATATCGGGGTATCCGGCACTGCCTATTTTTCTGGATTGGTTCCCGAGGTAGAGGTATTTCAGCTTCCGTTCCTGTTTGACAACCTGGAGGAGGCCAGAGCCGCTGTTGATGGGGCTGCTTCAGAAAAAATATTTGAGAAGTTTGCCGAAAAGGGAATCGTGGGATTGGCTTTCTGGGAAAACGGTTTCCGCGAACTCAGCAATAATGTGAGGCCGGTTACGACACCGGCGGATTTAAATGGCATTAAGATGAGGACACTGCCTGCAACCGTACAGGTAGAAACATGGAAGGCCTTGGGAGCTTTGCCCACAACCATTGACGCATCTGAGTTATATACGGCATTGCAGCAGGGTACTGTCAGCGCGGAGGAGAATCCGCTTCATGAAATTGTGTCAAGAAAGTTTTACGAGGTACAGCAGTATATAACGCTGACAGACCATGTTTACACCCCGTTCATGATGGGAATTAGCCAAAAAACATGGGATAAGCTGAGTGACCAGCAAAAGCAGGTTGTCATGGATGCGGCCAATGTAGGTAAAGAGGCCCAGAGGAAAGCCAATGAGGAAAAGACAATAGAGGCAAAGCAGGTGCTGCTGGACAATGGATGCGAGATTGTGGAAAATCCTGATAAAGAAGCATTTAAAGAGATTGCAGTGAGCGCCTGGAAGGTATTTACAGATGAAAATGGTACAGAGCTTCTCGACATCATCCAGAAGAATTAGAGGGGGAATTACAGAATATGAGAAAAATAACTGACCTCACTCTGCCAGTAGTGGAACATTGGCGCTATGGAATCAAGTTTGAACTGGCCACATCCCATGCCAATAAAGACCGTTGGCAGACAACAAAATATAATTTGCAGTCACATTGGTTTACCCATATTGATGCACCTGTCCATCATGACCCAGACGGTAAGAATCTGGACGCATACCCAATCAGCGACTGGTGTATTTCGGATTGTCTGATTCTGGATTTATCATTTGTAGGTGATAATGAGGCAATTACAGCCCAGATGTTGGAACGGGCAAACGAACCCTTTAAGGATAAACATTATGATACCATTATAATCCGTTCTGACCGTGGACGAAGGGTATCTTGGGAGTCAGTGGAATTTTGGGATAATTCCTGTTGGGTCAGCGCTGACGGAGGAAAGTGGATTAGAGACTATAATCCTAAAGTGGTTGGATTTGACTTCCCTCAGGATTATGAAATACGCAAAATCCGTACTGCAAAACCAGAGGATCCGATTGTACAGCCGGTACATGATTTCGTCCTGAAAGAGGGGGAAATATTAATGATTGAATATCTCACCAATTTATGGGAAGTAGGGCAGCCGACCTGTCAGCTGATTGCGCTGCCGCTTAACACAAAAAATGCGGATGGCTCCCAGATAAGAGTAATTGCGGTGACAGAACAACCCTAGGAGGAATGGAAATGAAGGGATTGGTTTCAAAGCTTGATTCAGGGGTAAAGAGTATATTTGGTTATGTGGGAATTATAATGATTTTAATTGAGACCTATGCTGTCTTTGCCCGCAATGTTCTGAAGGCTCCGGCGCCATGGACAGATGAAACACTGAAAATGCTGTTTGTATGGTCTATATTTGTTTGCTCCAGTCTGGCTTTTATGGGCGATGAGTTAATCGGTCTGGATCTTATTCAAGAGAAAATAGCTGATAACAGAAAGGCTTATGGAGGTTTAAAAATACTCCAATATGCCCTTGGTCTGGTATTCGGAGTCCTGACGACTAACTGGGGTCTTAATATCATTTTAATGCAGCTTTCCACAAATGAAAAGACAGCTGTCGTTAAATATCCGTTATGGATAATTAATATGGGTTTTCTGTTAGGAAGTGTGCTGCTGGTTATATTTGCCTTATGGAAAATATACGATTGCAGGAAGTATTTTAAGGATAATACTGCTAAAAAAGACGGGAACAGATAAAAAATGGAGGCACCGCTCAATCATCCGTAACAGATGACTGAACGGTGCCTCCGTTTAGCTGCAGCCTTATGAAGTTAATATTAAGCTGCGCTTTGGAGTCTCTCCAAAGGCACACTGCCAGGCACCTTCGTTGTTCTGTTCTATATCCGTATCAAATGATACTTCACCTGATTCGCCGTCAGCAGCTGTGCCTCCCGCTGATGGCAGGTAAACACAATAATCTGATTATCATACGCCTTCACAAGCCATTTTAACGCTGTCTTCAGACGTTCATCGTCGTACAGAACAAAACTGTCATCAAAAATCAGGGGCATGGTATCCCTTCGGCCATTCTGGACCAGCTTGGCGGCGGCCAGGCGCAGGGCCAGATAAATCTGATCCATGGTGCCGCTGCTGACCTGCTCTATGGGAACCAGCTTGGACGGCGTGTTCATGAATACATCCAGGTTCTCGTCAATGCTCATGCTGGTGTAAATTCCTCCGGTAATACCGGATATAAGATCAGAGGCCTCCCTGTTCAGGTATAATCCGAAGGAGTCGCGGATGGAGGTGGACAGGGTGGTCATGGTGTCCTGGGCCAGGTCGATGGCGTCCAGTTCCTCCTGAATGCGTTCATTCTCCGCCAGAACATGTTTCAGGGCTTCGGCCCTGGTCTTGCAGTCAGCCAGATGTTCCAGCTTCTGTTCCAGCTCCCACTGGATACGCTGCTGCTGTTCTATCTCCTCGGAAAACTGGTCCTCGCTGGACTGGAGCTTTCCAATCTCCTGGGATAACTGCACCAGGGTCTGCTCAGACTGCTCCACAGCCTTGCTGAGCCGGAGGAATTCCGCCATCCTTCCCTCCAAGGCATTCATGGCATCCTGGGAGATGCTGGAATCGCCCAGATGACGGGCGAATATTTCCTGGAGAAGGCGGGTGCTGGTGTCCAGTTCCTTTCTAAAACGGCGGTTCTTGCCCAGCTTAAGGATTCCGGTTATACAGGCAGCCAGGGCAATGGCGCCTGATATCCCCGCCGCGGCTGTAAGGGGAAACGGAAGAAGAACAAGGGAGCGGACCATCTCCGGCGCGGCCAGGCACAGCCCGGCGGCTCCTGCGAAGGCCAGGGTAATGAGGAACATGAATACAGCACAGACCGTTCTGGATTTTTTACTGCAGCCAGCCAGGGTGTTCTGGTACTCACCGTAAAGCTTCCTGGTGTCCTCCATGTATTTTTGTACGGATTCCTGATCTGTAAACTGGCTGTTTAAAAGAATCTGGCGTCCTTTTGCAGACTTTTCAAGCAGCCCTTCTTTTTCCTTCTGACAGCACTCCAGCTGCTTTTTGATTTCACTCTTCTTATTGCGGTACTCAATTAACTGGTTGGCATACTGAGGCGCGGATATTTCCTGCTCCGTCTTGCGTATATCACCTAAAAGGGCTGTATAACTGCGCGCTGCCTCAGGAACCACCTGATTCTCCAGCTCCCGCCTCTGGCTTTTTAAGTATGCGGTGGCCTTAGTTATATTCAGGGCAATGCTGCCAGAGGTATTGAGGTTGGCGATATAATTGCGCAGCTCAGCGACCATGCCCCCGTCCGTGGCGCACTTTAACTGGCCGATGCTGATGGTGTTGTCGTAGGCTGTTTCTGACAGGCCGCAGCGGAGCTGGTCTAAGAGTGCTTTGGTGGGCTCCATCTCCCTGCCCTGAGTTTCATTGACAATGGTCAGCTCCTTGTTCTGCTTCTGAAACCTTCTCTGGATACGGTATATCTGGCCTTCGCTCTCCAGCCGCATCCATCCCTCGTAGGTGCCGCTGCCCTTCCAGGGCTCGTATTTGCTGTAGACATCATTCCTGGCAGCCCGGCCTCTCTGTTTCTCAATGCCAAAGAGCATTCCCCTGATAAAGGTATGAAGGGTGGATTTGCCGGCCTCATTTTTGCCGTACACTACATTCAGCCCGTCCTTAAAGGAGATATCCAAATCGTGGAATTTACCGAATCCCTCAATGTGCAGACTTAATATCTTCATGGGTTCAGCTCCTTTCATCGGTGGTATGCAGAAGAGCATTTACCCCGTAATACAGGGCCTTCTTCTCCACCGGACTCATATCTTCTTTTTGAAGGGCCTGGATATAGAATCCAATCATATCGCTGGAGTGCTCGGCAAACAGTGCTGAAAAATCATACTGAGGTTCGGAATCATCAATGATTTCCGCAATTCTGTATCTGGCTGAGAGCTTTTCCAGGTCAAATTCAATGTCAGGATCCCTCATGCCCCTGATTCGGAACCGGTAAATATGCTGAGAACCCCGGTTTTCAATTTCATTTGATATCCGGTCGCACAGTTCTCCGTTGGTGGTGTCCTTGGACACATTCACGGCAAGCGGTATGTACTGGAGGCTGGCGGCGGGAATGAACTGGAGGTTTATCAGTTTTCTGGTGACAGGATGAATCTCTCCTGCATAGAAACCATGAGAACCGGTCTCGGTCAGATCCAGGGGTTCAGGTGAGCCGCAGTAAGCAATCTTTCCGTCTGCCAGGACATGATGTTTGTGGATATGTCCCAGGGCAATGTAGGAAAATGGGGACAGCTCCAGGCTGTTGAAATTGATTGGCAGGTGGGCGGCGTCGCCGCCATGGGCCATGAGGATTTGAATACGGCTGTTCAGGGGAACCTGTATATCCTCCAGCAGGGGCGCCTTGATTTCAGCCGTATGATAGCTGAATCCATGGACCTCCGTGTTAATTTCCTCAAAATAGACAGAGGTCAGGTCTTCATCCATTATGAAGGTCACGTTGGGACTCCAGGTAAAGCTTAACAGGGCAGAGTTCTCCCTGATGCGGTCATGGTTGCCTGCTATCAGGATGATCTTTACAGACGGAATGGTGGAGAAGAGATAATTGACCTCCTTAAGGTCTTTCATCAGCGGCTGCCTGTGAAACAGGTCTCCGCTGATGAATAAGCAGTCCACATCCATCTCTTTTGTCTTTTCTATGATTATCCGGAAGGTATCTTTGATGGCCTGGGCGCGTTCCTTGCCCCAGGGCTTGTTTGCATCGGGACACATACCCCAGTGGATATCCCCGGTGTGGATGAATTTCATGTCTGCCTCCTGTCAAATGTTGAGTTCCCGAACTCCGCGCTGCTGCGTCCGGGCAGCAAATATTTGCCCGCTGGCGCTGGGCAGGCAGAGACGGGTTCCCCGAACCCCGCGCTGCTGCGGCTGGGTAGCGAATTTCTGCCCGCTTCTACGGGGCGGGCAGAGACGGGTTCCCCGAACTCCGCGCTGCTGCGTCCGGGTAGCGAATCTCTGCCCGCTTCTACGGGGCGGGCAGAGATTCTTTATAATTCGCAGTTGTTTACTGTTCTTGGGAAGGGGATTACGTCGCGGATGTTTGACATTCCGGTCAGATACATGACGCAGCGCTCGAAACCAAGGCCGAAGCCGGCGTGACGCGTGGATCCGTACTTCCTCAAGTCCAGATAGAAGTCATAGTCCTCCTTCTTAAGGCCCAGTTCGTCCATTCTGGCTACCAGCCTGCCGTAGTCGTCCTCCCTCTGGCTGCCGCCGATGATTTCACCGATACCGGGAACCAGGCAGTCCACGGCTGCAACGGTTTTATTGTCAGGATTCATCTTCATATAGAAGGCTTTGATCTCCTTCGGATAATCAGTTACGAATACGGGCTTCTTAAATACCTGCTCTGTCAGATAGCGCTCATGCTCTGTCTGCAGGTCGCATCCCCAGGAGACCTTGTAGTCAAATTCATCGTTGTGTTCTTCCAGTATCTTTACGGCCTCGGTGTAGGTAACGCGGCCAAACTCGGAATTTAACACATTGTGAAGGCGGTCCAGAAGGCCTTTGTCCACAAACTGGTTGAAGAAGTTCATCTCCTCAGGCGCATGCTCCAGGACAAAACGGATGATATATTTAAGCATGCCTTCTGCCAGACACATATCGTCATCCAGGTCAGCAAAGGCCATCTCTGGTTCAATCATCCAGAACTCCGCAGCATGGCGGGTGGTATTGGAATTCTCGGCGCGGAAGGTGGGGCCGAAGGTATATACGTTGCGGAAAGCCATGGCATAGGTCTCGGCATTCAGCTGTCCGCTAACGGTCAGGTTGGTGGCCTTGCCGAAAAAGTCCTGGCTGAAATCCACCTTTCCCTCCTCAGTTTTTGGGATATTGTTTAAGTCCATGGTGGTTACCTGGAACATTTCTCCGGCTCCCTCACAGTCGCTGCCTGTAATCAGAGGCGTGTGAACATACACAAAATCCCTCTCCTGGAAATACTGGTGAATAGCGTATGCAACCAGGGAGCGCACACGGAATACAGCCTGGAAGGTATTGGTTCTGGCACGCAGATGGGAGATGGTGCGCAGGTATTCAAGAGAGTGGCGCTTTTTCTGAAGTGGATAATCCGGTGAGGAGGTGCCCTCCACAGTTACTTCTGCGGCCTGAATTTCAAAGGGCTGCTTGGCCTGGGGCGTACTTACCAGGGTTCCCTTTACAAGGATGGCTGTGCCTACGCTTAATTTAGAAACTTCTGCAAAGTTGGGAAGGGTGTCGTGATATACAATCTGCAATGTTTCGAAAAAGCTTCCATCACTGACAACGATGAAGCCGAATGCTTTGGAATCACGGAGACTGCGGACCCAGCCCCCCACATTTATCTCCTTGTCCAGATATTCCTCCGGATGTTTGTAAAGTTCTCTTACGGTAATCAGATCCATGACTGATATTCTCCTTTTCTCTTATCTATATATTCAGTATCCCCAATTCCCCTGGAAATGGACGGTAACTACATATACGTGATTATATGATATTTCACGCTATGTTTCAAGGCTTAACTTTCCTATGGAGCCGGGTGTGAAGCCTGTATTTTCAATATGATTACATAATCATAATGTTTAATCGGGGAAAATACCCGTAAGGTACGTTACTTAACTGAAGCGGATTATGCCGTATGCGGATTATGCAGCATTTGCATTATGCCGTGTGCGTTTTATGTCAGATGTCCGCGGAACTGCGCGTTCCAGAAATTGGAATGCACCGGGTACCTATTATCTGATATTATGTTTATAGCTGTTTTTGACAAAAACGTCCGTGAATATACCGCCTGCGAGGGGGACTTATTTAGTGGTAAATTTTGGAAAGGGGTACTAGATATAGATAAATCACCATCAAATGGTTAAAAACGGAAAAAATGTCGGAAAAATGCACAAAAACGATGAAATAAATTTAAAAATTTATGTACTATTTACGAAGTTTGTGGTATAATTAAAATTACAAAAATTTTAACAGCAAGAGGTGATAACGTGATTAAAAAAGAAATGATAGCTATGCTATTAGCAGGCGGACAGGGAAGCCGCCTTGGCGTGCTAACACAAAAAGTAGCCAAGCCGGCCGTATCTTTTGGGGGGAAGTACCGAATCATTGATTTTCCGCTGAGCAACTGTATCAATTCCGGAGTTGACACAGTCGGAGTATTGACACAGTATCAGCCATTACGTTTAAATTCTCATATTGGAATTGGAGTACCATGGGATTTAGACCGGAACGTTGGTGGTGTAACCATTTTGCCTCCATATGAGCGCAGTAAAGGCAGTGATTGGTACACAGGAACTGCCAATGCCATTTATCAGAATCTGGAGTATATGGAATCATATAACCCGGAATATGTTCTGATTTTATCCGGCGACCATATTTATAAGATGGATTATGAGGTAATGTTGGATTATCACAAAGCCAATAATGCAGATATCACCATTGCTGCCATGCCAGTACCCATTGAGGAGGCCAGCCGTTTTGGCATCCTGATTACGGACGAGTCTAACCGTATCACGGAATTCGAGGAGAAGCCTCCTGTTCCCAGAAGCAATTTGGCTTCTATGGGTATCTACATATTCAGCTGGCCTGTATTAAAGGAAGCACTGATCAAGATGAAGGAAGAGCCGGGGTGTGATTTCGGCAAACATATCATTCCATACTGCCATGCGAGAGGCGACAGGATTTTCGCATATGAATATAATGGCTACTGGAAGGATGTAGGTACGCTGGGTTCCTACTGGGAGGCCAACATGGAGCTCATTGATATCATTCCTGAGTTTAACCTGTATGAGGAATATTGGAAGATTTACACCAAGAATGATGTGATTCCGCCCCAGTTTATTTCCAATGAGGCAAATATCGAGAGAAGCATTATCGGTGAAGGAACTGAGATTTACGGCGAGGTAATGAACTCCGTTATTGGAGCAGGCGTTACTGTTGCCAAGGGAGCCGTGGTGAAGGATTCCATTATAATGCAGGGAACCGTCATCGGAGCGGGAACCGTTGTGAACAAGGCCATCATTGCTGAGAATGTAAGGATTGGCTCTGGCGTGGAACTGGGAACAGGAGAGTATGCGCCCAGTACATATGACCCCAAGGTATATCAGTTCGATCTGGTGACCATTGGTGAGAATTCTGTGATTCCTGACGGGGTTAAGGTAGGCAAGAACACTGCCATAGCAGGCGAGACAACCGTAGGCGATTATCCTGACGGATTACTGGCTGGCGGAAATTACATTATAAAGGCAGGTGGCGTAAAATGAGAGCAATCGGTATCGTATTAGCAGGTGGTAACAGCAAGAGGATGCGGGAACTTTCTAATAAGAGGGCAGTGGCTGCCATGCCGGTTGCAGGAAGCTACCGCAGCATTGACTTTGCACTCAGCAATATGACAAACTCCCACATCCAGAACGTGGCAGTTTTTACACAGTATAATTCCAGGTCATTAAACCTGCACCTAAGTTCCTCTAAGTGGTGGGATTTCGGACGTAAACAGGGCGGACTCTTTGTATTCACCCCATCCATCACACCGGAGAACGGCGACTGGTACAGGGGAACAGCGGATGCATTATACCAGAACCTTACATTCTTAAAGAACAGCCATGAGCCATATGTGGTCATAGCGGCAGGCGATGGTGTATATAAGCTGGATTATAATAAGGTCCTGGAGTATCACATTGAGAAAAAGGCAGACATTACCGTTGTCTGCAAGGACATGGAAGATGGCACGGATGTGACCCGGTTCGGCTGTGTGAAGCTGAATGATGACGGCCGTATCACGGACTTCGAGGAGAAGCCCATGGCATCTGACGCCACCACCATTTCCTGCGGAATCTATGTCATCCGCAGAAGGCAGCTCATAGAACTGCTGGAGCGCTGCGCGGCAGAAGACAGATATGACCTGGTCAATGATATTCTGGTGCGCTATAAGAATCTTAAAAGAATTTATGCTTATAAGCTGGACGGCTACTGGAGCAATATCGCTTCTGTGGACTCCTATTATAAGACAAATATGGATTTCCTCAAACCTGAGGTGAGGGATTACTTCTTCAAACAGTATCCTGATGTATACACGAAGATTGATGATCTTCCTCCTGCCAAATATAACCCTGGCGCGCTGGTCAGAAACAGCCTGATTTCCAGCGGATGTATCCTGAATGGCACAGTTGAAAACTCCATTCTCTTTAAAAAGGCATACGTGGGCAACAATTGTGTAATCAAGAATTCCATTATTTTAAATGACGTCTATATAGGTGACAACACAGTGATTGAGAACTGTATCGTAGAGAGCAGGGATACCATCCGTGCCAACACCACACACATCGGCACACCGGAGAACATCAAAATCGTTGTGGAGAAAAACGAAAGGTATACATTATAATACGCACATAGCCCCGCGCAGCGCACGGGGAGCGCAGAGCGGGGGACCGGCGGGATAAGACGGAAGGGGTAGAAAACATGCAGGTTACAGACGTGAGAGTGAGACGGGTTGAAAAGGAAGGCAAGATGAAAGCAATTGTTTCCATCACACTGGACAATGAATTCGTCATTCATGACATCAAGGTAATTGAGGGGGAGAAGGGTTTATTCATAGCCATGCCAAGCCGCAAGGCAGCGGACGGAGAGTACCGCGATATTGCCCATCCTATAAACTCCAACACAAGGGATATGATTCAGACCATCATTTTGAATAAGTATGAGACAACCTTGCTGGAGAATGAGGCGGCAGAGGAAGGAATGGCATAAGATACAGAAGGATGAACAGGAGCTGATTTCGGTTGATACATTATGAACCGGGACGGCTCTTGTTTTTTGCATATGCCTGTGCTATAGTTGAGTTGTATTTTCAGATGTCGGACAGACATTCTTTAGCGCCTTCAGGCGCTGTGACGGCCGTTTCGGCCATAGATTCAAATTGTGATACTGCAATAGCATGTTTAGAAGGAGCCGGGTGATGCCATAGAGCGTTGGTGCAGCTTTCCGGGCAGGACAGAATTTCAGATACAGCTATTGCTGACAGAGACATAATTTATTATAATAAAGGGAGAGTGTGTATGGATAAAAAACGGCTTCAATGGCATCCCGGTTTTTTTGCAGTATTGCAGATTGAACTGGAGGAAGAACGGCGGTTTCTGCGGTTTTACGCGGAGTATAATCTTACAAGGAAGCCCTTGCAGATTGATGTTCTGGTGGTCAGAAAGGAAACCGGACGGGTGATACAAAAGAACATTGGCCGCATATTCCGTCAGTATAATGTGGTGGAATATAAGGGGATAAAGGATTACATCAGTATAAATGATTTTTATAAATCTATAGGATATGCGTGTTTACTTCAGTCCAATACGGAGAGGGTCCAGGAGATTTTGCCGTCCCAGGTTACGGTCACATTGGCAGGGGAACATTATCCGCGGAGCCTGCATGTGTTTTTGGAAAAGGCTTATGGAGTGCATATGGAGGAGGAAGCCCCGGGGATATATTACATTAAGGGACTTTTGTTTCCGCTACAGATTCTCGTCATAAGGGAACTGTCAAAGGAGGACAATATCTGGCTGAGCCGTTTGAGAAGCGGACTGAAGCCGGATGAAGACATTGAAGTACTGATGAAGGAGTATAAGGGGAAGGAACAGAATCCCCTGTATGAGACAGCCATGGATTTAATATTGCGGGCAAACTGGGAAACGTGTCAGGAGGTGGAGAAGATGTGTGATGCGCTGCGGGAACTTTTTGCAGATGAGCTGGAGGAGCGGGAGACCATAGGGCTTGAAAAGGGCTTGGAACAGGGGAAGATGGCGAAATTAATAACCCAGGTCATGCGTAAGCGGGAAAAAGGGCAGTCGGCTGCCAGGATTGCTGAGGATTTAATGGAACCCGCGGAGGTGGTGCAGAGGCTGTATGATTTAATCGGACTGCATCCGGATTCTGACGCGGAGCATATATTGGCATATATGGAGTCCTGGGATAAGGTGTAATAGTGCGGATAAGAACACAAAAACGTTTGGGGTCCCCTTAAATAAGGGGATTCCAAACGTTTTGATATTACAGGGTTTCCATCTGTTTCAGAATACTTCTTGCCACGCTTATGCCATTTGCAGAGGCCTGCTGCAGCCCTCTGGTGACGGAGGCACCGTCTCCGATTGCCCGCAGTCCCCTGATGCTGGTTTCAAAGTCAGCGTTGACCACCACCTTATTGGAATAGAACTTGACCTCAACACCGTAGAGCAGAGTTTCGTCGCTGGCAATGCCGGGAGTCACCTTGTCCAGGGCCAGAAGCATTTCCTTGATATCCGTCATGATGCGGTGGGGGAATACCAGGGACAGGTCACCCGGCACGGCATCCTTCAGGGTGGGAATCAGGTTGTTGCGGCAGAGGCGCTCCTCCGTGGTCCGGCGTCCTCTCTGGAAGTCACCGAAGGTCTGAACCATGATTCTTCCTCCGCAGAGCATGTTGGACAGCTGGGCAATGTGCTTGCCGTATTCAATGGGTTCGTTGAAGGGTTTGGTAAAGTTCTTGCTTACCAGAAGGGCAAAGTTGGTGTTGTTTGTCTTATACTCCTGGGATTTGTACGCATGGCCGTTTACCACTGCAAGGCCGTTTTCGTAATATTCTGTGGCCACCTCCCCGGAAGGATTGGTACAGAAGGTGCGGACCTTGTCGTCGAAGGTGGGGGTATAGTATACCAGCTTGGCTTCATACAGGTTTTCGTTTAAGAACTTCATAACCTCATCCCGGACTTCCACACGTACGCCTATGTCCACAGTGCCTACCTGGGTCTGGATTCCGTGGTTTCCGCAGATGTGTGAAAACCAGTCAGAACCCTCCCGTCCGATGGCGGAAACCACCTCAGGCGCGTAGTAGGTTTCGTCCTTGTCTGTGATGATGCCCTTTACGGTATCGCCTTCAATAATAATGTCCCTGACCATGGTGTTGAATTCCATGGTAATGCCCTGGGCCAGAAGGTGCTCCTGAAGCCGGGTATAAATCTTATACCCCTCCTCGGTTCCCAGATGTCGGATGGGACATTCAATCAGCTTTAAGTTAGCGCCAATGGCCTTGCGGCGGATTTCCTCTATTTCCTTCTGTTTGTCCATGCCGTATACATTGGTATCAGCGCCGAATTTTAAGTAAATATTATCAGATTCCTTTAAGAGTTCAACTGTTTTATCATACCCCAGGATTTCCGGAAGATTGCCTCCCACATCAGGGGACAGGGACAGCTTGCCGTCAGAAAATGCGCCTGCGCCTGCGAAGCCCGTGGTGATGGAACAGGGTTTGCAGCCCACACATGCCTTGGTGGTGCGTTTTGGGCAGACTCTCTTTTCGATGGGGCGCCCTTTTTCCACCATGAGGATTTTCATGCCGGGTTTCTTCTGGATTAATTCATACGCGCAGAAGATGCCGGAGGGACCTGCGCCAATAATGATTACGTCGTAATTTGTGGTTGGATTCATAGGGAAACTCCTTTCTTTCACTGCCTGATTTGCCTGGTTTCATGGCACAAAAAAACCAGTATACAAAATAGAAGCATGTAGTCAACTATTCCGGTAGCTGGTAGAAACGTTCATCCAATCATGAACTTATACAGGCATCACAACGGTTATAGTTTAGCATAGTATGTGGTGTTATGCAAGGGCGGAAAGCCGTAAAGTGCTTATGGAAAAGGCTTCGGTAAAGGTTCCGGTAAAGGCCTGGAGAAAGGCCCGGTGAAAGGCCTGAAAACCTTAAGAAAAACCAATCAGACCTTTAGAAAAAATTTCATAAATAGTCAGAGAATAGTCACGGTATATTAAGGCAAATTCAAAGATTATTGTATTCTCTTATGCTATGATACATATATGAGATAAGATGATTCCAACATATATGATTCAGAAGAGAAAGCAGGTGAAAGGATGAAGGTGCGTACAGGTATCAAGTGGGTGGCAGCTATAATGCTTATGGTGGTGCTGTGCTTCAGCGTGACAGTGGCTGTGAAGGGATACGGAATGTACCGGGAAGCCGTGGACAGTATGAGCCTTGAAGATAAAGTGGCGTCCATACGTGCCAAGGAAAACTATACCACCTTTGACCAGCTTCCTGAGATTTATGTGGATGCGGTGCTGTCCGTGGAGGACCACAGGTTCTATAACCATCCGGGAATCGACGTGATAGCCATTGGAAGGGCTGTATTCAATGATATAAAGGCAGGGGCCTTTGTGGAAGGCGGAAGCACGGTGACACAGCAGCTGGCCAAGAATATGTATTTCAGCCAGGAAAAGGAGCTGGTCCGCAAGGTGGCTGAGGTCCTGGTGGCATTTGATTTAGAGAGGAATTACAGCAAGAATGAGATTCTGGAGCTGTATGTGAATACCATTTATTATGGAAACGGATATTACTGCGTGAGGGATGCAAGCAATGGCTACTTCGACAAGGAGCCTGAGGACATGACGGATTATGAGAGCACATTGCTGGCCGGGATTCCCAACGCCCCATCCTGCTATGCACCCACTGTGAGCCAGGAACTGGCAGCCAGACGCCAGCAGCAGGTTCTGGACCGTCTGGTGAAATGCGGATATTTTACAGAGGAACGGGCTTTGGAAACCATGGCAGTTGGAAGCAGCCGGTGATGACGGGAATATGATTAACAGATAGAGGCTGGCAGATGGAGGAAAGAGCCCTCCATCTGCTTTACTTTTTAAGCGTAATCTGATAGAATGATGGAACGGAAAAAAGCGTTAGATACCCCCATGTGGTTTGTATCTAACGCTTAAAGGCGTGTTATAAATATAGGAATATATTGGAAAATGCGGGCAAATCATAAAACTGGAAGGCAAAGTGACGGAAAAATGAGCGGAATATGGGAGAAAATAAAAGAGCGGCTGGGATTTGGCAGGAAGGCAGAAGGTGATAAGGAGGATGACAGGGTAATGTACATCATTGCGGGGTTAGGCAATCCCACCAGGGAGTATGAGAAGACGAGACATAATGTGGGCTTTGAGGTTATAGATGTCCTGGCTGACCGTCTGGGCACCACCGTGGAGGAGAAAAAGTTCAAGGGATGTTACGGAAGAGGCATCATCGGCGGACAGAAGGTTCTGCTTTTAAAGCCCCAGACCTTCATGAACCTGAGCGGCGAGAGCGTAAGGGCTGCGGCTGATTTCTATAAAGTGGACCCGGAACATATTATTATTGTATATGATGATATCAGCCTGGATGTGGGGCAGCTGCGAATCCGGAAAAAAGGCAGCGCAGGGGGCCATAACGGGATTAAAAACATCATTTCCCACCTGGGAACCCAGGAGTTCCCGCGCATTAAGGTGGGAGTGGGCGACAAACCTAAGAAAATGGACCTGGCTGACTATGTACTGAGCCGGTTCTCCAAAGAGGACAGGGCTGTCATGGAGGACGCGTTCAGGGAAGCTGCCGGGGCAGTGGAGATGATGATTACTCAGGGCGCTGACGCGGCAATGAATCAGTTTAACGGCCATAAGGGCTGATAAGGGGTGCAGGGATAAAATGGAAAATCCATTATTAGAATTACAGGAGTATGACAATCTGGTTCAGGCACTGAAATCCGGAAAGGGACCGCTGCAGGTAACAGGGACCCTGGATTCGCAGAAGGTACATCTGATGTACGAGCTGGGAGAGGCAAGCGCATTTTCCTGGAAACTGGTGGTCACGTATGATGACACCAGGGCCAAGGAAATCTACGATGATTTACGCAGCTTTACCAGCCGGGTGTGGCTGTATCCTGCCAAGGACCTGCTGTTTTACAGTGCGGACATTCATGGAAACCTGATGGCCAGACAGCGGATTGCTGTGCTGCGCCGCCTCATGGAGGACAGGGAGGGCGTGGTGGTCACCACTATGGACGGCCTTATGGACCATCTGCTGCCGCTCAAATATCTGAGGGAGCAGTCCATCACGGTGGAGAGCGGACAGGTGATTGATTTGGATGTCTGGAAGGAACGCCTGATTGCCATGGGCTATGAGAGGGTGGCCCAGGTAGACGGCATGGGCCAGTTCTCCATCAGAGGCGGAATCGTGGACATTTTTCCGCTGACTGAGGAAGTGCCGGTGCGCATTGAGCTGTGGGATGATGAGGTGGATTCCATCCGTACCTTTGATCTGGAAAGCCAGCGATCGGTGGAGCAGTTAGAGAACATCACCATTTATCCGGCTGCGGAGGTGGTGCTTTCAGCAGACCAGCTGGCTGCCGGAATCAGAAGGCTGGAAAAGGAAGAAAAGACATATGAGAAGGCACTAAGGGAGCAGCATAAACCGGAGGAAGCCCACCGAATCCACACCATTATCGGGGAGCTGCGAAGCGGACTGGACGAGGGGTGGAGGATTGGCGGGCTGGATGCTTATATCCGGTATTTCTGCCCGGATACGGTTTCCTTCCTGGAGTATTTTCCCCAGGGTGAGAGCGTGATCTTTCTGGATGAGCCCGCCAGATTAAAGGAAAAGGGCGAGACCGTGGAGCTGGAATTCAGGGAAAGCATGGTGCACAGGCTGGAAAAGGGGTATCTGCTGCCGGGCCAGACCGAGCTTCTCTATCCAGCGGCCGAGATCCTGGCCAGGATGCAGAAACCATATGCTGTTATGCTTACAGGGCTGGACCAGAAGCTTCCAGGCATGAAGGTAAATCAGAAATTCAGCATAGATGTTAAAAATGTGAACTCATACCAGAACAGCTTCGAGATTCTCATTAAGGACCTGACCAGGTGGAAGAAGGAAGGATACAGGGTTATTCTTTTATCTGCTTCCAGGACCAGGGCCAGCAGGCTTGCCAGCGACCTGAGGGAATATGACCTGAGGGCCTATTGCCCGGATGGGCGGGAAGGGGAAAGCGGAAATGCAGGAGGAGAGGGCGCCGGCAGCGCGGATACCGGAAATCCGGGCGCTGTAAATACCTCTGTCCGCAAGGTCCGGCCAGGAGAGATTCTGGTCACCTACGGCAATCTCCACAGGGGATTTGAATATCCTCTTTTGAAGTTTGTATTTATCACAGAGGGCGATATGTTCGGCGTGGAGAAAAAAAGAAAGCGCCGTAAAAAGACAAACTACCAGGGCAAGGCCATACAGAGTTTCACAGAGCTGTCCGTGGGGGATTATGTGGTCCATGAGGAGCACGGCCTGGGTATATATAAGGGCATCGAGAAGGTTGAGCGGGATAAGGTCATCAAGGACTATATCAAGATTGAGTATGGGGACGGAGGCAATCTGTATCTGCCGGCCACACGTCTGGAAAGCATCCAGAAATACGCTGGAGCAGAGGCCAAGAAACCTAAGCTCAACAAGCTGGGAGGGACCGAGTGGAATAAAACCAAGACCAGAGTCCGTGGGGCTGTCCAGGAGATTGCCAGGGATTTGGTGAAGCTTTATGCGGCGCGCCAGGAAAAGGCCGGATTCCAGTATGGAACGGATACGGTGTGGCAGAGAGAGTTTGAGGAACTGTTCCCCTATGATGAGACGGATGACCAGATGGATGCCATTGACGCGGTGAAGAAGGATATGGAGAGCAGGAGAATCATGGACCGCCTGATTTGCGGTGATGTGGGGTACGGTAAGACGGAGGTGGCCCTGAGGGCTGCATTTAAGGCTGTCCAGGACAGCAAGCAGGTGGTATACCTGGTGCCAACCACGATTCTGGCCCAGCAGCATTATAATACATTTGTGCAGCGGATGAAGGATTTTCCGGTGCGGGTGGATATGCTGAGCCGGTTCTGCACACCGGCCAGGCAGAAAAGGACCCTGGAGGACCTGCGCAAGGGAATGGTGGACATTGTAATCGGCACCCACCGGGTCCTGTCCAAGGATATGCAGTTTAAGGACCTGGGACTGCTGATTATTGACGAGGAGCAGCGGTTTGGCGTTGCCCATAAGGAAAAGATCAAGCACCTGAAGGAAAATGTGGATGTACTCACCCTGACAGCCACGCCTATTCCCAGGACCCTTCATATGAGCCTGGCAGGCATACGCGATATGAGTGTGCTGGAGGAGCCGCCGGTGGACAGGACTCCCATTCAGACCTATGTGATGGAATACAATGAGGAGATGGTGCGTGAGGCAATCAACCGCGAGCTGGCAAGAAACGGTCAGGTGTATTATGTATACAATCGTGTGACGGATATTGATGAGGTGGCTGGCCGTGTTCAGGCCCTTGTGCCGGATGCTGTGGTCACATTTGCCCATGGCCAGATGCGGGAGCATGAGCTGGAACGGATTATGGCGGATTTTATCAACGGGGAAATTGATGTGCTGGTGTCCACCACCATCATTGAGACCGGCCTGGATATATCCAATGCCAATACCATGATTATCCATGATGCGGACCGCATGGGGCTGTCCCAGCTGTATCAGCTGAGAGGCAGGGTAGGGCGTTCCAACAGGACCTCCTATGCCTTTCTCATGTATAAGAGGGATAAGCTTTTGAGGGAGGAGGCTGAGAAGCGCCTCCAGGCCATCCGGGAATTTACGGAATTGGGATCCGGTATCAAGATTGCCATGCGGGACCTGGAAATCCGGGGCGCGGGCAATGTGCTGGGGGCGGAACAGCACGGCCACATGGAAGCCGTGGGGTATGATCTGTACTGCAAAATGCTGAATCAGGCCGTGCTGGCCCTTAAGGGAGAGACCTTGGAGGAGGATTCCTACGATACCGTTGTGGAGTGTGATATTGACGCATATATTCCGGGACGTTATATCAAGAATGAATACCAGAAGCTGGATATCTATAAACGTATTTCCGCCATTGAGACAGAGGAAGAGTATATGGATATGCAGGATGAGCTGATGGACCGCTTTGGGGATATACCGCGCAGTGTGGAGAACCTTCTTAAGATAGCGTCCATCAGGGCTCTGGCACACCAGGCCTATGTGACAGAGGTGGTGATTAACCGCCAGGAGGTAAGGCTTACCATGTATCAGAAAGCCAAACTACAGGTGGAGAAGATTCCGGACATGGTGAGGTCCTATAAGGGTGATTTGAAACTGGTGCCCGGGGATGTGCCTTCCTTCCACTATATTGACAGAAGGAATAAGAACCAGGACAGCCTTGAGATGATGGGGAAGGCAGAAGAGATTCTGAAAAGTATGTGCGGGATACGCATATAAAATACTATGATAACACCCAGATACAGGAAGGCCGCGAGAACAGGAAAATTCCCCTGTTTCTCGCGGCCTTTCTGTGTCAGGACCTTATTCGGCCCGTTCCTCTTCTTTGATTTCCCAGTGAATCAGGAAGGTAAGGGCGGCCCTTAATGCAATGATTCCGGCCACGATTCCGATTTCCTTCCACTCACGGACCACCACCGTGCGCAGGATTTCGCTTCCCATCTTAAATTCCAGTCCCATGGCCAGGCCCTTTGCCAGATAAATCTTGGTGTCCGGGGACCGGCGGAGAAATTTAAGGAAGCTTGTGAGACCTGAGTATATGATGATACCCACGCCGATAAATTCAAAAATAATGATTGCGGTGTTTGCTACCAGAGACAGCAGCCATTCCAAATGTTCCATGGTTTGTTCCCTTTCTTTTACTTGTTCACCGGCACCTGAATGGATTTTACCTTTACACCGTCCACCTTTCCCAGGTCTCCGGCAAAGGAACTGATTTGGTTCTGGGTTCCGTGCAGGACCACGCTGATGACGGATACCCCGTAATCCCGGCAGGGAACACCCAGGCGGGCGATAATCAGACCGGACTGAAGGTGGAATTTTTCATTTACCGTTGCCACGGAATCAGGATTGCTGATGATGCAGCTGATGACAGCCAGACGGTCTTCCATAAAGTATGTCCTCCCTTATTGTTTTCTACCCGGCAGGCTTTTACAGTAGCTGTATTCATGCTTTTTTCCGGGCCGGGGTTATCTGTGGTTATGATATCACGGGTATTGACCTTTCGTAAAGCCCAAACAAGGCGCAGGACAAGATGATTTTTTAACCCTTGCTTTTTCCTTCTGGCTGGAATATGATGGTAATAACTAAATAGAACCTTTCTCTGATGCGAAGCAACCCTGAGATAAAGAGAGAGCGGAACTGTCCTGGCTGTGCAGGAGTTGTTTTGCGTGGTTTGCCAGTGTGTGCCGTATGCAGGCACGGTTGGCATGAACCGCGTATATGTGCCTGTTGGTGAAGCCTCGGTATGCTGATGATATCCTCTCTCTGAATTTCGGAGAGAGGTTTTTTGTGTTTTAAAGACAAGAGGGGGAGGATAGAACATGTTAAAAATAGCGGTTTACGGAAAAGGCGGAATCGGAAAGTCCACCATTTCATCCAATTTATCAGTGGCGCTTTCAGAGCGGGGATACAAGGTGATGCAGATAGGCTGCGATCCCAAGGCGGACTCTACCATACAGCTTCACCAGGGACATACAGTGACCTCTATCCTGGATATCATCAGGGCCAGGGGAGATAAGGCGGGGCTTGATGAACTGGTGACAGAGGGAAGCGGGGGTGTGCTCTGTGCTGAGGCGGGAGGTCCTACCCCGGGCATGGGATGTGCCGGCCGCGGGATTATCACTGCTTTTGAGGCGCTGGAGGAGAGGAATGCCTTTGAGGTCTATAAACCGGACGTGGTCATCTACGACGTGCTGGGCGACGTGGTCTGCGGAGGCTTTGCCATGCCTATCCGGGAAGGATATGCGGACAAGGTATTTATCGTGACGTCCGGGGAAAATATGGCAATCTATGCGGCTGCCAATATAGCCGCGGCGGTAAAGTCCTTTGAAGCCAGGGGGTATGCCAGCCTGGGAGGCATCCTCCTCAACCGCCGCGGCGTGAAGCGGGAACAGGAGAAGGTGGAGGAGCTGGCAGAGGACATGGAAACGGAAATCATAGGCTCCCTGGATTACAGCCCTCTGGTGGGAGAGGCGGAGGAGCTTGGAAAGACTGTCATGGAGGCTTATCCTGACAGCGATATGGCCGGGCAGTACAGGAAAATGGCGGACGCTGTTTTAGCGGCCTGCGGAGAGGAAGAGGTGAAGAAGGCCTATGCTTAAGAGACTGCATGACACTGCGGGGCAGGATACGGCCCTTGCCCTGTCCCAGGTGGACAGCCTGGCACCTTTTACATACGGATTGGAATACAGCGCCCCGGCCAGGGGAGGATGGACCATTGTCCATATAGGAATGCTGCTGCCTGAGAGCCATCAGGTATTCGTATGCGCCCAGAGCTGCCTGAGGGGCGTGGTACTGTCGGCTGCGGAGCTTGGCGACAGCAGCCGTTTTTCTACCATATCCGTGGATGAGGATTCGGTGCTGGAGGGAAACTGCGAGGAGATCATCATTGAGGGAGTGACTCATATTCTGGAGGGACTGCCTGCGCTGCCAAAGGCCCTGCTGCTGTTTACAAGCTGTATCCATCATTTTCTGGGAACGGATATGAAAATCGTATTTGGGGAGTTAAACACACGTTTTCCACAGGTGGGATTCGTGCAGTGCTGGATGAACCCCATTATGAGAAAGACTAAAATGCCGCCGGACCCTTTTATGAGAAAACAGCTGTATTGCCTTTTAAAACCTGCTGATATGTGTACGAAGCAGGTAAATGTCATCGGCAATAATCTGGCTCTGCGGAAAAGTTCAGAGCTTTATAATATCTTGAAAAAAAATGGATTTAATATTAAGGATATATGTACCTGCCGTGATTTCCGGGAATATGAGACCATGGCCTCATCAAAGCTCAATCTGGTGACGAATCCTCTGGGGCGGCCTGCGGCGAAAGAGCTTTGCGGGCGCCTGGGACAGGAATGGGTCTATCTGCCGGTGAGCTATGACTGGGAACAGATAAGGGAACACTGGAAATGCCTGTCGGATTTGCTGGAACTGGATTTTGACTCCATCTGGAAAGAAGTAGAGATGGATCAGCTATGGCAGAAGGCAGAGACGGCCCTGGAAACGCTTGCGGGAGAGCTTGCGGGGTGGTCTGTGGCCATTGACTACACGGCATCTTCCAGGCCCTTTGGCATGGCGAAGCTGCTTGTCAAATGCGGTTTCCGGGTGGAACGTATTTATGCGGATACCATATCGCCGGAAGAAGAGGATACCTTTGCCTGGCTTAAGAAGCAATGTCCCCGGATGCTGCTCTGTCCCACGGTATACCACAAGATGGCGGTTCTGCCCAGGACATGGTGCCGGGAGGCGGGAGGAAAGGTGCTGGCAATCGGGCAGAAGGCAGCCTACTTTACAGGGACTTCTCATTTTGTAAATATGGTGGAGGACGGAGGACTGTACGGGTACGGCGGTATCCTGGAGCTGGCCGCCATGATGGAAGAAGCTGCCGGGGAAGAAAAGGATACGGAAAAACTGATACAGGTAAAGGGATGGGGGTGCTGCTGTTGAAACGGACAAACCGGATTCTGCCGGTATACGCGGCGGATATATCAGGAATCTGCTCGGCCTTATATGAGCTGGGCGGGATGACTGTGATGCATGATGCCTCAGGCTGCAATTCCACCTACACCACCCATGATGAGCCCAGGTGGTACTCCATGGACAGTATGGTGTATATCTCAGCCCTGTCGGAGCTGGAAGCAGTCATGGGGGACGATGAAAAGCTGGTGCGGGATATCGTGGACGCAGCGCTGAATCTTTGTCCGGCATTTATATGCATTGGGGGAACCCCTATTCCCATGATGATGGGAACTGACTTTAAGGGGATTGCCAGAATGATTGAAAATAAGACCGGAATCCCCACGTTTGGTATTGCCACCAATGGAATGCATTCCTATGTCCGCGGGGCAGGGGAGGCTCTGAGGTGGATTGTGAAACGGTTCTGCCCGCCCGGGATTAAGGCGGACAGGCCGGCAGCCCTGAAAGTTAATATACTGGGAGTCACTCCGCTGGATTTTTCCCTTACGGGAAACACAGCAAGATTAAAGGATTTTCTCAGAAGCCATGGAATGGAGACCGTGGGATGCTGGGCCATGGAAAGCGGCCTGGATGAACTGCGGCTGGCGGGTCTGGCCGACGTAAATCTGGTGGTATCGGCAGTGGGACTTCCGGCGGCCGCAGAGTTAAAGAAGATGTACGGAACGCCCTGGGTGGTGGGAACACCTGTGGGCAGGAGAACATCCGGGCGTCTGGCAGAATGCATCCGGCAGGCGGCGCGGACCGGTGAAAACCAAAGCCTGTTTGATGGTGCCGGGTATGTGCCCTCATGGGATGCAGACGCGTGCATCCGGCCTGATTTGGGGCTTGCCGGTCTGCCTGAGGATTTATCCGGCAGAAAGGTTCTTATCATTGGGGAACAGGTCATAGCAGGTTCCCTGCGGTGCTGTCTGCGGGAGGAGTGGGGCGCAGACCAGGTAACCGTGCTTTGCCCCACAGAGGGGGAGAAGGCCCTTGCTCTGGAGGGAGACATCATTGACTGGGATGAGGATGAAGTTATCCGCGCAATAGCGGAAAGTACGGTTGTGGTGGCCGATCCCCTGTACCGTCAGGTGTGTCCTGCCCACAGGAATATTGTGTTTGTGGATTTTCCCCATGAGGCATGTTCCGGCAGAATGTATCACAGTATTATGAGGCCCTTTGTGTGCACCCCGGATGATTCGGTTTAAGGGTAAACAGGTATAAATACAGGTGATACACAAAGGGTAAAAATAAAGGGTTGTAAGGAGAGGAAGAGTATTATGAAAAAGTTAACAGCAATCATTTTAAGCGTGTGCCTTGGGGCCGCCGGATTAACAGGCTGCCAGGCCGGGGCATCAGAAACACCGGCTGCGTCAAGCCGGGCCGCAGACACCAGCCGGCAGCAGGCGGAAAAGGAACCGAAAGAGGAGACAAAAAGCCGGGAAGACTCCGCCGGGGAACCAGATGCATCCCAATCCGGCGGCACTGTTATTATAACAGACCATGCGGGCAGCCAGGTGGAAATACCCAGGGAGGTGAACCGTGTGGTGGTAACGGATATCCTTCCCCTCCCCTCCATCATCACGGTGTTCCTGGGATCCGGGGAGAAAATCGTGGGTATGGCGCCAGCCAGCATGAGCGCCGCCAGGACAGGGCTTCTGGGAGAGCTGTTTCCCGACATCCTGAATGCCAGCACGGATTTTATGAACGGCAGTGATATCAACATGGAAGAGCTCATGAAACTGGAGCCGGATGTGGTATTTTATAATGCGGGCAGCAAGGAAATCGGGGAGGCGCTGCGCTCTGCCGGGTTTGCGGCAGTTGCGGTATCTGTAAATAAATGGAATTACGACAGTATAGAGACTTACGACCAGTGGATTAGCCTGCTGAGCCAGATTTTCCCGGAAAAGGGTGATACGGCGGAGCAGGTGTCCCGGTACAGCCAGAACATATATGAGGATATCCAGAATAAGGTGTCCGGTTTAAAGGATGAGGAGAAGAAGGATATCCTGTTCCTGTTTAATTACAGTGATACCACCATGGTGACCTCGGGTAAGAAATTTTTCGGACAGTTCTGGTGCGACGCAGTGGGAGGCCGCAATGTGGCGGAAGGTGTGGCGGCTGAGAATTCCAATGCGGTTATCAACATGGAACAGGTCTATGAGTGGAACCCGGATATTATTTTTATCACTAACTTTACCCCGGTCCAGCCAGAGGACCTCTATGAAAATGCGGTTGGACAGGACGACTGGAGTCCGGTAAAGGCGGTACAGGACAAGAATGTATATAAACTTCCTCTCGGCACCTACAGAAGTTATACACCCAGCACGGATACGCCCATGACGCTTCTGTGGATGGCAAAACAGGTATATCCGGACCTGTTTTCGGATGTGGACATGACCCAGGAGGTAAAGGATTATTATAAGGAACTATACGGCGTGGATTTAAGCGGAGAGCAGGTACAGAGGATGTACCATCCTGGCCGGGAGGCAGCGGCCGGATATAAGAAATAGGCGTTAATGCACAAAGCCGGAATGATATGAGGGTGGAATAAACGTATGAATGGAAGTAAACGAAGCTGGAACCGGTACTGGACCCTGGGTTCCCTGGCAGTAATTTTTGCAGCCGCGGCCGCGGCCATGGCAATCGGCCGGTTTACCATTGCTCCCAAGGAGCTGGCGGCTGTGCTGATACCTGGTTCCTTCCCGGATGTCCAGGTTTCGGGACAGGTGAGGACGGTCATATCCAATATCCGTTTTCCCAGGGTGGTGCTGGCCCTTTTGTCCGGGGCAGGGCTGGCGGCAGCCGGGGCGGCATTTCAGGGATTATTTGCCAATCCCCTGGCTACCCCGGATACACTGGGAGCTGCCAATGGCGCTTCCTTTGGGGCTGTCCTGGGTATTCTGTTAGGTCTTCCGGCCTTCGGCATACAGACCCTTGCCATGATTACAGGAGTTGCGGCCGTGCTCATGGCCTGGAGCGTGGCCCAGGTAAGGGGCACCATTCCTCCGCTGATGGTTATACTGGCAGGCATGGTGGTCAGCTCCCTGTTTTCCGCCCTGGTATCTCTGGTGAAGTATGCGGCGGATCCCCAGGACGTACTTCCTTCCATTACATACTGGCTTATGGGAAGCATGGCATCCACCACCAGGACCACTCTTATTATGGGGGCGCCTTTTATCCTTGCAGGAAGCCTGCTTTTGTTCCTTTTGAGATGGAAGCTTAATACCATGTCGCTTCCTGAGGACGAGGCAAAGTCCCTGGGCATTCCGGTAAAGAGAATCCGCAGCCTGGTGATTCTGGGGGCAGCCATGGTGACCGCGGCTGTTGTCTCCATGTGCGGACAGATTGGCTGGATAGGACTTCTCATTCCCCACATGGTGCGCATGATATTCGGAAATGACAACCGATCAGTGGTTCCCGCCAGTATGGCATCGGGAGCCCTGTTTATGCTCATAATTGATACCGCGGCCAGGTCGGTCATGGCCACGGAAATACCTGTATCCATATTGACATCTCTTATAGGAGCGCCCTGTTTCATACTGCTCCTCAGAAAGACAGGAGGTATCCGTTTATGATATTTGAGGTAAGGGACGGAGGATTCGGCTATTCCTCCCATGAATGTATATTAAAAAATGTAAACTTCTCCCTGGATGAACCCCAGGTGCTGTCTGTCCTGGGAGCCAACGGCGCAGGAAAGACCACTTTGCTTAAATGTATGCTGGGACTTCTGGAGTGGAACACAGGAGGCACCTTTGTGGACGGCGTCAACATAAAAGACATCCCATATAACCAGCTGTGGCAGAAGATTGGGTACGTACCCCAGGCAAAGGCGTCGGCCTTTGCCTACAGCACGCAGGAGATGGTGATTTTAGGAAGAAATGCCCATCTGGGCACTTTCAGACAGCCTAAAAAGAGGGACTGGGAAATAGCAGAGGCCTGTATGGAAGAGATTGGAATAGGATATCTTAAGGGTAAGCTATGCAGCCACATCAGCGGCGGAGAACTGCAGATGGTGCTTATTGCCAGGGCGCTGGCTGCAAATCCGTCCATTCTGGTGTTGGATGAGCCGGAATCCAACCTGGACTTCAGGAACCAGCTTATTGTGCTGGAGGCCATTGAACGCCTGTGCAGGGAAAAGCATATATCCGCTGTTGTGAACACCCATTATCCGGAACACGCTTTGTCCATTTCCCAGAAAGCCCTGCTGCTCACCGCCCATGGGACCACCCTGTTCGGACCAACGGATGAGATACTGAGCGAGGAACATCTCAATGAGGCGTTTGGGGTGGAGGTCAGGCTGTATCCGTTAACCTTAAGGAACAGGACGTATACCTGTGTCCTGCCTTTGGGACTGAAAGAAAGAATGGAAAGAGGTGCATGATGGAGCGGGTGATTACGCTGGTGGATAAACTGGCCAAGTCTCATGTGCTTTCCAGGGAGGAATTTAGTTTCCTGCTGGATAACATAGGGGAGGAGGACTCATATCTGTACGAAAAGGCCAGGGAGGCAGCCCTTGCTAATTACGGAAACAAGATATATGTCCGGGGGCTTATGGAGTTTAGCAATTATTGTAAAAACGACTGCTACTATTGCGGTATCAGGAGAAGCAACCAAAAGGCTTCCCGATACAGGCTGTCACCGGAGCAGATTATGGAGTGCTGCAGCATTGGCTATGGGCTGGGATTTCGGACCTTTGTGCTTCAGGGCGGCGAGGATCCGTGGTTTACGGATGAGAAGATTGCCTATCTGGTGGAGCGCATGAAAAAGCAGTACCCGGATTGTGCGGTCACACTTTCTGTGGGTGAAAAAGGGTACGATACCTATAAGCGCTGGTTTGATGCGGGTGCAGACCGCTATCTGCTTCGCCATGAAACAGCCAATCCGTGCCATTATGCCAGTCTCCATCCGCCTCAGATGTCTTCTGAGTACAGGAAGGAATGTCTGCATAACCTGAAGGCCATTGGCTACCAGACAGGCTGCGGAATCATGGCAGGCTCACCGTATCAGACCACGGCCCATATAGCGGAGGACCTGGAATTTATGCACGGCCTTCAGCCGGAGATGGTGGGGATCGGCCCATTTATCCCTCATCACGATACCCCCTTTAAGGACAGGCCTGCCGGCACCCTGCGCCAGACCCTTCTGCTGCTGGCCATTGTACGGCTCATGCTGCCGGATGTGCTTCTGCCTGCCACCACGGCTCTGGGGACCATAGAGCCGGATGGAAGGGAACAGGGCGTGATGGCAGGGGCCAATGTGGTAATGCCAAATCTGTCGCCCATGGAAGTGAGAAAAAAGTACATGCTTTACGACAATAAAATCAGCACAGGCATGGAGGCCGCGGCCAATATTAAAGAATTAAAACGCAGAATGGCGTCCATAGGGTACGAGGTGGTCACTGACCGGGGCGACCACAAAAAAATAAAAGAAGTTCCTGCCCTTAAAACCTCATAATTACTTTGAAGGTTACTTTAAGTATAAATTCCTCTGTTTGACAGATACTACATTTACGGGCAACAAAGAAGATAAATGACAGAAAGTAAAATGGAGGAATTTTGTTTATGAAAGCTACAGGAATAGTCAGAAGAATTGATGATCTGGGCCGTGTGGTCATTCCAAAGGAAATTCGGAGGACCCTGAGGCTCAGGGAAGGTACGCCGTTAGAGATATTCACAGACAGGGAAGGAGAAATCATCCTTAAAAAATACTCGCCTATGATGGAGCTCACCTCATTTGCCGTGCAGTATGCAGAGGCCATGGCACAGTCCACCGGCCTTTTCGTATGCATCACGGACAGGGACCAGGTCATAGCTGTGGCAGGAGGGGCCAAAAAGGACCTGCTCCAGAGAAATATCAGCCGTCAGCTGGAACAGGCAATCAATGAGCGGAGCACTGTCATCGCTGCCAGGGAAGACAAGGCATTTATCCAGTTAGTGGACGAGGAGCTGGAGGGAATCAGCGCCCAGGTGGTGGCGCCTATTATCTGCGAAGGCGACGCCATTGGCGCCGTGGCTCTCATGAGCCGTGAGCCAAGGGCCAAGTTCGGGGACGCCGAGATGAAGCTGGCATCCACGGCTGCCGGGTTTCTGGGACGGCAGATGGAAGGCTAACCGTTATATATGGAATTTTCAGTGGTATCCCGGCACGGGGAAGCGTTATCGCAGCCCTGTGCCGGGATGTTTCTGTTTTCAGGCTTTTTTCCTGGTTACATTTGTGTTATACTGGCATTGTTAAAAAGTGATATGTAATTTGGGAAGGGTAAATAGGTATACATAAGAACGGTATGGGAATCAATGGTAACCGGGGGCGCCAAAGGAAGGCGATACTGATTTTGGCAGTCCTTGCGCTGGCGGTCCAGGCGCCTTTGCCGGGCCGGGCATCACCTGTCACGAGGGCTGAACAGGAGAGGCGCAGGGCAGAGGAGGAGAAGTCCAGGGCAGAGTCTGAGGCGCAGCAGCTGGAAGAGAAGCTGGGGCAGTCCAGACAGAAGGAACAGGCCCTGGAGGAAGAATTGGTAAGGCTGCTGGCCCTTAAGGATATACTGGAATCCGATATGGAAGAGCTGAAGACCCAGATTCAGGGGGCAGACAGGGATTACCGTCAGGCCGAGGAAAAACGGCAGAGACAGTATGACATCCTTAAAAAGAGGATTCAGTTCCTGTATGAGGAGGGGGATATCACATATCTGGATATCCTTTTAAAGGCAAAGAACATAGGGGATGTAGTCAGCCAGACCGAATATTTCAGGCAGCTTTATGAATACGACCAGGAAATTATACAGAGATATGAGAAGCTAAAGCAGGAAGCTGCCGGGAAAAAGGAGCTGCTGGAGGAGAAACAATCCCAGCTTGAGGTCATGGAAGAGGAAAATGAGTCCCAGCAAAAGGAACTGGAAGGATTCATTGAGGCGAGGAAAACGGAGAGCAGCAGTTTTGCCCTTGAACTGGAGGAGGCCCAGGCCCGTGCAGCCCAGGCTGCCGGGGAAGTGATAAGGAAAACAGAAGAAATACGTATCCTCAGGGCAAGGCAGGAGGAAGAGCGTATCAGGCAGGAGAAAGAGCGCATCAGGCAGGAGCAGGAAAGCGCAGGGCGGGAGCCGGGAAGCGCAGGACAGGCATCAGGGGCCGCAGGGCGGGAGCCAGGGGCCGCAGGATGGGAGCCAGGGGCCGCAGGGCGGGAGCCAGGAGGCGCAGGACGGGAATCAGGAGGCGCAGGCACGGCCGGCGGCCGGCCTGTGAAAAGCATAGGCGGCACTGAATTCGGCAGAAATGTGGCAGACTATGCCCTGCAGTTTGTAGGCAATCCCTATGTATACGGAGGTACAAGCCTTACCGGCGGAACAGACTGTTCCGGTTATACCCAGTCGGTATACCGGCATTTCGGCGTCAGCATTCCCAGGACGTCGGGGGAACAGGCGGGATTTGGCAGGGAGATACCATATGAGGAAATGGAGCCGGGTGATCTGGTCTGCTATTCCGGCCATGTGGCCATGTATATCGGAGGAGGCCGCATTGTACACGCCAGTTCCAGAAAAGAAGGCATTAAGGTGAGCAATGATCCGGCCTACCGGACCATTGTATCCATACGCAGGCCATGGCAGTAATGGGGATAAAGGATAAGGGGAGGTTTATGATGGGGATTAGGAACCGGTTCATATATTTTGCAGTCAGGGCAGGAGCAGGAGTATGTCTTGTGCTGGGAATATGGTGGTCTTGCGCCATGACTTCTTTTGCAGACGAAGCCATTAAGTCAGTGACCATAGCCGTTACCTCATCCGTGGAGATGGGGGGCAGCGGAAGCGTGTCTGCCACGGCGGACAGCACCAAGTATCATGTGGTGTCCTGCGAGTTTATCAACGGAAAGACATCCTGGAAGGCGGGGGAAATCCCGCGCATATCCATTGAGCTGGCGGCTGAGGAGGATTACTATTTCGGAAGCATCAGTTCCTCCAACGCGCATATACGGGGGGCCGAGTATGTGTCATCCAAGAAAAGCGACGCAAAGCGCAGTCTCACCATTACTGCCAAATTAAAAGGGGTCAAGGGGACTCTGGACCAGGTGGAGGAGGCTTATTGGGAAGAAACGCCTTTGGGAAAAGCCAGGTGGTCTAAGGTAGATGGGGCTTCCTCCTACGAGGTAAAGCTGTTCTGCGACGAGAGCATGGTCTACCATGTGCCCAGGACCAATTCGGTCAGCTATGATTTCTTTCCCTATATGACGGAAGAAGGGGATTACTATTTCAAGGTGAGGGCGGTGGCAAAGACCGAGTCTGAGTCTGATTACCTGAAAGCAGGCGGATGGACGGAGTCTGACAACCAGCAAATCACCAGAAAGGATGCCCAGGCAGCGGATAAGCGGGCTGTGTCCCAGGGAAAGGGAACTGCCGGTGTCAGCGTGAAGGACGGAACCGGCCCCAATGCCCAGGCTCCGGGGTGGGCCCAGGACGGAAACGGCTGGTGGTACAGGAACCAGGACGGAAGCTATCCGGTGGGCTGTTGGCAGGAGATTGGAGGAAAATGGTATCTTTTTGACATAAACGGATACATGCTTACAGGCTGGCAGTGGAAGAACGACAGGGAATACTACCTGACATCCAATGGGGACATGGTTACGGGCTGGCTCCAGTTCAACCGCATTTGGTATTACCTGGACCCGGAGAAGGGAAAACTGACAGGGCAGTGGCTGCAGCAGGGGAATGACTGGTATTATCTGAATCCGGACGGCAGCATGGCTGCCGGGTGGCTGCAATGGCAGGGCAGCTGGTACTATCTGGATCCGTCAAGCGGGCAGATGGTGCGGGATAAAGCCGTGGACCAGCATTATGTGAATCAGGCGGGGATATGGGTCCCGTAGCCGGCAGAAGGAGGAAATGATGATGTATGGATGGAAGAAGGCGGCCGCGGCATTGGGAATCTGGGCGGTCCTCACAGCTGTATTTCCTGCTGTTTCCATAGCAGCAGTCAAGACAGAGACGAGGACACCCATCACCAGCGTATCGCTGAAGGTGCGTTCCGATGTACAGGCGGATTATGAGCTCAATGAGGCCACGGTGTATGCCACCACGGACAGCAGCCTGTATACCATCGGCGCTTATAAATGGGCTGCCAAGAATAATAAGGATTACTGGGAACCGGGGGATGAACCAAAAGTGCAGATTGAGATACATGCCAGAAGCGGCTACTATTTCAACAGGACCACAGGTCCAAGCAAGTTCCAGATTGACGGGGCAACCTATAAGTCGGTGAAAAGGACCAATAATGATGAGACACTGCTTCTTACGGTATTGCTGACTCCTGCTTCCGGCACACTGGAGATACCGGATACAGCTGAGTGGATGGGATACCCGCCGGGAAAGGCTACCTGGGCCCAGGTGCCCTATGCCGGCGCTTACGAGCTGAAGCTTTACCGGAATGGACAGATGGTCCAGGGCATACCAAAGGTGATTGCCACGAATTATGATTTTTACCCCCTGATGACCACAGCGGGAACCTATCAGTTCCGCGTCAGGGCCATACCCAAGGACACGGAGGAGACAGCTTACATCACCAGCAGCGACTGGGTGTATTCCGATGAGCTGGATATAGATGCGGATGAGGTCTGCACTCTGAGCGGAGGCGCGGTGGGCGGTCCGGACAAGGCTGATGCGCTGACCCCTTCCCAGCTGGGATGGATTAAGGATGATGAGGGCTGGTGGTACAGGAACACAGACGGCACCTATCCCATCGGTACATGGAAGAACATTGACGGCAGGTGGTATCTCTTTGATTTCAGCGGATATATGCTGACGGGCTGGCAGCAGAAGGATGGCAATTACTATTTCCTGGATATGAATGGAATTATGCAGACAGGCTGGCTTCAGGACAGCCGGAAATGGTATTATCTGGGAAATGATGGAATCATGTATAAGGGATGGCTTACAGCCGGAGACGGCATGTACTTCTTTGACCAGGACGGAAGCATGCATACGGGCTGGCTGCTGGACGGCGGCAATTGGTATTATATGAGCCCGGAAAATGGGCGCATGGTTAAGAATGCTTATATAGAGGGACGGTACCTGGATGGTTCCGGGATTTGGCATAATTAATGACAGGCAGAACCCATAGAAGGGCTGCAGCTGAGCTGCGGCAGAGGTCTTGTAAGACCGGAATCATATATGGCATAAATCAGATACGGCAGAAGCAGAATACAGCAGAAGCAGAATACAGCAGAAGCAGAATACATACAGAAGCAGAACACAACAGAAGCAGAATACAACAGAAGTGAGATACGGCATAATATAGCACATTAAGTTACCCAATCAGAAAAGAGCAGCAGCAGGTTTACAAAGAAACATCCTGAGGCTGCTTTTTTGTCCCCCATCCATCATATGGGAAAAATTACCAACATCCGGTTTTTCCTATAAACAGAGTCAAAATGGTTACAAAACAGTTTCTAAAACATTTATTTTTGTTGACGGAGTGACTGAATGGGGATATACTTAAAATATTGGATAATTGTGTAAATAACGTGGGTTAAACGGGGGGAAGATTATGTTTATCATACCGGTGACAAGGATGGAGGGGGTAGGAGACTTAACTGACTTAAAAAAGGACAGCACAGTTAAGGCGGTTCCGGAGAAACGCTTTGACAGTGTGCTGAAGGAGGCAGTCAGGGAGGCGGACCAGGCCATTAAGGATACCCAGATTATGGATATGAAGCTTGCGTCAGGACAGGTAGACAACCTGCATACCGCGCTGATACAGGCGGAAAAGACAGCAGCAGCAGTGGAATTCACTACACAGATTACTACAAAGGCAGTGAATGCCTATAATCAGATTATGGGTATGCAGGTCTAATACTGGATGAAGGATGTTACAATTGAATCATGGGGATAAAGGATAAGATAAAACCAGGAGCCGGCGGAAACGGCGTCATAGGACGGATCCTGGGAAGCGGCAGAAAGAAAGCCATGGCGGCTGGGGCAGCAGCGGCAGTAGTAGTAGCCCTGGCAGCCAGCATTATGTTAAACAGAGGAAATGCCGGCAGCTATGTAACATTGTTTCCAGGGATATCCAGGGAAGAGAATAACGAAATTCTGGCAGTGCTGGGCGGAAGAGGCGTGGCTGCCAAAAGGAATGATGAGGGCGAAGTGACGGTTCCGGAGGATCAGTTGGGCGACATCATGATAGAGATGTCAGAGCTGGGATATCCGAAAACGGCGCTTCCTTTTGATATTTTCTCGGATAATATGGGTTTTACTACCACAGAGTTTGAGAAACGGCAGTACCTTCTTATGAATCTTCAGGATCGTCTGGAACGCACTCTGAAGGACATGACAGGCATTAAGAATGCCATTGTCACATTGAATGTGCCGGATGAGAGCGCTTATGTATGGGAGGACGAGGATTCCGGCAGTACAGGTTCTGTCTCTCTGACTTTAATGCCTTCCTATGATTTGTCGCCGGAGAAGGTATCGGCTATCAAGAATCTGGTAGCGGACAGCGTACCGCGTCTGGCGCCTGAGCGTGTGACTGTGGTCAACGCGGAGACCATGCAGGAGATGGTATCGGACGACATAGGAAACACGGCTTACGGCCTGAACCGCCTGGATTTTGAGGCCAAGGTGGAGGAACGCCTGCAGAACAAAATCAAGAATGTGCTGACGCTGGCCTACTCTCCGGATAAGATCCGGGTATCTGCCACGGTCGTCATAGACTATGACAAGATGATAACCGAGAATCTGGAATATGAACCCCAGGAGAACGGACAGGGCGTGGTGGACCACTACCGGGAAAGCAGAGGCGTGGCAGGCGGCCAGATTGGGGCAGGCGGTATTGCCGGGGAAGAGAACAACACGGACATACCTGCTTACGGCACTGCCGGAACAGGCGGTACGGCCCAGGGGACCGGGGATTATTACAGGGATGTGGATTACCTTGTAAGCTACATAAAGAAACAGATTGAAAAGGACAATGTAAAACTTCAGAAGGCAACTGTGGCCATTACGGTCAACGATGATAACCTGACAGAGTCCAAAAAGCAGCAGTTAATTGACGCGGCGTCCAAGGCAGCCAACATTGCGCCGGAGGACATCGTGGTATCCAGCTTCCGCGAAGTGCCGAAGGAGACAGCTCCGGCCAAGCCGGCGCTGCCTGTGCAGGCGCCTGTGGACACGGGAATTGATTACCGGACCATAGCCATTGCGGCCGGAGCCGGAATTCTTCTGTTCCTTCTGATACTGTTCCTGATTTTTGGCCGCAGGCGCAGAAGACAGATGAAGGAGGACCAGGAGCTGTTTGCTCCTTTTGAGGGAGAGGTGCCGCCGTCTGCGGATATGGAAGAGCGGGCGGAGGAGGCAGCGGTGCAGAATGATTTGGGCCGCATGCAGGTGAATCCGGAGGACCCGGTGGAGCAGGTACGTTCCTTTGCACAGATGAATCCGGAAATCATTGCATCCATGATAAGTTCATGGCTGAAGGAGGATAAAAAATAAGATGCCTGCAGAAGAGAGAAGGCCAGCAGAGAAAGCCGCGGCTGTTATATCCATACTGGGAAGCGAACGGGCATCTGAGGTGTTCCGGTATCTCACTGAAAATGAGGTGGAACAGCTGTCCATGGAAATCACCCGTCTTCCCCGTCTGGCTGAAGATGAATTAGAGGATATTGCCAAGGATTTTTATAACTGCTGCGTGACAGAAAAGGTCATAACCGAGGGCGGACGTGATTACGCCAAGGAGGTCCTGGAAAAGGCGTTTGGGCAGCAGCAGGCCAGAAATCTGATGGACCGGGTCAGCAAGGCCCTGAAAACCAAGGCATTCAGTTTTATCAGAAAAGTGGACTATAAGACCCTGATGGCAGCCATACAGAATGAGCATCCCCAGACACTGGCGCTCATCCTGTCCTATGCCACACCGGAACAGGCGTCGAAGATCATTGCAAATCTGTCCCAGGATACCAGAGTGGATGTGGTGGAGCGAATCGCCAACATGGACCGGGCCCTGCCCATGGCTATCAAGATAGCCGAGGAGGTCCTGGAAAAGAAAATCGGTTCCTCCTCATCCGAGGAAACCATGGAGGTGGGCGGTCTCAATTACATAGCGGACGTGATGAACCATGTGGACCGCAGCACGGAGCGGGACATATTCGATGAGCTGAATATGAAAAATCCGCAGCTGGCCGAGGACGTGCGCAAGCTCATGTTTGTATTCGAGGACATCGCCTATCTGGACCCTCTGTCCGTACAGCGGTTCCTGCGTGAGATTGATTCCAAGGATTTGTCTGTGGCCCTTAAGGTTGCCAACAGGGATGTGACGGCAACCATATTCTCCAATATGTCCAACCGTATGCGCGAATCCATACAGAGCGATATGGAATACCTTCATAATATACGTATGAGCGATGTGGAGGAAGCCCAGCAGAGGATTGTGGCTGTTATCAGGCGGCTGGAGGAGGAAGGCGAGATTGTGATTTCCAAGGATGGAAAGGATGAGATAATTGTCTAAGGTATTGAAGCAGGGACAGACCTTTACCGGAAGCGCCAGGGTCAGGGTGTACCAGCCTGAGCCGGGAATGCCGGGACAGGCTGGTACCGGGGAAAGCACAGACGGGACAGAGAATCAGGAAGCGGACAGCGCCGGGGCCGGCGGACAGGACACAGCCGGAAAACGGTATGCCCTCATATCAGAAGAAAAGCGTAAAATTCTGGAACACGCCAGGAAACAGGCAGAACAGTCGGCTGCCAGGATATTGGAGGAGGCATATGCCCAGAGGGATAACATAGTGAACACGGCCCGGGGCGAAGCCGGAAGGATACATGACCAGGCGAAAACGGAGGGCTATAACCAGGGACTAAACCAGGCCCTGGAGGACATTTCACAGGATATGGCCGGCATACAGGCGGCAGTTGACAGGCTGGGGCAGGGACTGGAAGAATTCAAGCGCCAGATGAATGAAAGAGTGGCGGGACTGGCCTTTATGATGGCAGAAAAAATACTCAGGAAAAAAGTGGAGTATGACGAGGCCGAGCTGGCCGACATGGTGGCGGGCGCCGTGCTCTCGGAGCGTGATAAGGAGAATATAACGGTCCACATTCCGGAGGACGCTGTGGGGTTGGTGGAGGCCCTTGAAAAGCGCCTGGAACCCTTAAGGGATAAAATGGGCGGCGTGCTGCGCATTAAGACAGAAAGCAGGCCACCGGGATTTGTCCAGGTAGAGACAGAAGAAGGCATTGTGGACGCATCGCTGGATGTACAGCTGGATAACCTGAAAAAACAGCTGATGGCTTTAAACAGCCGGGAGTAAGGCGGTAAATATATGGAACTGGATCAGATAGAACGGGTAATAGAGAACGCGGGTCTGTATACATACCTTGGCAAGATAGACAAAATTGTGGGAACCACAGTGGAATCCACGGGGCCTGCCTGCAGGCTGGGTGACGTATGCACCATTGATGTGGTGGAGGGCGGTTCTCCTGTCATGGCCGAGGTGGTGGGATTCCGGGAAAATAAGGTGCTGCTGATGCCCTATGGGGAGACAGAGGGAATCGGTTACGGCAGCGCGGTCCGCAATACAGGGGAACGCCTGCACATAGCGGTGTCCAACCATCTCATCGGCAGGACCGTGGACGCCATGGGTAATCCCATAGATGATTTGGGACCTGTGGAGGATGTGTCATACTATTCCATTACAGGCAGACCTTCCAACCCCATGACCCGTCCCAGAATCGACACAATCATACAGATGGGGGTAAAGGCCATAGACGGCCTTATGACGGTTGGCAAAGGCCAGAGAATGGGAATCTTCGCAGGAAGCGGCGTTGGAAAAAGTACGCTGATGGGCATGATTGCCAAGAACGTAAAGGCAGACGTCAACGTCATTGCCCTGGTTGGGGAGAGAAGCAGGGAGGTTGTGGAGTTCATTCACAGGGATTTGGGGGAGGAAGGGCTCAGACGCTCGGTCCTTGTGGTGGCCACCTCCAACCAGTCCGCCATGATGCGTTCCAAGTGTACCATGACAGCTACCACCATCGCAGAGTATTTCAAGGACCAGGGCATGGATGTGCTTCTTATGATGGACTCCCTTACCAGGTTTGCCATGGCCCAGAGGGAGGTGGGGCTGAGTATCGGAGAACCGCCGGTGGCCAGAGGGTATACCCCATCCATTTATTCAGAGCTTCCTAAACTGCTGGAGCGTTCCGGCAATTTTGAGGAAGGATCCATTACCGGTATCTATACGGTGCTGGTAGAAGGAGATGATGCCAATGAGCCCATATCAGATACGGTGCGCGGAATCATAGACGGGCACATCATGCTGTCACGGAAGGTGGCAGCCAGGAACCATTATCCGGCTATTGACATATTATCCAGTGTCAGCCGTCTTATGAATGATATTGTGACGCCGGAGCATAAAGCGGCTGCCGGAAAGCTCCGAAGGCTTTTATCCGTATATGAGAGCAACCGTGATTTGGTCTCCATCGGAGCTTATAAGAAGGGAACAAATCCGGAACTGGACGATGCATTGGAACGAATCGACCGTATTTATGGGTTTCTTCAGCAGAAGACAGATGAGAGTTTTTCACTGGACGAGTCAGTGATTCAGATGATTCAGGCAACAGATTAAGGGGCGGGTCATGAAAAAGTTTGTATTTACGCTGGAGCGCATGCTGGCATACCAGGAACAGAACCTGGAAAAGGAAAAGGGCATTCTTGCAAGGATTATGGCTGAGCGGGATAAGCTGGAGGAGGACAGACGTGATAAGGAGTTAAGAATCCGTCATATCCAGGAGGATATCGGACAGCGCCAGATTCAGGGGACAACTGTTTTTATCCTGAAAGGCTGTTACTCTGTGCTGGAGGGAGTCAGAATCCGGCTGGAAGAGATCGAGACAGAGCTGACCCGGACACAGGCCAGGGCGGAGAAGCAGAGGCGTGTTGTGACGGAGGCTTCCCAGGAAGTAAAGAAGCTGGAGAAGCTGAAGGAAAAACAGATGGAGGAATACCGCCATGAGGAGGCAAAGGAGCAGCAGGATCTTATTATCGAGCATGTTGCAGGAACATTTGTCAGGAATGGCGTTTCCTAAATAGATATTATCTGCGAAAGGAGGTGAAAAAGATGAATGCAGGAACATTAACACAGGCCCTGACAGCCAGCCGTTATAAGGCAAATCCAACGGCCGGATCCAGGGAAAAGCAGGATGATACCGTCAGCTTTATGGACATGTTTGCGCAGAATTTAAAGGATGCCCGCAAGACCGGGACCAAAGCAGCAGACAAGAAAAGGGACGGGGCGGCTGATTCAAAGGCGCAGGAAATGGGAGATACAGGCAGAAACCAGGCGTCTGTTGACCAGGGAAAAAAATCCGAATCCTCTGAACCCATTGAAGACGGAACATGCCGGGATGACAGTAAAAAGGCAGAGTCAGGAGTGGAGAATACGGATAAGGACAGCGATTCCGGAAAGCGCCATAATGAGGGCGCGGCGGAGGAGGCCATAAACCTCCAGGCTATGTCGCTTCTGATGCAGGAGGTGCCGGTTCCCGCGCAGGCAGGGGAAGCGCAGGACAAACAGGCCGCACAGGACGCTGCCATGCTGACGGAATATGTTCCGGAACCAGGAAAGACGGAACAGACCCTTTTATCCAACACAGCTTTAGCGGGTTATGAGCAGACGGCAGCCCTTCAGACTCAGGAGCTGGTTCAGCCGCCATACGCAGAAGCAGTCCGGGAGCAGATGGCTCAGGAAACAGCTGCCAGATCTGCGGCTGGACAGGAACCATCAGGAAAGACTTCAGATACGGTCCGACCGGTACAATCAGATACCATGGAAGCAGATATGACGGCCGTGGTTCAGGGACACAAGGAAACCCGGCAGTCCGGTGAGGATATGTTTTTCAGTGCGGACAGCAGGCAGAACAAGACTCTGAATCAGCTGCGGGAACAGACCGGGACAGCGGATGAGGAACCAAAGGATGCCAACCAGGTGCTGGAGGAACTGAAACGGAACGCAGATGCCAGGGGGATTGACCTGACCGGCAAGGCAGTACAGAACAGAATGAATTACGGCTTAAGGCCGGTGTCTGACGCCAGGGAACAGCAGATAGATACTCCGGTGCTGGAACAGCTTAAGACAGGAGTGGAACGGGCCGCCCAGACAGGAAACAGGGAGCTGACCATCCACTTAAAACCCGAAGGTCTGGGAGATATTGTGGTCCACCTGACAAGCTCCGGGGACAAGACGACGGTGCGAATCGGAGTGACCAATCCTGAGACTGAGAAGCTGGTCACCAGCCAGATGGAGAGTCTTAAGGATATGCTGAGGCCTTTGAATACAGAAGTCCAGGAGGTTTACCACAGCAGCCAGAATGCCATGGATTTTTCAGGATTCAGCCAACATATGCAGGAGCGCCGGGGACAGCAGTCCCATACCGGATACAGTTTCCATGCAGCAGAGGACAGCGGGTCAGAGGAGGAACTTCTGATGGAAGCAAAACGGATGATGGCAGAGAGCCGCATGAGCAGGCTTTACGCCTACATTTAGCTGTATTCAAAAGAAAGAATAGGAGAGAACAATGCCCATACAGTCAAATTACAGCTCGCCGTACACAACGGGCGCAGGCACTGCATCCGGGCCGGGAGCCGGTTCCAGATCCGCACTTTCGGGAACCGCTTCGTCAAAAGCCAGGGCGCTTTCCGATGACAATGGCGAAGATACAGAGAAGTCAAACAGCTCAGATAAGACAAACGGTTCAGAAAAAACAAACAGCAAAGAGGGAACAAACAGTACGGACAGTACAGGCAGCTCCGGCAATGTGATTGACGCTGTCTTTGGAGACGGGGATGACAAGAAAGTCAGCATGGATGATTTTCTTACCCTGATGGTGGCGCAGCTGAAAAACCAGGATTTCATGAATCCGGTGGATGACACCCAGTATGTGACCCAGCTTGCCCAGATATCCACCATGCAGCAGATGGAGGAAATGGCCTACAATGCCAAGAGCTCCTATGTGGCTTCCCTGGTAGGAAAGAATGTGTCCGCTGCTAAGTTTACGGTATCGGGAGAACTGAAAAAGGCAGACGGAGTGGTGGAAAAAATATCCCTGCTGGACGGAAAATTCGTAATTTACGTGGACGGCGAAGCCTTTTCCATGGATGAAATCATGGAGATCAAGGACAAACCGGCAGCAGAAGGTTCCGGCGAAAACAATGAAACCCCGCCCGATGAAACCCCGCCCGATAAGACTCCTCCGGATAAGTAAAACCCGTCCGGCGGTAACGTGTGATGGCTGTTTTTATGAGCAGCCGGTTAATGAACCAGAATAAGGGACTGGAGGATGAACAATGGATTCAATGATTTATAATAAAATGCTTCATACCCCCATCTATACGGGGACTCCGGGTGAGCCGCCCAAGAGCAGGCCCCGGGAAAAAACAAACGACAATGCATTTAAGGAACTGCTGGAGCAGAGACTGAAGGAAGAAAGCCAGGTATCTTTTTCCAAACATGCCATGGAGCGTGTGGTGGAACGGGGCGTGGATGTTTCCTCTGAAAAGCTGGACCGTCTGAACGAGGGCGTCCGCATGGCGGAGGAAAAGGGACTGAGGGAGCCGCTGATTCTGTTGGGGACCACTGCCTTTGTCGTAAATGTAAAAAATAATAAAGTTGTAACTGTCGTGAATGAAGACAGCCTGAAAGGCACTGTTTTCACGAATATTGACGGAACCGTAATGATATAGCCGGTCCTTTTGGAGGCTATCCTTACCCCGAATGACGGACGGGTAAGCGGTTAGAAAAGGAGAATTTAATATGTTAAGATCACTATTTTCAGCTGTGTCCGGTATGCAGGCCCACCAGACAAAGCTGGATGTCATCGGCAATAATATTGCCAACGTTAATACATACGGCTTTAAGTCAAGCCGGGCACGTTTCCAGGATGTATATTACCAGACACTGCAGAGCGCTACAGGCGGTGATAACAATAAGGGCGGTACCAATGCCAGCCAGGTAGGCTACGGCGCACAGCTGGCAGGCGTTGACCTTAATATGGGACGGTCAGCCCTCCAGTCCACAGGCAGACCCATGGATGTTGCCATTACAGGAGAAGGTTTTTTCCAGGTAATGGATTCTGACGGAAATATATTCTATACAAGGGCAGGAAATCTGCAGCTGGACAACAACAGCGGCAATCTGGTGGACGCTAACGGGTATACGGTGCTTGGCGTAACAGGCGATCCCCTTGGAAAGGCTGCAGGAGCTGATAAAATACATTTAAGCATACCGGGAAAGAACAATGCCCAGTCCGCTAACTCCCAGACCATCAACGGAATCGAGTATACCATAACATCCCAGAACACTACTTCCGCAGCCAATGTCACCATTTCATTCCGGCTGGACGACACACTTCCCGACGGGGCGGATATAGTGGTGAAATCAGGGGAGTTAAAGGATTCCAGTATTACGGTGAGCGTGAATAAAAACGCAATCTTTACAAGTTTATCTGATTTTAACAGCAAAATGAACGCCGCCATCACACGGGCCAATAACGGAAAGGCCCACCCGGCAGGGGATTTCACAATAACAGCGGTTCCGGCTGACAAGATATTTAAAACCAGCCTTACGGGGGAGGAATTGTTAGGCGAGAACTTCGGAATCAAGGCAGGTGTCCAGAAATTTACGGATGCTGCGGACATCAAGGACGGCATATTTGGAGGGCTAAAACCTTCCAGCACCAGTACAGAACCTAAATTCACGGCTTCGGGTAAGGTGAGCTATGAAATGACGCTCCAGGCAGCCACGGATACTGAACCTGCTGCATGGATTATCAAGGCTACGGTTGAAAGTGATGACGGATCGAAAAGATATTTTACAGGCAAGGTCAGCGAAAACAGCACCTCAGCCAACAGTGTATGGCTGAAAGAGGACGGAACTACGCCGTTAAACGACCAGCCCGGCCAGTACATCGAACTGAAGCATCCGGGTTATGCCGCCATTAACGATGCGTGTAAGGATCTTGCAACTGGTGACCTGACAAAGACAGATGTAGGCACCATCACTGCCGCAACCAATTCCAATGACCTGGGGCTTAAGAGCAAGAACTTTACCCTGACAAACGGCAGCGAGGGCGGGGATGTGGCCCTGTCAGGCGTGGGTGTGACCATTCTTTCCAACGGTATCATCGAGGCAACCCACCCGGACCTTGGCAAGATTCAGATAGGGCGTATTGATCTGGTTACGTTTGATAACCCCTATGGTCTGGAGGGCGTGGGCAATTCCTACTTCAAGACAACGGCCAACTCCGGCGATCCCAAGCTGTGCCAGGCAGGAGAGAACGGCACAGGCGCATTAAAGACCTCGTCCCTGGAAATGTCCAATGTGGATATCTCCACGGAATTTGCGGATATGATAGTCACACAGAGAGGATTCCAGGCCAACTCCAGAATCATCACGGTATCGGATTCCATCCTGGAAGAGCTTGTAAACCTTAAGAGATAAGATAACGGGAGGGTGGTATCATGATTATCCTTAAAAAGCTGAACGGTGAAGAGTTTGTGTTAAACAGCGAATTGATCGAAACCATTATGGAGACGCCTGACACCACCATACTCCTGACCAACGGAAAGCATCTGATTGTCAGGGAGTCCAAGGAAGAAGTGGTAAAGAAGGTAGTGGAATTCCGCAGAGATGCTTTCCGCGGCATTCTGGAACAGATTAAAGGCTGATGCAGTAAGATAAAAGTTGAGGAAAAGGATGTAAGGGTATGGATGTCTTGTCAATTTTAGGTTTTATATTAGCAGTTGGACTGGTGATGTTTGGTATGACATTTGACCAGGAGTCTATGAGGATTGTGTACCATAACCTTAAGGCTTTTCTGGATATTCCCAGTATGGCCATTACCATTGGAGGTACTCTTGGGGTTATGATGATTTCATTCCCGGCAGGGGCCTTTAAAAAGATTGGAAGCCATCTGAAAATCATTGTCAAACCATATCAGTACAGCCCCACGGATTCAGTGGACCAGATAGTGAATCTGGCCACAGAGGCCCGTATGAAAGGGCTTCTGTCCCTGGAGGATAAGCTGAACGAGATTGACGAGCCCTTTCTGCACAACAGCCTGATGCTGGTGGTGGATTCCGTGGATTCGGAGAAGGTGCGAAAGGCCATGGAGACTGAGCTGGAACAGCTGGATGAACGCCATGCCCTGGACCGGCGCTTCTATGAGAAGGCGGCCAGCTTTGCGCCTGCCTTTGGTATGATTGGTACACTGGTAGGACTGATTCTCATGCTGGGAAATATGTCGGATGTGGACGCTCTGGCAAAGGGCATGGCAGTGGCGCTTATAACCACTTTATACGGTTCACTGCTGGCCAACGTGGTCTGCCTGCCCATGGCAAGCAAGCTGAAAGCGCGGCACGACGAGGAATTTCTGTGCAAACAGCTGGTCATGGAGGGAGTCCTGGCGATTCAGGAGGGGGAAAATCCCAAGTTCATTGAAGAAAAGCTGTACAAGCTTCTTCCGGCCAGCTATAAAAAACCGGCGGATAAGGGCGAAAAGCAGGACGGAAATAACGACGGCAAAAAGAACAGCAAAAAGAAGGGCATAGGAAAACGCCGCAGGTGGAACAAGAAAGAGATTGAGGAATAGAAGGAGTAAACCATGGCAAAGGCAGAGGGAGGCCAGGATGTCACCGCAATGACAGACGGGCAGATGTTTGAAGAACTTATAAAGATTCACGCACAGTCGGCAGGGGAGGCCATATCCTCCATCCTGAGGGCAGACATAGAGATAGGCGCACCCAGACTTCAGGAGATGACAATAAAGGATGTGGAGTACGGCATCCTGGAACCAGCTATCTTTGTAAAGAGCTGCCTGACCTCCCAGGTGGCAGGCAACATTGTCCTGGTTCTTCGCCAGAGGGATATGCAGGTGTTCTTAAATGAGCTCATGGGTGTGGATGACCTTCCGGATCCGGACTTTGTCTTTGACGATGTGGCCATGAGTGCGGCAGGGGAGCTGATGAACCAGATGTCCCATGCCTCCGCCTCGTCCATGGCTGAGTATCTGGGCGACACCATGGATTTGTCAGACTGCCAGCTGGTGCTCTCTGACGGAAGCCAGGACCTGGCTCTTGTCATCGGGGAGCCAAAGGACGCAAAGGTTATGGTTGTCAGCTACACCATGAAGATTAAGGATATGGTGGAGTCAGAGTTTATAGAATGCATCTCGTCCACTGCCATGGACAGTCTGACAGAGGAGATACAGGCCAGAAGAGCGGCCTGTGAAAAAGCCCGCCAGGAAGAGGAGGAGGCCCAAAAGCGCGCCCTTATCATGGAGCAGAATTCCGTCATAGGACAGGACAGGCCCTCCGGCACAGGCGGGGGACAAAGCCCCGCAGATGCAGGGACGCAGAAATCCGCATATTCAGGCGCTGTCCGGGGCACCACTGCTTCCGGCGGCAGATTTATGGGAATGCCGGGATCCATGCTGCAAAACCAGTCCATGAACGGAAACCTGAGCCTTATCATGGATGTGCCCTTAAACGTGTCCGTGGAGATCGGCAAGACAAGGCGCCGGTTAAAGGATGTGCTGAATTTCAGCAATGGCACCGTGGTGGAGCTGGATAAGCAGTCAGACGCCCCTGTGGACATCATTGTCAACGGACAGCTCATTGCCCGGGGAGAAGTGGTTGTGATTGATGATAACTTTGGTGTGCGTATCAGCGAAATAGTAAATACGAGAAGCATTATTGGAAATGGTGAATAAATTTGAAACGGTTTAATATCCTTGTAACAGCGGGAATCATCGGTATCATATTCCTGATACTGATACCCCTTCCCACGCCCATACTGGACTTTTTATTTATACTGAACATATCATTGTCTTTATTGATTCTTGTGATGTCCATGTATATCAGAGAGACGCTGGAATTTTCCGTGTTTCCTTCCCTGCTGCTGATCACAACCCTTTTCAGGCTGGGACTTAACATATCATCCACAAGAAAAATCCTGTTTGACAATGGATACGCGGGACAGGTGGTCAAGACCTTCGGACAGTTTGTTATCCGCGGAAACGCGGTTATCGGTTTTATTATATTCCTGATTATTGTGCTGGTTCAGTTTATCGTTATCACAAAGGGTTCCGAGCGTGTGGCTGAGGTTGCCGCAAGGTTTACCCTGGATGCCATGCCCGGCAAACAGATGGCCATTGACGCTGATTTAAACAGCGGCCTTATCGACGAACAGCAGGCAAGGGAACGCCGGTCTAAAATCCAGAGGGAAGCTGACTTCTTCGGCTCCATGGACGGTGCCACCAAGTTTGTAAAGGGCGATGCCATTATCTCCATTATCATCACCTTTATCAACTTTGTGGGCGGCCTTATTGTGGGAATCATGAACAGCCAGGGAAGCATACAGGATATCATGCAGATTTACACCACATCCACCATTGGCGACGGTCTGGTGTCCCAGATACCGGCCCTGCTCATATCGGTTGCCACCGGTATGGTGGTGACCAGGTCCGCTTCGGAGAACAGCCTCAGCGAGGACCTGACAAAGCAGTTCCTGGCCCAGCCAAGAGTGCTTATGACGGCTGGAGGCGCGGCCGCGTGCCTGTGCCTTATACCCGGCTTCCCTGTTCTTCAGATACTGATTATATCCGCAGGCATGGTTGGGGGCGGTTATTATCTGTACCGGCACCAGAAGAGCCTGGTGGAGGAGACTGCGGAAGAACTGGTGGAGACAGAGGTAACCAGCGAGGCGTCCTATTATAAGAATATTGAAAATGTATACGGTCTGCTGAACGTGGAGCAGATTGAAATGGAGTTTGGCTACAGCCTGATTCCCCTGGCCGATGAAGGCAACGGCGGGAATTTTATTGACAGGGTGGTTATGTTCCGCAAACAGATGGCCCTGGATATGGGATTTGTAATTCCCTCTGTCCGTATCAAAGACAGCGGACAGCTCAATCCCAACCAGTACAGCATCCTCCTTAAAGGGGAGGAGGTGGCCAGGGGGGACATACTCATGGACCATTACCTGGCCCTGCCTCCCGGCACGGATGCAGACGATGTGCCTGGAATAGATACCATTGACCCGGCTTTCCATATACCGGCAAAATGGATAAGCGGGGACAGGAAGATACAGGCCGAGCTGGCCGGTTATACCCTGATAGACCCCACTTCCGTGGTAATCACCCACCTGTCGGAGGTGGTAAAGGAACACCTCCATGAGCTGTTAAACAGGCAGGAGGTCAACAACCTGCTGGAGGCCCTTAAAAAGACCAACAGCAGTATTGTGGAGGACACCATTCCGTCGGTTATATCGGTGGGAGGCCTTCAGAAGGTCCTGGCCAATCTTTTGCGTGAGGAGATTCCCATTCGGGATATGGAGACCATTGTAGAGACATTAGGTGATTACGGCAGCCAGGTAAAGGATACGGATATGCTTACCGAGTATGTGCGCCAGGCATTAAAGCGCACCATATCCCGGCGGTTCTCAGAGGCGGGGCAGATGAAGGTCATCAGCCTGGACGACCGGATTGAGAACATGATTATGTCGTCCGTGAAGAAGATGGATACAGGCTCCTATTTGGCCTTAGAGCCCACAGCCATCCAGAGCATAGTGGCGTCAGCCACGGCTGAGATCAATAAGATAAAGGATCTGGTCAATGTACCCATTGTACTGACCTCGCCTGTGGTGCGGATTTACTTTAAAAAGCTCATTGACCAGTTTTACCCCAACGTAGCGGTGGTATCCTTCAGTGAGATTGACAACAATATACAGATACAGGCATTGGGAAATATTTCCCTTAGCCAGAGGTAACAGGATATGCTGATGGAACAGACAGACAGTGAGGATATGGTTCGGGTTCTGGAGGAGTACAGAAAAAACGGCAGCCAGGAATTGAGAAACAGGCTGATTATGCACTATCTTCCCATTGTGCGTTCCGCGGCAGTGCAGCTGCGGTCCATGGCCGGATCCCTTCTGGAGCAGGAAGAGCTTATAGACCAGGGGGTGCTGGCGCTGATTGAATGTCTGGAACGGTATGACCCGGACAGGGGCGCCAGGTTTGAGACATTTGCGTTCATGCGGGTAAGGGGTGCCATGATTGACTATATACGCAGCCAGGACTGGGTGCCTCACAGAGCGAGAAATTTCCAGAAAAAGGTAGAAGAAGCATGCTCCATTTTGTCCCATAAGCAGATGAGGGAGCCGGATGTAAACGAAGTGGCGGATTATCTGGACCTGCCCGTGGAAAAGGTGGAAAACCACATTAAATATATGAACCACGCCAACCTTCTTTCCTTTGAGTCCGTGCTGCAGGATATGACGGCCATAGTGGCAAAAGGGGAGCTGGAGTCCGGTGATATAGAGGGCAAACCAGAGGAAAACCTGTTTTACAAGGAACTGATGGGAACACTTACATCGGCCATAGACGGGCTGGGGGAAAAGGAACGGCTGGTCATTACCTTATATTACTATGAAGAGCTGAAGTATTCGGAGATTGCCCAGGTTATGGGCATAGGACAGTCCCGGGTATGCCAGATACATACCAGGGCAATCCAAAAGCTGAAAGCCAGCCTGGAAGATTATATGAGAGGATAAAACTATGTTTTCAGGATTTTATACAGCCGCTTCCGGCATGCTGATGAATCAGAGATCATTAAACATGGCTGCCAATAATATAGCCAATGTTAAGACCAGCGGTTACAAACCGAAACGGCTGGTTAAGACAACCTTTGACCAGCAGCTGGTGCGGGAAATGAACGGAAGGACAGAAGGACTGGGCCAGGGGTCCACCATATCGGTGGGAACCAGGGAGATGACAACCCATGGACAGGGGCCTATTGAGGATACCGGAAAGACCTATGATTTGGCTATCAATGGAGACGGGTTCTTTGTCATACAGGGAGAAAACGGCCAGTATCTGACGCGCAACGGCCATTTTACCAGGGATGACGAGGGAAATCTCATGCTTCCGGGAGTGGGCCAGCTTATGGGAGACGGCGGTCCGGTATATGTGGATGAGGAGGGTTTCCGCGTTGGCGCGGATGGAATTATCTACGACAATGAGGACGGCGCCCTGGACCAGATTCAGATAGTGGTGCCGGACAATTACGACAGCCTGGAGTTCTATGACAACGGAACCTACGGCGCGGGGGCGGGCGTGGAGCTCAGCCAGGTTTATCCCACGGTGTATCAGGGAAAGTTAGAACAGTCAGGAGTAAATCTGAACAATGAGATGACCAGGGCCATGGAGGTGCAGAGGGCGTTTCAGTCCTGCGGAAAGGCCCTGACCATCATAGACCAGATGAATCAGAAAACAGCCAACGAGATTGGAAAGCTGTAGGGGGGAACCACAGATGAATATATCGTACTATACAGCAGTATCGGCCATGAACGCATTCCAGAAGGACCTGGATGTGACTTCTAACAACATGGCCAATATAAGCACCAACGGCTACAAGTCCATGCGCAGCAGCTTTAATGATTTATTGTACACCCAGATGGACATGCGGCCTCAGGCCCAGGTGGGACACGGAGTCCGCAATGACGGGCCGGGAACCACGTTCCAGCAGGGGATTTTCCGCAAGACGGACCGGGAACTGGATTTTGCCATATCGGGCAATGCGTTTTTCGCCATCCAGACCAGCGAGGACGAGGAAGAACCGGCTTATACCAGGGACGGCGCATTCCAGATATCCTCCACGGATGACGGCAATTACCTGACCACCAGCGACGGAAGCTATGTCCTGGACCAGGACGGGGAGCCCATAGAGCTGGAATACAAGACATCAGAGGACGGCGGAGACAATGATGCAGGGGAGCTGGACTTAGACGGGCTGGCAGAACGGATCGGGCTGTTTGTGTGTGAGAATCCGGAAGGGCTGCAGCATGTGGGCATGAACCTGTTCCGCACAGGAGAAACCTCCGGTGAATGGCTGTCCATGGATGATTTGGACGATGAACAGGAGAAAAGCAAGGCTATGAGCCATGCCCTGGAGATGTCCAACTGCAACATGTCCACAGAGATGGTCAATCTGATGCAGACGCAGCGTGCGTTTCAGCTTAACAGCCGGATCGTCACAACCGCGGATCAGATGGAAGAGATGATAAATAACTTAAGGTAATGACATACAAGGCAATGACATGCGCTGAACTTACTGAAAGGGGAGATGCCCATGAACGAAAAGAGTCTGATTTACAGCTTGTTTTCCAAGTTCCTGGATGAGGGGCAGGATGAGATACCCCGGGAAGAGGACGGCAAAGAAAGCCCGGAACGGGAACAGGATAAAAAATCACGGCCCCAGGGGCAGCCCTATGACAGAGCGGACGAGACGGAACATGCGGACAGAAACCATGACAACAGGGTGGAAACAGTGGAGGACTGGAATGAAACCGAACAGAGGCGGCGCCAGCAGATGGAGCGCGAGCTTCTGGGGCAGGAGCATCCGGAAAGCGCCACGCAGGAGTCGGAGTCATATGATGAGGACCGGTCCGTTTCCGGGGACGGCGGTGCTTATGAAGGCAGCGGCGCACAGAAGGACGGCATAAAGAAAGAAGAAGTTACCCGGGATGCCTGGGTGGAGGTTCTTGTCTCGGATGACAGGATGTCGGTGTCCATGATGGTTTACGGACCATCCGGAGGCGGAAGTGATATAACGGAGGAAATGGTGTATGATGTGCTGGAGCAGAAGGGGATCTGTTTTGGCATAGACCAGAAGAAGATAAGCTGGGTTGTCAGCGGGCAGCAGTATATGCAGATGGTTATGATAGCTGCGGGCGAGCCTGCCAGGAACGGGGAGGACGGCCATATTAAAGACTATTACCCCAGGAAGGCCCAGATTAAGTACGCTTCCAAGGGAAACGGCGGAATCGACTTTAAAAGCACCAATCTGATACATAATGTAAAAAAAGGTGATGTTGTCTGCGATATTACACTTCCCACGGAACCCGGAGACGGCATGGACGTGTTTGGCCAGCCTGTGCGGGGGAAGAAGGGAACCATGCCGCCCGTTCCCCAGGGCAGGAACATCGTTTATTCTGAAGACAGGGATAGGCTGCTGGCAGCCTGCGAGGGCAATCTGACCTTCCGGTCCGGCCGTTTCCATGTGGAGAATGTATTTACCGTGTCCGGCAATGTGGACAATTCCGTGGGGAATATCAACTTCACAGGCAGCGTGGTGATTCACGGGGATGTTCTGGAGGGATACAGCGTCAAAGCAAAGGGCGATATTACGGTTATGGGAATCGTGGAGGGCGCCCGGCTCAGCGCGGGGGGAGATATTCTGCTGCACAAGGGCATGCGGGGCATGAGAACCGGCGTGCTTGAGGCGGAGGGCGATATCACGGCCAAGTTTCTGGAGGACTGCAATATCTTTTCCAGAAATAATATCCAGGCAGAATATATCATCAACTCGGAGGTGTCCTGCGGCCACGATTTGACATTGATTGGAAAAAGAGGGGCATTTATCGGCGGAAGCTGTTCTGTATATAACTGCATGAATGTGAAGGCAGTGGGAGCACCCAGCCATATCGCCACCTCTGTGACCCTGGGCCTGACGCCCCAGCTCATGGATGAGATGGAGGCAGTGGGCAAGGAGATGATACTGCTCTCCAGAAAGCTGACGGAGCTGAACAAAGATATTTCTTATCTGAGCGGTAAGCTGAAGGAAGGGACCATCACTCCATCCCAGCGGGAACGGTTATCCAAGTTAAAGCTGGAAGCCCCCATTAATTCGCTGAAGGAAAAGAAACTGAAGCAGCAGGGAGCTGAGCTTTCCAGGAAACTGAGGGAGGTGGGCAAGTCCAGGCTTACGGCCAGGGAGGTATACCCCGGAACCGTTATTAATATCGGGGATTGTAAGATGAGCATTTCCAAGAAGGAGGATAGTTGCACCTTCTATTATCTTGACGGGGAAATCAAGAAAGGAATTCGGTAATGGCAGATATCCTGCGGGTGACCTCTCCGGTTATCAACAAAAACATCATACAGCCGGATAAGGCGTTAAAGGACCCGTCGGTTCCCTTTGATATGCAGGAGATCAGGCATATTACAAAGAACCCGTCGGGCAGCGGTCTTTTGGGCCATCACAATGTGCTGGAAGGAGAGGCCGGGGCAGCCACCCTTATGAACCTGTTAAAGGACCCGGCCGTGACCGTCAACTATCTGAAAAATATTTATATGCTGGAGGAAATCATCAATCTGCTTCCGGTGAACAACAATACGGTGACCCAGGAAATCCGCCAGCTCTTTGACGCCCTTCTCATTGACCCGGACCATATCGTGGACGAACTGGTAGACCAGGAGTACGCGTCCACCCTGTTCAAAGGGGAGCTCTTTGATTTGCTGAGGGGAATTCTGGAGAAAGCGCCGGATTTGCGGATGGAGACAGCTGAGCTTTTAAAGGCGGTGAACGCCAGCATATCCAGGCAGGATGTGCTGGACTCTGTGGCCAACAGCCTGGAATACCTGTCTGAGCAGCTGACAGGCAGCAGAAATCTGTCAGGTATGTTTTCACAGCTTGCGGCCCGTGTCAGGGAGAGCCGGGGGAGCCTGGAATTCGAGGAACTGAAGCCCCAGGTGCAGCAGGCCCTAAAGGAGCTGGAGGAGAGCGTGCTCTATACGCCCCAGGCTGCCAGGGTCATTCCCAACATACTGTACAATATGTCCCGCTATCAGGACAATGACGCCTTTCTCCAGGAAGCCCTTATGAATCTTCTCATCCATGTGAACGACAGGGAGGAAAAGGCCCATATCAGGGAACTGGTGAAGGAATATATCGCCGGTTTCAGGGAGCCGGAGCGCCAGATGAACCGTTCCCGCATCATGGACACCCTGGCTAAAATCATTGCCAAACAGGACAGGGAGACTCCCATGAACAGCCTGAACGGGGAAAAGATAGAGAAAATCATCACAAGTCTTTTGTCATCCCCATGCAACTACACGCCTCTCCTGCACTTTGTGATACCTGTGGATTACCAGGGAATGAAGGCATTTTCCGAACTGTGGATAGATCCCAAGGACGAAGGCAGGAATGGGGAGCCGGGAAGCAGGGAGGGCGGTCATGTCCATGTGCTCATAACCTTTGATGTGCCGGGGGTGGGTCAGATGGAAGCCGAGTTTATGATGGCGGGAAAGGAACTGGGATTCCATCTGTATTGTCCGGAATCCTATATAGGTATATTTGAAAGCCTGGTTCCGGAGTTCCGCAATATCATGGAGGAACACGGATACAAGGCGTCAGGCATAGAGGTGGAGCGCATGGACCATGTGCGTTCCCTGATGGAAGTATTCAAAAATCTGCCGTTTAAAAGGACGGGTGTAGATGTCAAAATATAAGAAAAATAAAGCGGTTGCTTTAAGATACAATGTAGATGAGGACACATCCCCGGTGGTGATTGCCTCGGGGTATGGAACGGTTGCGGAACACATCATTGATATTGCGGAAAAAAAGGGGATTCCGGTGTTCAAGGACGACAGCGCGGCATCCCTGCTGTGTATGCTGGATGTGGGTAGCAATATACCGGTGGAGCTGTACGAGGTGGTTGCAGCCATTTACTGCAAGCTCATTGAAACCTCCGCCCAGATACGGGGAGTGGAAAAAAGCCGTTCAGAATCCGCATCTGCCGGACATAAAGAGGAAGCCAGCCAGCCCGGCCGCCTGCGCCGGAACCTGGTATCCAGACACAGCAAGGATGACAGTCAACAGACAGTATGATAACAGGGGGTGTGGAAGATGGTTGATTTGCTGGACGGGTATGTAGGTTCGTCCTGCGTCATAAAGGCTAAGAACAACGACCTGATCAGTATGGGGGTACTGCATCGTATAGGCAAAAACTTCATAGATGTGGGCAGTTCCCGCAATGAGCTGCCGGGAATTCCGTACAATTTGCTTATTAAGCTGGAGATATACAACACACAGCTTGGATTTAAGGTGCTCATGGGCCGGGTATACCTGTCCTCTCCCAAGCTGGTCCGGATCGTGGAATTAAGCGAGGCCACCAATGACGAGCGCCGGGAGTATTTCCGGATCAGTACCAGGGACGAGGGAATCATTTATAACTGCATACGTGGAAATGACACCCTGGACATGGGGGAGGAGTCAGAGGATTACAACGGCCTGAAGGTGCGTCTGGTGGATATCAGCCTGGGAGGCCTGATGTTCTGCACCAGGGAGGAATTCAAGGTCAATGACCGTTTCAACATCGTCATACCGGCCATGGGGGATTCCATGCTGTTCATATGTGAAATACGCCGCCGGGTGGAACGTCCGGAGGGGGGCTTTGGCTATGGCTGCGAATTCGTGGAAATGGCCACAAAGCAGGAGGACCTGCTGTACCGGTATATTCTCAGACGGCAGGGGGATCAGCTGCGGAGAATACGGTAGGTCAGAGAGATGAGAGAAGGGATTGTTAGGAGGAAACGCGTATTATGGCTCAGAGGAGACCCAGGGACCAGCGTGTGGTCAGGAACCGGCGGGTGGCAATCTACACCTTCCTGCTGATCCTGACCCTGTTTTATATATCGGCCCACAGGACGGTCCAGAAGGAGCGGGAGTTGGAGGCGCTGCGGGCCGAGACGGCGGAGGAAGGGCCGGGGGAGCAGGTGAAGGAACTGGCGGAAGGATGGCCGGGAGGGATGCCGGAGGAAGTAGTGGGAGGACAGACAGGGGGACAGCCGAAGGAACCGGTACAGGAACAGCCGGAAGGGTTGCCGGGAGCGCGGGTTTACAAAGAACGAGGCGAGATGGATGCAGATGGAGGTCTTAAAATTCTGCCGGAGGATATGTGGTGTCTGATACTTACCAACGCAGAGTATCCTGTGCCGGAAGACTATGAGGTGGAACTGGAAGCCATTCCCGGTACGGAGCAGTCAGTGGATAAGAGAATCTATGAGCCGCTGATGGCTATGATTGGCGATATGAAGGACCAGGGATTGTCTCCGATAGTGTGCTCCGGCTACAGGACGCTGGACAAGCAGGAAAAACTGTTTAACAGGAAGGTCTTGTCCTTTGTGAAGGCCGGACATACCAAGGAGGAGTCCTACAATCTGGCCAGACAGACCATATCCATTCCCGGTTCAGGAGAGCACTGCCTGGGATTGGCAGTGGACTTCTATACCAGGAGATACCACAAGCTGGAAAGGGCCTTTGAGGATACACCGGAGAGTAAATGGCTGGTGGAACATGCCCAGGATTACGGTTTTGTCATGCGGTATGGGGAGAATAAGACGGATATTACCGGAATCCAGTATGAGCCCTGGCATTACCGCTATGTAGGGGTGGAAGCGGCAAACTATATGAAGGATAATGAGCTGTCCCTGGAAGAGTTTTATATTGAACAGAGTTTATATGGTTAAAGTGCACGAAAATTAACTGTGATTTTTGTGCACTTTTTTGGTGAACAAAATGGGAGGGGCGTACGATAAATATTACAGAGCGGAAGAGATGGAATGTTTCGGAAACTCGGTCCAGTGTCCGACAGGGCCCGTCGCTCATTGGAAGAACAAGAAAATAAGAGGGACAGGGAAGTCCCGGTATAAAACAATTACATGGAGGTAATTAGTATGAGGATTCAGCACAATATTATGGCACTTAATTCCAACAGGCAGTTAGGTGTAAACAACAGCGCAGTAGCAAGGTCACTGGAAAAGCTATCTTCTGGTTACAGAATCAACCGTGCAGGTGATGACGCCGCCGGACTGGCTATTTCTGAGAAGATGAGAGCGCAGATTAAAGGCCTGGAAGCAGCTACCGACAACTCTCAGGACGCAATCTCCCTGGTACAGACAGCAGAGGGTGGATTACAGGAAGTTCATTCCATGTTAAACCGTATGACCGAGCTGGCAACTAAGTCCGCCAATGGTACTTATACGGATGACGTTGACCGTAAGGCATTGCAGGATGAAGTCTCTGCTTTGAAGGATGAGATTAACCGTATTGCAGATGGAACTGATTTCAATGGTATTAAGTTATTAGATGGTACAATGGGTGTTGGAACGACTGGCGTTGAAAAGGAAATTGATTTAACTGCAAATAATATAGCAAAATTCAATGTCACAGTATCAGGAGCCGAAGAAGGAGTACAGGTAGCGTTTGCAGCAGGAGCTGCGGCTGGTGGTACAAAGGTGTCTGCCGCTTGGGATTTAGCAGGTAAACTAACATTTACCATTTCTGGTGCTAACGATACTGCAGAAATTACCCAGGAAGATCTTGATCGTGCATTGTCGGCGGCTAGTGGCGCACCAGATAATGCAAAGAATATTAAGGTAACATTGGATAAGAATATTAAGTTTACCGATGCAGCAGGAAGTACGACGGGGGTAGCATCAGTAGCTACGACTGCGACAACTGGCAAACCCGTTCAGGCAGTTGGAGAGATTGCGGCTGAGAATATAACTGTAACTGCTGATAAAGCAGGCGTAGATACTCGCACCCTTACTTTTTCAAATACGGGAGCAGTTGGAGTAAGCGTTGGTGCAGATGGTAATGTAACGGTGGGATTAGAGTCTGCAAAATCTTATACATCGGCTGAAATTAATAAAATGTTGGCAGATGCCGGTGTTGGCATGAGTGTAAATTATGAGGGTGGTAAGACCGGGGCAGGTTTAAATGCGAAGACGGCTACATTAGGAGCTAAAGTAGCTGGTAGCGGTCTTTCTGCCGGTGGTGGACTTAAATTACAGATTGGTGATACAAGTGAGAGCTATAATCAGCTTGAGTTAAGTATTGCAGATATGCATGTTAATGCCCTGGATCTCTCGTCTGTTGACATCAGCACCAGAGACGGCGCAGCAGCAGCCATGAGCAAAATCAAAACCGCCATCAACACCGTATCCACCAGCCGCGGCAAACTGGGCGCTATCCAGAACCGTCTGGAGCATACCATCAATAACCTGGGTGTTACCACTGAGAACATCACTTCCGCAGAATCCCGTATCCGCGACGTAGATATGGCTAAGGAAATGATGAACTACACCAAGAACAGCGTTCTGGTTCAGTCTGCACAGGCCATGCTTGCACAGGCGAATCAGCAGCCACAGTCCGTATTACAGTTATTACAGTAATTACAGTAATCGGGCAGGTTAACAGTGTAATATCTTCAAACAATAAACAGATAATATAAAAAAGGCGCTGCAAAAAGGCTGTGGCAGCACAGTCATGAAGCAGCGCCTTTTTGAGCCCTGCTATGGGGGTATACAATAAAATACAATTGTCTGTTTCGGCATTTCTTGCTATAATATATCATAATGTGAGAGAAATATTAGGTCCCTGGGGGAGTAGCCATGTCGTTAACAATTGTGTTGTCCAATCAGAAGGGCGGTGTTGGGAAAACCACGTCAGCCTATGTGCTGTCAACAGCGCTGAAGGAAAAGGGTTATAAAGTCCTTGCGGTGGATATGGATCCGCAGGGTAATCTGAGCTTCGCCATGGGGGCGGACACTGAGAGCGCCACCATATACGATGTGTTAAAGGGGGAGTTAAAGCCCAGGTATGCGGTTCAGAAATCAGCCCTGGTGGATATCATTCCCTCTAATATACTTCTCAGCGGCATTGAGCTGGAGTTTACCGGCGCGCGCAGGGAGTTTCTTTTGAAGGAGGCGCTGGAATCACTAAAAAGTTCCTATGAATATATTCTCATTGATTCTCCGCCGGCCCTGGGAGTGCTGACCGTGAACGCGTTTACTGCGTCTGATTACGTCCTGGTGCCCATGCTTTCCGATATATTCAGTCTTCAGGGGATAACCCAGTTGGATGAAACCATATGCCGTGTCAGGAATTACTGTAATCCCCGGATCCAGATACTTGGGGTATTTCTCACCAAGCACAACCCCAGGACAAATTTCAGCAAAGAAGTGGAAGGCGCCCTGCGCATGGTGGCAGAGGATTTGGATGTTCCGGTTCTGGACACATTTATCCGGGACAGCGTTGCGCTTCGGGAAGCCCAGTCCCTTCAGCGCTCCGTGCTGGAGTATGCGCCTGAGTGCAATGCGGTGCAGGATTATAAGAAGCTGATACAGGAATTGATTCAAAGGGGGCTTAAGGCAGATGTCTAAGAGCAGGACAGAGATTGACAAGGAAATAATGTACCGCAAGATTATGCCGTCTGCCTCTAAAAGAGATGCAAAGACGGCGCAGGCAGATACCGGAAATTCAGGCGCAGGGCAATCAGATACCGCGCTTTATGACCGTGTAAATGGAGGCGAAGGCGCCATGGGTATGCCGGCCTTATCAGCGCCTTCGGCTGCTGCTATGGCAAAGACCCTTAAGCGCAGCCCGGTAACATTTCCTTTTAAGGAAGAAAATAATATGGTATTGGTAAACCTTATGGAGGAACTGGTGATTAATAAGCTGGATTCCACCCTGGACCGGTTTAACTGCTGTAAATGTGATAAGTGTAAGAAGGACATAGCGGCGCTGGCCCTGAACCGTCTGAAGCCGCGGTATGTGGTGATGAAGGAAGTAGAACAGGAAAAGCGCAGGAAGGCGGAGCTGGAAAATGGTTCCGAGGTAACCGGGGCTCTGGTGCAGGCTATCCTGGTTGTGAAAAAGGCACCCTGGCACTGATAGGTATTGGATCGTACACATTGGATGGTGCCAATTATAGGAAGCCAATTAAATAAATACCATGGGCCGTTAACAGGCAAAATCCCAGGATTCTGCTTGTTAGCGGTTTTTATTAACCCTGAAATTATTTCTCCCATCTGTCACCCTGCCTGCTGTCACCCCACCTGTCTCTTGACCGGTCACTGGATAATCCGGACCCGACCACGTCCTTCCCCCTTCCGTCCACACCCCTGTCTAACCCGGCAAACCTGCCGCAATCATATTAAAAAAATAAAAAAAATTCCCTGGCACACTATAAAGTTTTATCCGCCATGTACGATAAGTACTATAGAAATATCACAACCACTTATCAGGACCACCATACAAAGAGCATGTAAGGAAAGGAAGCCGGACATATGGATATAAAGGTATCAAGAAATTACGCAGCCTATCAGAAGGCAGTAAGCAATGCAAAACATACGGAAAAAAGCCTTTCCGCTCCCGTACAGGCAGCCGGTAAGGCTAGAGGAGACGCTATCTGCATCAGCAGCGAGGGTGTGAAAAAGAGCGGTGCATCCTCATTTTCAGCCGCACTGTCAAGGTCCATGGAAGAAGGGGCTCCGGCTGACCGGATTGCCGCCATAAAGCAGCAGGTGCAGGAGGGGACATACCAGGTGCCGGCAGAGCAGATTGCCAGGCGCCTTATGAGCGGTCTGTAGGAGGGGAAAATATTGGAAGAAATCATTGATTTTTTGGGAGAATATGCAGAAACACTGGAGGCCATGGAACAAAAGCAGATTGAAAAGCTGGGACTTCTGATGACCAGGGAACTGGATAAGGTTGAGCAGACCATCATGATGCAGGAGGCCATGGATAAGAAGCTGGAGAACATGGAGCAGAGGCGCCGGAAGCTGTTTGTCTCCTATGGGATTGAGGGCAGGACCTTAAAGCAGATTGCTGAGGATGCAGGCCCGGAGCAGAGTAAGGAACTTATGGACCTGTACCGTAGAATGGACGGAGCCATTGGCAATATACAGTATTACAACCAGAAGGCGGAGGCGTTAGCCAAGTCGGAGCTGGAACAGATGGGAATTGACTCCCGGTATGTGGGAAATCCCACCGGCATCTACGGGCGTCCCGCGTTCAGCAAGGGCAGTAAACTGGAGAAAAAGGCCTGACAGAGGCTGACATAGGAGAGTGGTAAAGTGAGACCGACATTTATGGGGCTGGAGACAGCCAAAAGAGGAATTCAGGTTAATCAGAAGGCCATTGATATTGTAGGCAATAATATAAGCAATTCCAAAACAAAAGGGTATACCAGGCAGCGTCTGGATACAGTGAGTGTCCATACCTATGGAAGCAGCCAGTATAACTACAGTTCCATCCCCCTGGCCGGGCAGGGTGTGGATGCCAGGGGAGTGGCGCAGATCCGCAATCCGTACCTGGATGCCAAGTTCAGGCAGCAGTACGGCGATGTGGGGTATTACGACCAGAAGGCAGCCATTATGGACCAGATAGAGGGAATCATCAGCGATCCGGAGGTAGAGGGAACCGGTATCAAGGCAGCATTGACCACCTTATCCCAGGCACTGGCGGATTTCAGCCAGTCCCCTTATCAGGAGACCAATGCCAACATAGTCATGAACGCATTTAAGGGTGTGACCCAGGTCCTCAATGAGTATGACGCCAATTTAAAAACCCTGATGGAACAGACTAAAAATGACCTGTCAGTGGCTGTTGAGGATATCAACACAAAATTGGACCAGCTGTCTGAACTGAACAGCTCCATTGCCCATGAGATATTCAGCAACAACGATTATGATGGAGTCAACTATGGGCCCAATGACCTTCTGGACCAGAGAAATGTTATACTGGATGATTTGTCGCGGTACGGCGATGTGCAGGTAACGGACCTGGAGGACGGAAAGATTCAGGTTAAAATCAATGGGAAAGTGGTGGTGGACGCTTCTGGGGCTTCCTACACCAATGATAAGCTTAACATAGGCAGCGACGGCGTTACTCTGACGTGGAACAGCAACAACCAGAATGCCAATCTGGGAGCAGGGGCCATCAGAGGATTTACGGATATGCTGACTGGTGCTGACCCAATCAATGCGGGAATACCTTACTACCAGAATAAGATGGACAATTTTGCCCAGACCCTGGCAGATGTGTTTAACAATAAAATTCATGCGGATGACCCTGATTTCCCTGATAAGTACAAGTTTCTTCTCCAGGGAGGTGTTGACGGCAAGGTTACAGCGGGAAATATCAGCATCAGTGACCAGTGGGCCGATGACGTGTCCTACATAATCCGCAAACAGAATCCGGACGGAGAGCTGGACAATCAGGATATTCTGGATATGAAGGCGGCGTTTGAGCAGGATTTTAATTTTGGAGGGGAATACACGGGTACATTCAGCGAATTTATTACCAGCGTCACCAATACACTGGGAAGCGGAATCAAGACAAACAGCGCCAGGATGAGTGCTTCCCTGGCTATTGCGGAAAGCGCTGATTCGGAGCGTATGGGCGTGTCCGGCGTTTCCCTGAATGAAGAAGGAATCAGCATGATGACATACAACAAGGCTTATCAGGCTCTGGGAAGGCTTATGACCACCATGGACGAGCAGCTGGATATGATTATCAACAAGATGGGCATAGTAGGGCGTTAAGGAGGAGCATATGAGAATCACGGAAAATATGATGACATCTACCTATAACAGGAATCTCCAGAGGAATATATCTGATTTGGCGTCCTCCAACCTGAAGCTGTCGTCCAAGCGTCAGTATAATCATGTATCGGAGGACCCGGCAACAGCGTCAAAGGCCTTTGCCATCAGGGACCAGATTGCCAGGTCTGAGGAACATATCAGCGTGGTGAAGAACGCAAGGGGAGAGCTGGATACAGCGGATTCCAACATTGTTACCCTGAACTCCATACTTGAAACAGTATACGAAAAGGCCACCAAGGCAGGCGGCGCCAGCAGCCAGGATTCCATGGATGCCATTGCGGAGGAGCTGGGCGGTCTTAAGGAGGAGATTCTGCAGACCATGAACGCCAAGTATGGGGACAAATTCCTGTTTTCCGGTTCGTCCAATAGCGAAGCTCCGTTCACCGTGGATGGGGACGGAAATCTGCTGTTTAACGGCAAGCCGGTGGATGCCTATGATAAGAACGATCCGGACACGTATTTTGACGAGAATAAGCCGGTTTATCTGGATATCGGATTCGGTACATACGCGTCGGGAACCAACACGGCAAAGACAGGAATTAAGATTTCCACATCAGGCGTGGATGTGCTGGGATACGGAAAGGACGAGAACGGGCTTCCCAACAATCTGTACAGCCTCATAGGCAAGGTGGAGGAGCAGTTAAGGGGCGGCGATAAGGAGGGGGCAATGGATACCCTGTCGCAGCTTAAGAAGAAGCAGAGCAATATTTCCATTGCCACATCTGAGCTAGGAACAAGAGAAAAACTTCTGGACCGCACAGAGGACCGTTTGGAGACAGGACTTATTAATTTACAGAAGAGCCAGACAGACCTGGAGTCGGTTAAGATTGAGACGGAGGCTATTAACAACAAATCATGTGAGACAGCCTGGATGATTACCCTTCAGCTGGGATCCAGCATCATACCGCCGTCCATATTTGACTTTATGAAATAAGTTGAAAAGAGGTGTCTGAGGATGAACGTCCTAAAAATCACATCTACCCCCATTAAGCTGTCCATGACCTCCCAGCGCGCCAGGCTTGAGAGCAGGCTGCCGGACCCTGAGGTGGGAATCATCCGCAATCCGGGGAAGCTGAACATGAAATCAGATCATATCAAGGTGGATATTGATACGTCCCGTTCCAGGGACAGCCTGGGATTCAAGACCGCCAGAGGGCTTATGAAGGATGCTGCCAGCGCAGGCCTTAAGGCTGCATCGGATGCCACTGCCCAGTATTCCAGGGTGGGCAACCAGATGATGCAGATTCAGGACGGGGTGACGGTATCCGGCATTATAAAGAATCAGATGATGGCCCAGACCAATGTGGTCACGGGGATTGCCTTTATTCCGTCAGTAGGTCCGGATATTTCCTGGGAGCCCGCTGATCTGTCCATTGACTTTGCGCCTGCCCAGCTTGCGTTTGATCCTCAGGTGCAGGAGCCGGCGGCTAGGTATGTGCCGGGCGAGCTCAGCGTAAATGTGGAACAGTATCCCAAAGTAGAAATAGAATATATGGGAGATCCCATATACGTACCGCCCAGCGCCAATCCGGCCGGAAATGAAGGGCCGCAGTAACAGGCGGTATGAATGACACCAGGGCCAGGGATGAGATAGGGGGATATGCTTGAAGATAGAGACGCGGGATTTTGGAATCCTTGAGATAGAAGAAAGAAATATTATAACATTTAAACAGCCCATATTCGGATTTGAAGAATATACGCAGTTTGTACTTGTAAATGATTCCAACATGGGAAATGGAATCTGCTGGCTGCAATCCATTGAGCAGAAGGACATATGCTTTATCATGCTGAATCCTCTGGAAGTAAAACGTGATTATGCTCCGGTTGTGATGCAGGATATATTAATCCTGCTGCAGGCGGTTCCTGAGGATGATTTGGACTGCTGGGTTCTCATGGTCATCGGAGAGACGTTCCGCAATTCCACAGTAAACCTGAAAAGCCCTGTCATCATTAATCATAAGACGAATCTGGCTGTCCAGGTAATACTGGACCAGGATTATCCCATACGGCAGTCCATATTCAGCCAGGGAGAGAGGGACGGCCTATGCTGATTTTATCCAGGAAAAAAGGCGAATCAATTAAAATTGGCGATGATATTGAGATATTTGTGTCCGAGATTAAAGGCGACAAGGTGCGGCTTGGCATTTCAGCGCCCGGCGATATGAAGATATGCCGCACGGAGCTGTATCTTACCATGGAGAATAACAAGGAAGCATCGGATAAGGTGGATCTGCTTAAGGTGTTCCAGCTCTCCAGAAACCTGAAAGCTCTTGCCCAGGAGGATGAAAAGGAAGTTAGGGAGGAGAAAAATGGAAGTGCTTGAGCAGATGAGGATGCTGCTCAGGGAAAAGGCCATTCTGTTCGGACAGTATGAGCAGGAGACCCTGAGACTGGATACGGATGACCTGGACGCGGTGGACGATATCGTGGATGCAGTACAGGCACGGCAGGCCCTTATAGATAAGATAAACGGACTGGACCGGAGGATTGCCGCTATCGGGGAAGCATCGGCTTACGGCGCGCGCTGTTTTCATATTGGGAAAAATCAGTGCGATTATGCCGGCCTTACTGAGGCTGAGCAGGCAGTATTCCGGGTCGGGCAGGAGGTATTTGCCATCATGACCAGAATCCGGGAGCTGGAAGAAGGAATACCGGGAAAGATGGCAGTGATTCAGGAACAGCTCCAGGAAAAGATAAAAAAGAATAATGTAAACGGTAAATTTACCGGATATCTGAAACAGATGGGACAGGGGAGCAAAGGGGTGCTCTATGATAAACGCAGATAGGGGGACAAACAATGTCATCAATCAATACAGTCAGCGGCAACGGCAATAAGAATTACGTATCAGGTCTTGCTTCCGGCATGGATACGGAGAGTATTGTCAAGAGTTTTCTGATGGGTACCCAGACCAAAATAGATAAGCAGTCAGGATTAAAGCAGCAGCTTGAATGGAAACAGGATATTTACAGGGACCTGATAACAAAAATCAATACCTTTAGTGATAAATATTTTTCTTATTATGGTTCGGGCGATACCAATCTCATGAGCCAGAGCCTGTTTAAGACAATGACCGGAATCAGCAGTTCCGGTGCCATTAAGATAAGCTCTGTCTCATCCAATGCGGTCAGCTCCATGAATATAAGCGAGATACAGCAGCTGGCAACAGCTTGTTCGGTAAAATCATCAGGTAACGTGACCGGTGATCCAAAGGGACAGGAGGCAAAGCTGTCCGAGTTGGAACCGGGAGAGCACTCTTTTTCCCTAACACTGGATGGGGTAAACAGGACCATAACGTTTACAAAGGGAGCAACGGAGCAGGATACGATTAATAATATTAACCAGGTGTTATACCGTAATTTTGGTACATCGGTGGGGATGGACCTGGTTAAAGTTGGTGAAGATGATAGCGGCAATGACATAAATGTCGTGAAGCTTGTAAAGCTGAATGAAGAAAGGAAATCTGCTGGCGAACCCGTGGACTCATCCAGAAGAGTTATCATAGAGTCAGCCGGCAACAATGATACGATTTCCAAGCTGGGATTTTCCGGCGGATTTTCCAACAAGCTGGATTATGGTACATCTATAAAAAATATGAATTTTGCCACGCCCCTTGAGGGAAACAGATACGAGTTCCAGATAAACGGCGTGACCATAAAAGGACTGACCGGGGAATCTACGCTCAGTGATGTAATCAGTGCTATCAACAGCAGCGACGCAGGGGTAAGGGTATCCTATTCCTCGGCGGCTGATAAATTTATCATGGAATCATCTTCAACCGGAGAGATATCCGATATAAAGATGTCCCAGACCTACGGGAATCTGCTGACCACCATGTTCGGCGTGGAGGCAACGGGTGTGCAGTCATCGCTGTTTTCCCAGGAAATCCCTAGTGCAAGTTCCGTGGACTTTAATGCCATTGTAGAGAATCTTAATAGTGGAAAGGACCAGTCCCTTACATTCCAGGTAGATGGAGAAGATTACACGGTAAAGTTGGAAGGAAAAAACGGTGTTGGTAATTATAAGAACACGCAGGCTGTTATTGACGCCATTAATTCCAAGCTTTCCAGGGAGTTTGGCAGCGGGAAGGTGAACTTTTCGACGAAGAAGGACCCTAGCAATGCAGTATACGATTTCGTAGTAGTGGAATCATCTGAGCATAGGATTAATTTTACATCTGATAATATAAATGGCGGTGGGGCTAAGGCGTTTGGATTTGCTGAAAACCAAACTAATGTGCTCGGCAAAGACACCACATGGAATGATGCTGGGCTGATAGGGGAGATAAAGGTTAATGGTGGAGCAGCAATTAATATTTTGGATAATCCCACATTGGAAACGGTGGCTTTCAGGCTTCAGACTGCTATAGGTGGAAATGCAAAGGTAGAGTATAAGGATGGCAGGTTTAATATAACCGGGCTTACTAATGATGTAATAATTGAGGGTGTTGATGGAAATGTAACAAATCCAGATGGAAGTGTCGTAAAGAAAAATCCTGTAAATATGATGTTTGGTAAGAGTACCATAGAGATATCTCATAAATCCTATAGACCTTTAATCTCAAAACAGGTCAAGAATACTGATTTTTTAAAAGGAAAGTTAAAAATAACTGTCGGAGAAACAACCACAGATATTAACGTCAACACTCTGGGAACTTCTGAAAGCTTTGATAATTTGCTACAGGAACTTCGGAATGTTACCGGGGGAACTGTAACGTACGCAGATAATAAAATACAAATAGATGGGGTAGAGCTCACTATAGAGGGAACGGATGCAGACGGTAAAGCGTTAATGAACAGCCTTTTTGGCAGTGATACGATATCGAACCACACGTCCGCTGACATAACCGCCGGCCAGAACGCCCGCCTCACAGTAGACGGCACTGTCATTGAGCGTAATTCAAACACCTTTGAACTGGATGGAATTACCATGGAATTAACCTCGGAATACCATGATACAGGCACCCCAATACGCTTGACTACATCCCGGGATACTGATAAAATAGTAGACAGTTTAAAGAGTTTTGTAGAAGATTACAACGCGCTTGTGGAAGAACTGAATGAACATCTGAAAGAGACTGCAAATTATAAGAAATACGCGCCTCTCACCGATGAACAGAAGAAGGAAATGAGCGACAAGGAGATTGAACTCTGGGAGGAAAAATCCAAGGAGGGCCTTCTCCACAATGACGCCAACATTACCAGCTTTCTGGGCGATATGAGAATGGTTCTTTACAGCAGTGTGGAGGGCGCAGGGCTGTCCCTTTATGATATCGGCATTGAGACATCCGATAACTGGAGGGATAACGGCAAGCTGGTCATTGACGAGGATGTTCTTAAATCCATGGCCGCCACCAACCCTGATGCCATATGCAAGCTGTTTACAGACAGGGACCAGGGGCTGGGAACCGGCATGCAGAATGCCCTTAAGGACGCAGCCAATGTCAGCAGCGGAAGCCCCGGCACCATGGTGCGCTATGCGGGAACAAAGGATGTTCTTACCACCAGCAATACCCTCTATGAGGAGATGAAGCACATTTCAGAGACGCTTTCCAATCTGAATACCAAGTATCAGCTGGAAAAGACACGGTACTGGAATCAGTTTAATGCCATGGAACAGGCCATATCGAATATGAACAGCCAGAGTTCCTGGCTTACCCAGCAGTTCTCATCATGATGAAGGAGTAATCACTATGCAGAATCCATATGCAAAATATAAACAGCAGTCCATAATGACCATGACCCAGGGAGATATGATTAACCTTCTGTTCGATGAGACAATCAACCGTCTGAACAAAGGTCTTGCGGGGCTGGAGGCAGGGGACTGCGAAGCAACCAATACCCATTTTAAGAAGGCCCAGGCTATTATCAGCCATCTGGCATCCACACTGGATCCCCAGTATCCGGTTTCCAAGGGATTGTCTTCTCTCTATGAGTATTTTAATTACCAGATCATACAGGCCAATGTGAGGAAGAACCCGGAGACGGTGAACGAGATTCTCCCCATGATAGAGGAACTGAAAGAGGCATTTGCCCAGGCGGATAAACAGGTACGTATAGGCCACACAGGCTGATGAGAGACAAGGAGGCGGAACATGCCGTTATTTGATGACAGGGCTTTGGGAGCTCTGGAAAGAGGTATGGATGGCATGTGGCTGAAGCAGCAGATTGCCAGCCACAACATTGCAAACGTGGAGACGCCGGGTTATAAGGCGAAGAAGGTGGAATTTCGGGATGTTCTTTACGAGACAGCCCAGGGAACAGAGCGTATATCCAAACCAGTGGTGGAAGAGGATGGAAACACCCAGGCCAGGCCGGACGGCAATAATGTCCAGGTGGAAAAGGAAGAACTGGAGCTGTGGAAGGCCTATACCCAGTATTCGGCTCTCACAGGGCGTGTGTCAGGCAAGCTGTCCACGCTGCGGTATGTAATTAATAACACAGGCAAATAAAGGAGACAGATATGGGGTATTTGGATTCTCTTAATATAACGGGTTCCGCTCTCACAGCAGAGCGGTTCCGCACGGATATCATCATGCAGAACCTGGCAAACCAGAACACCACCAGGACGGCAGAGGGAGGTCCCTACAAGAGGAAGCAGGTTGTGTTCAGGGAAAATACACTGAACTTTAAGAGCGAGCTGGGAAAGGCCATGACAAAGGCGGAGAATGGCGGCGTATTTGTGGAGGAAGTGGTGGAGAGCCAGAATCCTTCGGTGCCGGTCTATGATCCGGACCATCCGGATGCGGATGAGGATGGGTATGTGATGATGCCCAATGTGAACAGTGCGGAGGAGATGGTGGATCTGATGGCTGCCTCCCGCGCCTATGAGGCGAATGTCACGGCCCTTAATGTTGCAAAAAGCATGGCTCTAAAAGCACTGGAGATTGGTAAATAAATGAAAAGGCAGAAGGATGAAGAAGGAGGCCAGGAGTGGTTAAATACCTACGCGGATATGATAACCCTTGTCCTGACCTTTTTCGTATTATTATACAGCATTTCAAATGTAAACCTGACCAAACTGGAGGAGGTTGCGTCTGCCATGCAGAGGCAGCTGGGAATCGAGGCAAAGACCGAAATTGAGGACGTGCCTTCCGATTTGAAATATCCTGTTGTAGGGGAAGGCGCCCAGGCGCCGGAAGACGCGGAGGCACCGCTGCAGCAGACACAGCAGCAGTACCAGGCATCGGCCAGGGAAATGGCTGATATGGCCAGGGATATACAGACATATTTTGATTCGGAGAATCTGGACGCGGTTGTCAGCAACAGTGAGAACGCGGTGTACATCCGTTTTAAGAATGATTTACTGTTTGCGCCTGACAACGCAAATCTTACGGATGCCAGCAAATCCATGCTGGACGCGGTTGGAATCATGCTGAAGGAAAAGCAGGACAATATCCTGGCCATTTACATAAACGGACACACGGCCCAGGCAGCCAATTCCCTGATTAACGACAGACTCCTGTCCTCAGAGAGGGCGGATAATGTGGCCATTTACCTGGAGGAACAGGTGGGAATCCCCCCAAAAAAGCTGATATGCCGCGGTTACGGAAAATATTATCCTATTGCGGATAATACCACCAGGGAAGGCCGCGAACAGAACCGGCGGGTGGATATGATTATTCTCGGAACCGGATATAAACCGCCGGATACGGTCCAGGGAATGGAGACAATGGATCCCCTGTTTCCGGTGACCATGCCGGGGGATGAGACTATGATGCAGGAAGGAACAGCCAGTGATTAAGAGTTACGATTTTAAATCACCAAAGAAATTTACAAAGGAGCGCATGAGTACGGTGGAGAATCTGTATGACAGCTTCGCCCGTGCCCTTGCGCCGTATCTCACAGGTCTTCTCCAGTCGTTTTGCGAGATTAATATTAATGGTATAGTGGAGAAGCGTTACCAGGAATTCAGCAGTTCTGTGCAGGATCATTCCCTTTTTGGCATGATTACCATGAGTCCTGCAAATAAAGATTATAATGAGGCGCCTCTGACCATGGAAGTGGATACCAGGCTGGCGTTTTTTATGATTGAACGTCTTTTGGGCGGAGTCGGGTCAGAGTATGATTTATCCAGGGACTTTACGGATATTGAGAAGGCTATTTTACAGTATGTCCTGAAAAAAATCACTGAGTTTTTAGGGGAAGCCTGGGGACAGTACCTGGACATCGAAGCATCCCTGACAGGGCTTCAGACCAACCCCCACCTGCTTCAGATGAGCGCCCAGGAAGATGTGGTTATCCAGGTGGAGCTGGAGGTGGTAATTGAGAAACTGAGAGCCAGAATCAACATGGTGATGCCGGCCCCCAATGTGGAGGAGCTCACTTCCAAGTTCGGCTATTCCTTTGCGGTCAGCCATAAGAAACAGGATGAGGACAAACAGAAATCCAAACGGCACTATATTGAACAGCACCTGTTGGAATCGGAGGTTGAGTTGAGGGCCATACTTCACGAGTTTACCCTGGATGCCCAGGATATACTGCAGCTTGCTCCGGGGGATGTGATTCCCCTCAATAAAAAGGTGGACAGCGCCATATCCCTCTATGTGGAGGATGTGGCCTGTTTTGAGGCCAGGGCGGGTCAGACAAAGATGCGCAAGGCAGTGGAAATCAGCAGAGAATTGTAGCCAGGAGGAAAAGGCATGTTATCAATGGACAAAGAAGCCATAAAGGAGCTGACGGAGATGGAAGCAGTTCCTATATGCAATATATTAGGCTCCCTGCTGGGCAGAAGCGTGAAGATGTCGGTGTCAAAGGTGGAGGAGACAGACATGGGTTCGCTGGCAGAGGGCCTGCCCCACTTTAATGTGGCCATAGAGAGCAGAAAAGCTGTGGGGGGCATGTCGGCGGACCAGCTGTACATCTTTGCCAAGGAGGACATGATAAGGCTTACCAACTATATCATGGGTGTGCCGGTGGATGCCCAGAGCCCCCTGGATGAGATTGCCCTCAGCACCTTGAAGGAAGTTGCTTCCCAATGTGTGGGCGCTGCCATGGATGAACTCAATGACTTCCTGGGAAGGGATATGAGGGACACAATAACCAGGATATCGGCGTTTGACAACACAGAGAGGATCCAGGATATTATTCGCAGCTGGAATGCGGAGGATTCCGTGCTTTTAATGGGGCTGCACTATGTTATTGACGGGGTGGTGGAGTCAGATGCATATATTGTTGCCGCCCAGGCACTAAAACAGGTGCTGGGTATTTCGGATATGGCGGACATGCCCTGTCAGGAGACAGGGGGGCAGACCCCGGGGATGCCGGCAGCAGGGATGCAGACGGCAGAACACAAGGAGGCCATTGCCGTCCAGGAGGTGTCCTTTCCGGAATTTAAGTACACACCTATCGTGTATGCCAAAGAACAGATAGGGGAAGAAAAAAAGAAGTTGCTGGACATAACGCTGGATGTATCAGTAAGGCTTGGCAGTACGGTTTGCAGTGTAAAGGATATACTTTCCCTTAAGGAGGGTCAGCTGTTGGTACTGGACAAGCAGGCAGGTTCACCGGCTGATGTGGTTGTGAACGGAGAACTGATTGGCAGAGGGGATGTGCTGGTAACCGGGGACCGATTCGGGGCGCGTATCATCGAAGTCGTGGGCAAGAGGGAATAATATGGCATTTTTAAAGATACTGTTTTACCTTATTGTCCTGATTGCGGTACTGGTGCTGGCCTATTACACCACCAGGATGCTGGGGCGGGGAATGGGACGGACCCGGGGTACCGGGGGAATGGAGATTCTGGACCAGATGGCACTGGGCCGTGACAGCTATCTGCTGGTGGTAAAGGTGCAGGAGAGGATTTTCCTGATAGGGGTATCTCCGGGCAGGATATCCAAGGTAGAAGAGCTGGAATCCTACGATAAGAAGGGGGAGACAGAGGGGGCGCCGGATTTTGTTTCCCTTCTGTCATCCCATATGAAGGAGCATTTTCAGGAAAAGGGACAGAGGAACAGACAGGATAAAAAGGCAGGAGAAAAGAATCATGAGTAAAATACTGCGAAAGACAGGGAAAATCATAGGCGCCGGGACCTTTGCCTGGATGTGGGCGCCGGGCGCTGTTACATCCTATGCGACGGATGTGTCTCTGACCCTGCAGGGGTCCTCCGGCACAGGAAAGCCCATGGATATGCTGGATATCATGTTTTTATTCCTGTTTCTGGCTGTGGTTCCCTCCCTTATCATTATGATGACAAGCTTTACCAGGATTGTGATTGTGCTGTCGTTTCTGCGCAATGCTCTGGGCACACAGCAGTCGCCGCCCAACCAGATTCTGGTAGGGCTTGCCTTGTTTCTGACCTTATTTATCATGAGTCCTGTAATTGCCTCGGTCAACACCCAGGCATACCAGCCTTACCGGGAAGGGAAGATTACCAGGGAACAAGCCTTTGAGCGGGCCCAGGAGCCCATGAAGGAATTTATGCTGAAACAGACTGAGAAAAAAAGCCTGGATCTGTTCCTGTCCATATCCAAAGCACAGCCGCCGGATATATCCCAGGGGCAGGAAGGGTATATGAAGCTGGGGCTTACCACCATAGTGCCCTCCTTTATTCTCAGTGAGCTGAATAAGGCATTTACCATGGGATTCCTTATATTCATTCCCTTTCTGATTATCGACCTGGTGGTGTCCAGTACGCTTATGTCCATGGGCATGGTTATGCTGCCCCCTACCATGATTGCACTACCCTTTAAAATCATGATGTTTGTGCTGGTGGATGGATGGAGTCTGGTGATTAAGACCCTGGTCCAGAGTTTCAGGTGACGCTGAGGAGGAATTTGTATGAGCGCTGAACAGGTAATGGAAATCATGAAGGAGGCCATGCTGGTTGCATTTGAAATCGCAGGTCCCCTTCTCATCATAAGTATAGCGGTTGGGCTGCTGGTGGCCATCTTCCAGGCAGCCACCCAGATTCATGAACAGACCCTTACGTTTGTGCCCAAGCTGATTGTCATTGCCCTGGTGCTTTTAGCCCTGGGGTCCTGGATGAGCAAGGTCATGAATGAATTTGTAGTGGAGCTGTTTGCCATTATGGCAGCTCTTTGATGAGAGTGGTGCGGTATGGACAGCAGTGTATTTGAGTATTTTGATATCTTTCTTTTGGTCCTGGCAAGAATGGGAGGACTGGTCTTTATCAACCCCGTGTTTTCACGCAGAGGAGTTCCGCCCATGGTACGCACCGGGCTGGTGCTGGCCCTCAGTCTCCTGATTGCGCCCGGAGTCAGAAGCGGAGCCGGACAGGTCATGGCTTTTAGTACCTTTGACATGGTGGAGTCCCTTATAAGAGAAGTCATACTGGGCCTGGTGATTGGCTGTGTGTTTCACATATTTTTTTATATGCTCTATGTGGCAGGGGACTTTCTGGACACGGTGTTCGGACTGGCCATGGGAAAGGTCATGGACCCGGCAGGCGGAGTCCAGACCTCTATTCTGGGCCAGTTTGTCAACGTGTTTTTTTACCTCTATTTTTTTGCCACGGGCTGCCATCTGACCATGGTGCGTCTTTTTGCCTACAGCTACCAGGTGGTGCCGGTGGGAGCCGGGGCCATACTGGGAGGGCGTATCCTGTGGTATATCATAACCCTGTTCGGTTCTGTATTCCTCATGGTGATAAAGCTGGTTCTGCCTTTTGTGGCAGCGGAGTTCATTCTGGAGATGACCATGGGAGTGCTTATGAAGCTGATTCCCCAGATTCATGTGTTTGTCATCAACATACAGTGCAAAATCCTCCTGGGAATCATGCTGATGATGCTCTTTGCCTATCCCATGGGCGCATTTATGGACCGGTATACAGAGGCCATGATGACGGAGGCCCAGAAGCTGCTTATGATGTTTGGGTGACGGGTTCTGGGCATAGCCCCGGTTAATGTTGAATGACCGGGCGCGGATTGAAACAATACATGGGGAGAGGAAGTGGTGACAGGTGGCTGCTGAGGAAAAGACTGAGAAAGCCACGCCAAAACGGCGGCAGGACGAGCGCAAAAAGGGAAATGTGTTCCAGAGCAATGACGTGGCTGCGGTGTGCTCGCTGCTGGTGCTGTTCCACTCCCTGAAGGCCCTGGCGCCCATGATGTATGAGAGCTTTGGGGAGTGTATGCATCTATTTTTTTCATATGCCTCATCGCCGGATATATTCTGGCAGGAAGGGGGGAAGGGACTGTTTATGAAGGCCGTGCTGGTGTTCTTCAAGGCGTCCCTGCCCCTGCTTTTTATCGGGGTGCTGACAGCGGTTATCGTCACCTTTTTCCAGACCAGAATGGCATTTTCATGGGATGTGCTCAAATTCAAGTTTGACAGAATCAGCCCCCTTAAGGGTTTTAAACGTATGTTTTCCCTGAGATCTGTGATTGAACTGTTAAAGTCCCTGATTAAGATTACAGTGCTGGGATGGGTGGTGTGGTTTTTCCTCAAAGGCAGACTGACGGAGCTGACAGGACTCATGGAGGGCACAGTGGCTTCTGCCTTGATTTATGTGGGCAATACAGTGGTTTCCCTGGTGGACACAGTGGGAATTGCCTTTGTGTTCCTGGGAGCCGTGGACTACCTTTACCAGTGGTGGGAATATGAGAAGAATCTGCGCATGAGCAAACAGGAGATAAAGGAAGAGTATAAGCAGACGGAAGGCGACCCGCAGATCAAGGGAAAAATCCGTGAGAAGCAGCGCCAGATGGCATCCAGGCGCATGATGCAGAATGTCCCCAATGCAGATGTGGTAATCCGTAACCCGACCCACTTTGCAGTGGCCCTGGGGTATGATTCCGAGAAGAACAGGGCGCCTGTGGTGCTGGCCAAGGGGGCGGATCATCTGGCCCTTAAGATAGTGGAGGTGGCTGAGGCCAGCGGCGTGTATATCATGGAGGACAGGCCCCTGGCCAGGGGACTCTATGATACGGTGGAAGTTGACATGGAGATTCCGGAGGAGTATTATCAGACAGTGGCTAAGATACTTGCCTTTGTCTATAAACTCCAGAAAAAGGACATGTGATTGTGGATAAATTTCCTGGAAATGAGGTTTGCAGTGGATAACAGTATGATTTTCTTTGACAGGGTCACTAAAATATACGGAAACGGGCAAAAGGCCCTGGATAATGTGAGTCTTAAGGTTGGCAGGGGGGAATTTGTGTTTCTGGAGGGGGACAGCGGTGCGGGAAAGACCACTATGCTGGAGCTGATTTTAAAAGAGACCGATCCCACCCAGGGGAATATACAGGTCAATGGGATTGAGCTGGCAGGCCTCAGAGAACGTCAGATTTACCAGTACCGCCGTTATATAGGGATGGTATTTCAGGATTTCCGGCTCTTTTCTGATTTTACGGTATATGAGAATGTGGCATTTGCCCAGCGGGTCGTGGAGGCGGATTACAAAACCATGAAGCGCAGGGTTATGGAAGTGCTGAATCAGGTGGGGCTTGGTTCCAAGGCAAAGTACTACCCGGACCAGCTCTCCGGCGGGGAAAAACAGCGTACCGCCATTGCCAGGGCCATTGTGAACCGGCCGGTGCTTCTTCTGGCCGATGAGCCTACGGGCAATCTGGACCAGAAGAACGCAGAGGATATCATGCGCCTGCTGGAGCGGATTAACGGCCAGGGGACAACAGTGCTGGTGGTTTCCCATAACCAGGAGCTGGTAAGGAGCATGCACAGAAGGCAGGTGGTGCTGCGCAGAGGACAGGTGGCCAGGGACCTTGCAAGGGAGGCAGCGGCATATGGGTATTAGGACATTGCTCTACCTGTTCCGTCTGGGGCTTAAAAATCTGTGGCATCACAGAGTGTATACGGCGGCGTCTGTCATTACCATGTCGGCCTGTATTTTTCTGTTCGGCCTGTTTTATCTGGCGGCAGCCAATGTGGACAGCATGGTAAAAAAGACAGAGCAGGAAGTCTATGTGGCTGTGTTTTTTGATGAGGGAATACTGCCGGAGCGGGTGGAAGAGATAGGAAACCTGATTCAGAGCCGTCCGGAAGTGCTGCGGACCGTGTATGTGTCGGCAGACGAGGCCTGGAGCGGGTTTAAAGAGAAATATTACGAGAATGCGGAGGCATTGGACGGAATCTTCGAAACGGATAATCCGCTGGCTTCCAGTGGGAACTACCAGGTATATATTGACCGGATAGGCAGCCAGGAAGGCTTTGTGGAGTATGTGCAGAGCATTGAAGGCGTGAGGAAAACCACCCATTCAGCGGATACGGTCATGGCGCTTTTAAAGCTGCGCCAGGGGGCGGCCCGCCTGATTGCGGGAAGCGCGGTGCTGCTGGTACTGATATCAGTGCTGCTGATTCACAATACCCTGTCTGTGGGCATTGAGGCCCAAAAGGAGAAAACAAGGGTCATGCGCCTTATGGGAGCGCGGGAAGGCTTTGTGAAAATTCCTTTTATGGCGGAGGCTGTTGTTATGGGAGCGGCAGGAGTGGTTATCCCGCTGATTCTTCTGATGTGGCTGTACCGTTGGGGACTTGCCTTTGCCGTTTCCGGTCTGAATGGTCTGGGCAGCCTGAGAGGACTGGAGTCCGGGCTTCTCACCGAGGCCCAGGTATTTCCCGGACTTATCCGTGCATCCGTACTTCTGGGGATTTTTACAGGGGTTGCGGGAGGATTGTCTGTTATGGGGAAGTTGAAGCGCAGGAAGAAAGAGCGTTGATGTGTGTGGTTTCATATAATGGGGACTTAATATAATAAAGCAGGATTTCCGCCCTTTGGAAGGGAGGGAAATCCTGCTTTATTATTACTTTTTATTTGGGCCTGCTGATATTGCGCTGCGGCGGAAATTACGGGGATCAATTCCGGCTTTCCGTATTCTGTCTCCCGGCCTCATCCTGCCGCGCCAGCCACTCCGCAAAATATGGTTTAATGACGCTGAAGGGAGCCGGGCCTATATCCAGAAGGAAACGGTTGAATTCCATGTTGGTATAGCGGCTGCCAAGGGTTTTCTTGGCCTCGCGCTGCATGCCCAGGATTTCCAGGTAGCCCACATAATACTCCAGGTAATTGGCCGGATTCTCCGCAATGTCATAATAGATGGTGGTAATAACAGAGGAATCGCTGATGCGGAAGTAGTGGTTTAAATAGTCCTCCACCTGCTTGATATCCCAGCCCTCATAGTGGATATTCACATCCAGAATAGCGTACAGGGCAAGGGTGAAGGCGGCATTGTGCTGAAGCAGCTCTCCCAGGTCCGGGTCCAATCCGTTGTTCAGGCTGTAGGAATAGTATTCCACATAGGTGGCCCAGCCTTCTGAATAGCTGCTGAAGCTCAGGAGCTTGCGCAGGTTGCAGGTGTTATGTTTGTTGAAATAGAGGGTTTGGTACATGTGGCCGGGATAACCCTCATGGGCCAGGGTGGAGTACAGGTTCCTGGCGGTATTGGTGCTTCCGTTGTTGATGTAGATGGAATTGTCCTGGGGGCGGTCAATGGGCACGGTCAGGTAGAAGGCCGGGCTCAGGGTGGCCTCCAGGGCAGCGGGCACATTTTTAATGCTGCATGTGTAATCCTCGATGGCCGGGAAATCCTTTGCGCACTGTTTCCTCAGGTCCTCCAGAATCTGGTTGGGATCGGTGAGGGCGAAGGAGTAGGAGTACAGTTTTTTTGCCAGGGTGGGATTTTCGGTCAGCAGCTCATCCATGGCAGTCAGGTCATCCATCATCTGATCACTCATGGCTTTTTTCAGGGCAGGAATATCCTGATAGGAAGTGCCGGTATATGCGTTCACCAGGTACTGGTAATATTTCTTGCCCTGGGGGAAGTAATACAGCCCTTTATCATTGGTTCCGGTGCCTTTCAGGGGAGTCAGCCCCTCGATCAGCTTCTGGTATGCGGGCACGAAGTGTTCGTCAATGGCAGTATGGTTCCTGGCAATGAAATCCTCCTTTTCCTGCTTTGTCAGTCCCTCCACCTGCTCCAGACGCTCCGCAAATGTTTCCGCCATGAAGCTGTGGTCCGCGTCCAGAAGATAGGCGTTGCAGGAATTGAGGATACGGTCGATGACCGTGTCGCACAGCCCCAGTCCGGCATCGGTTTTTTCCTTCTCAAAGGCAATGATGCTGTCATAGTAGGTGTCAATGGAGGACAGGAGGGAAAGGTAATCCTCCACATCCTGTTTACTGTAAAATACATACTCGGACAGAAGTATGGGAAGCTGCGCCTGTATGCCCAGGGAGGAGGAAAGAGGCTGGTCGTAGAGCTCCAGTCCTTCACTGTCCAGCATGGTATTTAAATAGGATGACAGGATGTTGTATGTGAGCAGCTGGTCCTCACGGAGCAGGCGGCTGTCTATATCATTTAATTGTACTTTCAGGGATTTTGCATCATTAAGAGCCTGTTTACTGTCCTCCAGGGATACGGTTCCCAGGGTTTTATCGTAGTCAGTGATGCCGTAGGCGGCCGGATTGGCCAGGGTGTAGTGAAGCGTGATAAGGGAATTGTCAACTTCGTCCAGGAACAGGTCGTTGGTCAGCTGGTCAAAGGACGCCTGGGCATCAATGGTTTTCTTCTCATATTGTTCATAGGACTGGGTACTTTCCTGGGCAGCGGATTCCTTTGCCAGAGGAGCGGATGCCTGAGGACGCGCAGGCGCCACGCATCCGGCTGTCAGGCAGATAACCAGAAGCAGGGATAAAAGATATTGTAAAAATATAGTTTTTCGTTGTCTCATTCTAAACAAATCCTCCATTGGGGTGTCTGCTGCATTTTTATTACGACATTATATAGTATATGAGCGGAAATTACAACTTATGAGCCGTGAAAAAACTGGCAGGCCCTTCCAAAGAGGGAAAAAACAGGGGGCACGTCTTGACGAACATGGGGGAAACGCTTATACTTAAAACTATTAAAATAAGCGGATTGGGCGCTGCGGCCGCCGGAGCATTTTTATGAACTGCTCTGCCCCGGCTCTTTGTTTCCGCTCAGAAAAAGAGGGAATTAATCATATGTGTCAGGATTGTAAAAAGCCATATTATATTACCACGGCCATTGCCTATGCTTCCGGCAAGCCGCATATCGGCAATACCTATGAAATCATTCTGGCTGACAGCATAGCCAGATATAAGAGGGAGCAGGGATATGACGTGTTCTTCCAGACAGGTACGGACGAGCATGGACAGAAGATTGAAGAAAAGGCTGAGGCAGCAGGTGTGACTCCCCAGGAGTTCGTGGACAAGGCAGCTGCTGAGATAAAGCGGATTTGGGATTTGATGAACACTTCCTATGATAAGTTTATCCGCACCACGGACCAGGACCATGAGGCCCAGGTGCAGAAGATTTTCAAGAAGCTTTACGACCAGGGCGATATCTATAAGGGATATTACGAGGGGCTGTACTGTACTCCCTGCGAGTCCTTTTTCACTGAGTCCCAGCTGGTGGACGGCAAGTGTCCGGACTGCGGACGCGAGGTAAAACCTGCCAAGGAGGAGGCGTATTTCTTCCGCATGAGCAAGTACGCTCCCAGGCTGATCGAGTATATCAATGAGCATCCGGAGTTCATCCAGCCCGTATCCAGGAAGAATGAGATGATGAACAACTTCCTTCTCCCGGGACTTCAGGATTTATGCGTGTCCAGGACCACCTTCAGCTGGGGCATCCCCGTTGATTTTGATCCGAAGCATGTGACCTATGTATGGCTGGATGCCCTGACCAACTATATCACCGGTATTGGTTATGATTGTGACGGCAGCAGTACAGACCAGTTTAAGAAGTACTGGCCCGCTGACCTTCATCTGATTGGCAAGGATATCATCCGATTCCACACCATCTACTGGCCCATTTTCCTGATGGCCCTGGATGTGCCCCTTCCCAAGCAGGTATTTGGCCATCCATGGCTGCTGCAGGGCGACGGTAAGATGAGCAAGTCCAAGGGCAACGTGCTCTACGCAGATACCCTGGTGGATTTCTTTGGCGTGGACGCGGTGCGCTATTTCGTGCTTCATGAGATGCCGTTTGACAATGACGGCGTCATTTCCTGGGAGCTGATGGTGGAGCGCATGAACTCCGACCTGGCTAATATACTGGGCAACCTGGTAAACCGCACCATTTCCATGAGCAACAAGTATTTTGACGGCGTGGTCTGTGACAAGGGTGTATGCGGGGAAGCGGACGAGGATCTTAAGAAGGTAGTGCTGGAGGAAGTGAAGAAGGCTGATGCCAAGATGGAGCAGCTGCGTGTGGCAGACGCCATGACGGAAATCTTTAATATCTTCAGAAGATGCAACAAGTATATTGATGAGACAACACCCTGGACACTGGCCAAGGATGAGAGCCAGAAGGACAGGCTTGCCACCGTGCTCTATAACCTGACAGAGGCCATTGCCATCGGAGCATCCCTTCTGTACTCCTTTATGCCGGAGACAGCTGAAAAGATCCTGGCACAGATTCATACGGGCAAGCGTGAACTGTCCCAGATGGATGCCTTTGGATTATATCCAAACGGACAAAAGGTGACGGATAAGCCGGAGATTCTCTTTGCCCGCATGGACATCAAGGAAGTGCTGGAGAAGGTGGAAGCCATGCATGGGGCTGAGGCAGCAGACCAAAAACAGGCAGGCGGCCAGGACGGATCCTCTGATAATGCAGAGGACAGCGGCATTGACCTGGAGGCCAAGCCGGAGATAACCTATGATGATTTTGTGAAGCTTCAGTTCCAGGTGGGGGAAATCATCAAGTGCGAGGCAGTTCCCAAATCCAAGAAGCTCCTTTGCTCCCAGGTAAAGATTGGAAGCCAGGTGCGTCAGATTTTAAGCGGCATTAAGGCTTACTACTCTCCAGAAGAGATGGTGGGCAAAAAAGTTATGGTAGTGACCAACTTAAAGCCGGCCAAGCTGGCAGGCATGGTGTCTGAGGGTATGATTCTCTGCGCAGAGGACGCAGAGGGCAGCCTGGCACTTATGACGCCGGAGAAAAGTATGCCGGCAGGAGCCGAAATCTGCTGATGGTTCGGTTAGCTGTGAGACATTAAAAAGAATATGATGAATACCGGACAGGAACCGTGGAAAGCGTGTGCTTTTTATGGCTGCCCGGAAGGCAGGAGCGGGCGGTGATGACCTGCTCCTGTTTTTAAATCAGGCGTATTTTGCATGATAAACTGGAAATGGAGGGGATTATGAGGATACTGAGCATAACAGCCCAGAAACCCCACAGCACGGGGAGCGGTGTTTATCTTACCGGCCTGGTAAAGGGTTTTGCCGCACTGGGGCATGAACAGGCCGTGGTGGCAGGGGTCTATGAGGAGGACGAGATGCATTTTCCCGAAGGGACCCGGGTCTATCCGGTATATTACAAAACAGAAAGCCTGCCCTTTCCCATCGCGGGTATGTCGGATGAGATGCCTTATGAGAGCACCATATACAGCCGGATGACAGAGGATATGGTGGACGCATTCAAAAGGACATTTCTGGAGAAAACAAGGGAGGCGGTGGAATGCTTCCGGCCGGATTTGATTCTGTGCCATCATCTGTATCTGCTTACGGCAGTGGTGCGGGAGGCATTTCCCCAATATAAAACAGCAGCCATATGCCATGGCACAGGCCTGCGCCAGGTAAAGAAAAACAGCCTTGAACGGGATTATATCCTGGCTCACATAAAGGAATTGGATATGGTGTTCTGCCTTCACAGGGAACAGAGGGAAGAAATCAGCCGGATATACGGCGTGCCGGGAGAGCGGCTGGAAGTGATTGGAAGCGGATTTGATGATTCTATTTTCCGCTATATGCCGGTTCAAAAGGAGAATGGGGTCAAGCGGCTGATTTACGCCGGAAAGCTGTCTGAGAAGAAAGGTGTTATGAGTCTGCTGCGGAGCCTTACGTATCTGGAACAGCTGCAAAGAAAGGATGGGGAGCAGCAAGGACAGGGCATAGGACAGCCCGCGGATCCTATGAAAATAGAGGTATGGCTGGCCGGGGGATATGGAAACCAGCTGGAGTATGAAACCATTAAGAAGCTGGCGGACCAGTCCCCTTACCCGGTGAAATTCCTTGGAAGGCTGGCCCAGCCCCAGCTGGCAGAACGGATGAATCAGGCGGATGTTTTCGTGCTCCCGTCCTTTTACGAGGGTCTGCCTCTTGTGGTGATAGAGGCTCTGGCCTGCGGTCTGCAGGTGGTCTGCACAGACTTGCCGGGGGTCAGGCCCTGGCTGGAGGAAAATATCGGAACATGTGCCGTGAAATTTGTGCCCCTGCCAGCTATTGTAAATGCGGATGAGCCAGTTGAACAGGAGCTTCCGCAGTTTGAACGGCGCCTGGCTGAGGCGATAGCTGAAAGCCTGGAAGCGGATGGAAGCAGGCAGGGAGCGGATAGCAGCAGGCAGGGAGCGGATGGCAGCAGGCAGGGAGCGGATGGCAGCAGGCAGGGACCGGATAGCAGGCCGCCGGAAACACCGGGCGGAGAAAGTTTGGCCGCAGCGGGTCCGTCCATAGCATCCCCGCCGCCCGATTTGAGCCGCATATCCTGGACAGGCATAAGCAAAAAGATATTAGAATCCTGCAATCTTATATAAATCCCCTAAAATCTGGATGAAAATGGGAGAACCATACCCTGTTTCCTGGAAAAATCGACCTGAAGTGGGAGAAACTTGCAATTTTCGCCATTTTGGAGTATGATGAAAGGAAATTAAAACATGAGGGGGCTATAAAGCCCGAAAGAGGGTACGATATGGGTAGAGGACGCAGCCGCGGGCCATACGGCGGCCGCCGACAGGGGCTTACGGGAAACCAGCTGAAGATTCTGGGAATTGTGGCAATTCTAATTGATAATATTGGAGCAGTGGTGATTCAGGGAGGGATTCTTCATGGAACAGACAGTGCTCTTTATCATGCAGTGCTGCTGACGCCTTCCGGACATTACTGGGTGATAGCAGGACAGGTCTGCCGTTATGTGGGGAGACTGGGATTTCCTATCCTGGCATATCTCACGGCAGAGGAATTTGTGCGCACCAGGGACCGCCGGTGGTACGCCGTCAGGATGCTCCTGTTTGCCCTGTTGTCTGAAGTGCCCTTTGATTTGGCTGTGTACCACACCATGTATTATCCCCACTATCAGAATATGATGTTTACCCTGTTTGCCGGGGTGCTGGTTATGGCTGTCATGGAGTCCACCCAGAATCCGTGTTTGAAGGCAGTGGCTCTGGCAGCGGGATGCGCGCTGTCTTGGGTGCTGCAGTTTGATTATAATGTGGTGGGAGTCCTGTTCATAGCTGCCATGTACTGGTTCCGCCGCAGTGATACGGCCCAGGTGGTTGCGGGAGTGGCAATCTGCGCAGTGGAGAGCATCAGCTGCTATTGTGTGTCAGCCTTGTCTTTTGCGCCTATTGTATTGTATAATGGAAGGCGGGGGGCATTTCAGCTTAAATATATGTTCTACGTGTTTTACCCGGTACATTTTCTGGTGCTGTATGGTGTGAGCATGTGGATTGCAAAAGGAGTTTAAAATCATGATATTTGACACACATGCCCATTATGATGATGAGGCATTTGACGGGGACCGGCCGGAACTTCTGGGACGTTTGAAAGAAGCCGGCGTGGGTGCGGTTATGAATGTAGCTGCCAGCCTGGGGAGCTGCCGAAGTACCCTGAAGCTGGCCGAAGCCTATGACTGGATATACGGGGCCATGGGAGTCCATCCCAGTGAGACAGGGGAGCTGGACCAGGAGGGCCTACAGTGGATTAAGGAACAGTGTGGCCGCCGGAAGATAAAGGCCGTGGGCGAAATCGGCCTGGATTACTACTGGGAGGAACCGGCCCACGATATACAGAAAAAATGGTTTGAGGCACAGATGGATTTGGCCAGGCAGGTTAAGCTTCCAGTCATCATCCACAGCAGGGATGCCGCAAAGGATACCCTGGATATGATGAAGGCGGCTAAGGCCGGGGATATCGGAGGCGTCGTCCACTGCTTTTCCTACACCAGGGAAATGGCCAGGGAGTACCTGAACATGGGATTTTTCCTTGGAATCGGAGGCGTCCTTACTTTCAACAATGCAAGGAAGCTGAAAGAGGTGGTGGAGTATATACCTCTGGAGTCCATTGTATTGGAGACAGACTGTCCCTATCTGGCGCCGGTTCCCAACCGCGGAAAGAGAAACTCATCCCTCAATCTTCCCTATGTGGTGGAGGCTGTCAGCCAGCTTAAGGGAGTGGACCCGGAAACCGTTGTGAAGGTCACCTGGGAAAATGGAAAAAGGCTCTACCGGCTGTAGGCAGCCCGGTTATGGGAAACAGAGTTGAAAAATAGACAAAAAGCGCTGTAGTGTACGATATACAGCGCTTCTTTTTTGACTGTTCTTTTGCCCAGGCATTGACTTTTGGACGGGAATCCATTACTCTTAAAAGAGGGCCGAATCCGGTCCGCAGAAAGGAAATTATAATACATGGCGACTTTGGGTAATCCGAAAAATACCATTGAAATCATACAGAAATATCAGTTCGCATTCCAAAAGAAATTTGGTCAGAATTTTCTCATAGATACCCACGTGCTGGACAAAATCATAAGTGCCGCAGGGATTACCGGGGATGACTGCGTGCTGGAAATAGGACCGGGCATCGGAACCATGACCCAGTACCTGGCGGAGCATGCAGGAAAAGTGGTTGCAGTGGAGATTGACACCAATCTTCTGCCCATACTGGACGAGACGTTAAAGGGCTATTCCAATGTGACGGTTATCAACAGTGATATACTGAAATTAGACATGAACCAGCTGGTGGACGAGTATAATGATGGAAGGCCTATCAAGGTGGTGGCCAACCTCCCATATTATATCACCACGCCCATTATCATGGGATTGTTTGAGAGCAATGTGCCCATTGACAATATCACTGTTATGGTGCAGAAGGAGGTGGCGGACCGGATGCAGGTGGGACCCGGCTCCAAGGACTACGGCGCCTTGTCCCTGGCAGTGCAGTACTATGCAAAGCCTTATATCGTGGCAAATGTACCGCCCAACTGCTTTATTCCACGCCCCAATGTGGGATCCGCGGTTATCCGCCTGACAAGGTATAAGGAACCACCGGTACAGGTGGACGAGCCAGGTGTCATGTTCCGGCTTATAAGGGCCTCGTTTAATCAGCGCAGGAAGACGCTGCAGAACGGATTAAATAACTCGCCGGAGGTTCCGTATACAAAGGAGCAGATAGCGGCTGCCATTGAGAGCCTGGGTGTTCCTGCTTCTGTCAGGGGGGAAGCATTGACGCTGGAGCAGTTCGCCGGCTTGTCCAATTATTTTACCCGCACAGCGGGAAATGGGGCTTAAGGTTCGCAATATGATGCCAGGAATATAAAAACGGGGTCCGTGGTGTATTTCACGGGGATAAAGGGGAATAATCCTGGAAGGACAATTATCTGAATCATCAGAGAAATTATATATAAAACAGAAAGGAAGGTAAGTCGATGAACAAAAAAGTGGGTAAAATCCTGACAGCTGCGGCAGCAGGAGCAGCAGTGGGCGTGGCAGTGAAGAAGCTGCAGGACAGCCGGAAGGAAAAGGAAGATGAGAGGATTGCCGCCATTGAGGAAGCGGTGATGAATAACCGGGATTATGGCGACAGGAAAGCTTATCTGGTAGGCGGAGGCCTGGCCACCCTGGCTGCCGCCGCGTATCTGATCCGGGACTGCAGGTTCCCTGCCAACCAGATAACGGTTTACGAGGGCATGCACATACTTGGGGGAAGCAATGACGGTATCGGTACGCCGGAGCAGGGCTTTGTATGCCGCGGCGGACGTATGCTCAATGAGGAGACCTATGAGAACTTCTGGGAGCTTTTTGGATCCATTCCATCCCTGCGCCAGCCCGGACGCAGCGTTACGGAAGAAATTCTGGAGTTTGACCATGCCCATCCTACCTGCGCCAAGGCAAGGCTGGTGGATAAGGACGGCAACATTCTGGATGTGAAATCCATGGGATTTAACCAGGCTGACCGGATGGCCCTTCTGAAGCTGCTGATGACAGATGAGAAAAAGCTGGACAACCTGACCATCCAGGACTGGTTTAAGGAAACACCCCATATATTCGAGACCAATTTCTGGTATATGTGGCAGACCACCTTTGCATTCCAGAAATACAGCAGCCTGTTTGAGTTCAGACGGTATATGAACCGCATGATTTTTGAGTTCAGCCGTATCGAAACCCTGGAGGGAGTTACCAGAACTCCGTTAAACCAGTACGACAGCGTGATTCGTCCTCTGGAGACTTATCTGAGGAAGGCCGGAGTCAACTTCCGTGAGAACTGCGAAGTGACAGATATAGATTTTGCGGACGGACCCGGAATTACGGTAAAGACCCTGTATCTGAAAAAGAAGGTGGAGAGCACAGATGACTCAGGTGAGGAATCAGACGCTCCGGCCGGTCCTTCCTATGTGACGGAGGAGGTCCAGCTAAATAAGAGCGATATCTGTATCATGACCAATGCGTGCATGACGGACAGCGCTACCCTGGGAAGCCTTTACAAACCCGCGCCCGCGCCTGAGAAGAAGCCGATCAGCGGTGAACTCTGGGCCAAGGTGGCCGGAAAGAAGCCGGGCCTGGGAAATCCGGAGCCATTCTTTACCAAGCCTGAGGAGACAAACTGGCTCAGCTTTACTGTTACCTGCAAAGGCGATGATATTTTAAAGACCATTGAGAATTTTACCGGCAATGTACCTGGCAGCGGCGCTCTGATGACCTTTAAGGATTCCAGCTGGCTTATGAGCAGCGTGGTTGCGGCTCAGCCTCATTTTGTGAACCAGCCCGCCGACCAGACCATTTTCTGGGGATATGGACTGCACACAGAGGCCATTGGCGATTATGTAAAGAAGCCTATGAAGGATTGTACCGGCCAGGAGCTGTTAAATGAATATCTCCATCATCTTCATATTCCGGAGGACAGGATTGCGGAACTGATGAAGACGGTTATCAATGTGATTCCCTGCTATATGCCTTATGTGGATGCACAGTTTGAGCCGCGCAAGATGAGCGACAGGCCGCCGGTGATTCCGGCAGGTTCCACCAACTTTGCAATGGTGAGCCAGTTTGTGGAGATTCCGGAGGACATGGTATTTACTGAGGAATATTCGGTACGCGCTGCGCGCATTGCAGTTTACGGCCTTTTGGATGTAAAGAAAAAGATTTGCCCGGTGACGCCTTACAACAGGCAGCCTAAGATTCTTTTGAAGGCGCTTAAGAAATCATATCTGTAGAGGGGCATATCCATCATATGGTTAAATATCGGGCCGGCTTCTGCCGGCCCGGACTTTTGGAATACATACAGGCGGAGTACATACAGGATAGGAGACAATACCAATGATATTTATAGGAGGAATCAGTCAGGGGCAGAAAATACTGGATTATGTAAAGACTGTCATATGTGACCGGTGCGGCGGATACGGGCGATACCAGGTTTACATGACCTATATGTATTTCAGCTTTTTCTTTATTCCCCTGTTCAAGTGGAATAAGAGATTTTATGTAAAAATGTCCTGCTGTGATGCTGTCTATGAGCTGGACCAGGAGGTGGGAAAGGCGCTGCTTCACGGCCAGCAGGCAGATATAAAAAGTTCCGACCTGACGTTGGTTCAGGAGGGGCGCCGCAGGGGCTATTACGACAGCGGAACCTATAAGACCTGGAAAAAATGCGGAAATTGCGGATTTGAGACAGAAGAGGATTTTGAGTACTGTCCTAAATGCGGCAGGAGACTGTGACGGACGGCGGTGCACAGACGGCAGCAGGAGAGAAATCAGCAGCCCCTGCTGATATGAGACCGAACCAAGAATTTTTCTAAACTTCAACCTAGCCATGGCTCTTCTGGTATAGTATAATGGAATCAGCCTTTACGGGCATCTGATATTTGGAGAGGTGTTGGATGCTGCAATGGTTAGCAGCCATTGCATAAGAGAAAGGATGGGAAAATGATGGAAAATCAGAAGATGGATTTGATCCTTCAGAAGTTAGGAGGGATCGAAGGAGGCCTTGCCTCGGTAAGAGAAGATGTGCGGTCGCTGCAGGGAGACATGCAGACACTCAAAGGAGACGTGAAGACGCTCAAAGAGGATGTGCAGACGCTTAAAGACAGGGTAACCAACATAGAGATTACCTTGGAGAATGAGACCAACAGGAATATCCAGCTGATAGCAGAGGGACATTTGAACCTGGCTCGAAAGCTGGATGAAGCGTTAAAGGAATTACAGCCTAATATCATGTATCATTTAAAAGTGAATCACCTGGATGGCGAGGTCACCAAGATGAAGCGTATGTTGAATATGGCATAAAACGGATACCGGTATGGAATGCCGCAGTTCAGTTTTCACGGTTCAAATTTCATAACAATTTCAGCAAACAAGAGAGGATTTTGCAAGGCAGTAACCAGCTGCATTGCAGAATCCTTTTTGCGTTTTTGGCCCTCCATACAAGCTGTATCCATAGCCGCGTACAGGAAGGACCAGGAAACTCTGCATGTTTTTACCTTTATTTTACGCGAACCTGCTTTTGGATTTTACCTGGACAATTTAGAATCTATAAGTAGATTTGGGAGGAGAAAGGAACGGAAATGGCGGATATTTCACTGGTAAATGTATGTAAAACCTATAAAGGGGGCCAAAATGCGGTCAAGGATTTTAATTTGGATATCAGGGACCGGGAGCTGATTATTTTTGTGGGGCCGTCAGGCTGCGGAAAATCCACTACACTGAGAATGATTGCAGGACTTGAGGATATTTCCTCAGGGGAATTATGGATGGATGACTGCCTGATGAACATGGTCGAACCTAAAAACCGGAATCTGTCCATGGTATTTCAGAATTATGCCTTATATCCCCATATGACGGTGTATGAGAACATGGCCTTTGGACTCAGGGTACGCAGGACCGCGCCCGGTGAAATTGATGCCAGAGTAAGGGAGGCAGCCCGAATTCTGGAAATCAGCCATCTGCTGGACCGCAGGCCGGCTGCATTATCAGGAGGACAGAAGCAGAGGGTTGCAATCGGAAGCGTGATTGTGAGAAAGCCAAAGGCTTATCTTATGGACGAACCCCTGTCCAATCTGGATGCCAAGCTGAGGGCACAGATGCGGGTGGAAATAGCAAAGCTTCACAAACAGCTTAACGCCACCATCATATATGTGACCCATGACCAGGTGGAGGCCATGACTCTGGGTACCCGGATTGTTGTTATGAACCAGGGAATGATACAGCAGGTAGCACCTCCCGCAGAGCTTTCCCGGAATCCTGTAAATAAATTTGTGGCGGGATTCATTGGTTCCCCCACTATGAATTTTCTGGATGTGGATGTGCTGGAAGAGGATGGGACAGTCTGGCTTCTGGGACAGGGATGGCGGCTTCCTCTGGAAGGATACCAGGCCAGGAAATTAAAAGAAAAAGGGTTTGCGGGAAAACGGGTAACTCTGGGGATCCGGCCGGAAGACCTTCATCAGGAAGAATGCAGCCGGAAAAACGGTTCCGACGGTTTGAACGGAAATGACAGCGGGTGGATTGGAGTTTACATAAGTGTCAGGGAAATGCTGGGAAGCGAGGTGCTGCTTCACGGCAATACAGGGGATACGGGCCGGCTGTCGGCCAGGATGCCGGCGTCCTGCCGGGTGAAGCCGGGAGAATTCCTGCGCCTTTACGTGGATATGCCTCAGATTAAGCTGTTTGATATACAGTCAGAAGAAAATATTTTATTTGATTAGGAGACAGTGATGAAATCAGATTCATTATTAAAAAAGGCAGGGCCCTATGGATATATTTTACCGGCTCTCCTGGTGTTTGCCGTATTCCTGTTTTACCCGTTTTTCAAGACCATTTACCTGAGTCTTTATAAGACAAATAAAATGGGGCAGGCCAAGCTGTTTGTGGGACTGGGAAATTATATGGAGCTGTTTCAGTCGGAATCATTTTATAACAGTCTGGCAGTAACCCTTCTGTTCGTGGCAATCGTGGCGGCGGGAAGCATGGCCCTGGGACTCCTGGCAGCTGTCCTGTGCAATAAGGCATTTCCGGGAATCCGTATATTCAGCACGGCTTATGCGCTGCCCATGGCCATTGCGTCCAGTTCCGCAGCCATGATATTTAAAATCATGCTTCATCCTTCCATCGGTATTGTAAACAAGCTGCTGGGACTTGATATCAATTGGATTAACGACCCCAAATACGCGCTCATATGCGTGGCCCTGCTGACAGCCTGGCTTAACAGCGGAATTAACTTCCTGTATTTCAGCGCCGGACTCAGCAATATTGATGAGACTATCTACGAGAGAGCATCCGTGGATGGGGCCAACGGGATTCAGAAATTTTTCCGGCTGACACTGCCGGGTCTCAGCCCAATCATGTTTTATACCATCGTAGTGAATATCATCCAGGCATTCCAGTCCTTTGGCCAGGTGAAGATTCTGACCCAGGGCGGACCGGGGGAATCCACAAACCTGATTGTGTATTCCATTTACAGGGATGCGTTTTTTAACTACAGGTTTGGCAGCGCGGCGGCACAGTCCGTCATACTGTTTGCCATCATCATGGTCATGACGCTTATGATGTTTAAGGCAGAGAAGAAAGGAGTCAGCTATTAATGGAACAGACAATGACCATAAAGGGACGCAAAAGAGTCAGCCGCGAGGAAATCATTAAAGTACAGGAGAAAGCCAACAGAAAAGCCATGACTGTAAGGAGAGTCAGGACCGGAGCCCTGATTGCAGCCAATGTGCTGGTATCCCTCTTCGTTCTTCTGCCGCTGTTATATGCGGTCAGCGTGGCGTTTATGCCGCCCGGCGAATTGTTTACCACGGAAATGAATCTGGTGCCCAGGCAGCCTACATGGGACAATTTCAGGCAGGCCCTGGTAAAAATACCGCTGGTGCGGTTTGTGTGCAACTCCTTTATCACAGCCGGGCTGATTACAGCGGGACAGATTATTTCCTGTTCTTTGGCTGCATTTTCCTTCTCCTTCCTGGAGTTTAAGGGTAAAAACGCACTTTTTATGCTGGTAATGGCCACCATGATGATTCCGGGAGAGGCCACCATCATATCAAATTATCTGACGGTGAGCCGGTGGAACTGGCTGGATTCCTACCAGGTGCTCATTGTGCCCTATCTTACGTCAGCAATGGGAATCTTTCTGTTCCGGCAGTTTTATAAATCATTTCCCATCTCTCTGTATGAGTCGGCAAAGATTGACGGCTGCGGAAATCTCAGGTTCATTTTCCGCATCCTGCTTCCGCTTACCAAGTCGGCCATAGGGGCCATGGCGGTGTATACCTTTATCAATGCCTGGAACATGTATATGTGGCCTTTGCTGGTGACCGGATCCAATGAAATGAGAACCGTGCAAATTGGCATCAGCATGTTAAACAGCGTGGACGCCCAGTCCATTGCTTTGATGATTGCAGGCGTGGTCATGATTATCCTGCCCTCCATTTCTATCTTCATATTGGGGCAGAAGCAGCTGATCCGGGGGATGTTCTCAGGAGCAGTGAAGGGTTAGGAACACCCGGAAAGGGATTACAGAAGTAAATAAAAGAAGAAAAAGAAACAAGAAAATGAAATAAGAATAAAAAATAAACGGAGGAATAACAATTATGAAAAAGAGATTAATCGGTTATGCTGCAGCCTTACTGGCAGTATCCATGCTGGCAGGGTGCGGCGCGCCGGCAGCAGGCACGGGCGTTGCGGCTGACCCGGGTTCCCAGGCAGGTGCATCCCAGCCAGGTACATCCCAGTCAGGAACATCCCAGGCAGGCACATCCCAGGCAGGCACATCCCAGACAGATGCCTCCCAAAGTGCAGGCGCAGAGGGCGCTTCCATCACCTTCTGGCATTCCATGGGCGGAGTGAACGGAGAGGCATTGGAGTATCTGGTAAATAAGTTTAATTCAGAAAACACCATGGGAATCCAGGTGGAGGCCCAGTATCAGGGAGAGTATGACGATGCCATCAATAAACTGAAAAGCGCCCAGATTGGCAATATGGGTGCGGATTTGGTACAGATTTACGACATTGGAACCAGGTTCATGATTGATTCCGGGTGGGTGGTGCCCATGCAGGAGTTAATCGACGCGGACGGATGGGATAAAACACAGATTGAACCTAACATCGCTGCGTATTATACTGTAGGTGACACCTTATATTCCATGCCCTTTAACTCATCCACGCCTTTGCTGTACTACAACAAGGATATGTTTGACAAGGCAGGCATTACACAGGCGCCTGGAAGCCTTGGTGAGATCGGCCGGATTGCCGATGATTTGGTGAACAAGGGCGGGGCAGGAGAACCTATATCCCTGAGCATTTACGGTTGGTTTTTTGAACAGTTTACCTGCAAGCAGGGACTGAATTATGTAAACAACGGAAATGGACGTGAGGCAGCTGCCACAGCGGTTGAATTTGACCAGAACGGGGCTGGGGCAAAGACACTGGCGGCCTGGAAGGAACTGTACGACAAGGGCTACGCGCCCAATGTGGGCAGAGGCGGCGATGCGGGACTGGCAGATTTCAGCTCCGGCAAGTCGGCCATGACCCTTGGATCCACTGCCTCCTTAAAGCAGATTCTGGAAGATGTAAATGGCAAGTTTGAGGTGGGAACCGCTTATTTCCCCATGGTCAATGAAAGCGATAAAGGCGGAGTGTCTATTGGAGGCGCCTCTCTCTGGGCCCTGAACAATGAGGATGAGGCTAAGAAGGCCGCCACATGGGAGTTTGTTAAGTTCCTTGTTTCACCAGAGAGCCAGGCTTACTGGAACGCCCAGACAGGATATTTCCCTGTGACTGTCAAGGCTCATGAGGAACCTGTATTCAGGGAGAATCTGGAAAAATATCCCCAGTTTGGCACTGCCATTGACCAGCTTCATGATTCCGCTCCGCAGTCAGCAGGCGCCCTGCTCAGCGTATTTCCTGAGGCAAGGCAGGTGGTTGAAACGGAGATAGAGAACATGCTTAACAACGGAACCAGCCCGGAGGAGGCTGCATCTGAGATGGCGCAGCAGATTAATAAGGCAATCGGGGAATATAACCTGCTCAATGAATGATAATCATGGACTGGAGGGTATACTGAGTATGAAGACACAGGTTTGGGCCCACAGAGGCGCGTCGGCTTACGCGCCGGAAAATACGCTGGAGGCATTCCGTCTGGCAGCGGAAATGGGAGCCGACGGGGTGGAGCTGGATGTCCAGTTAAGCAGGGATGGTGAGCTAGTGGTGGCCCATGATGAGACCATCGACAGGGTGAGTAACGGCACAGGGTATATAAAGGATTATACCCTGGCCCAGCTTAAGAAACTGTCTTTTAACAGGCTGTTTCCCAACTTTAAGGACGCCCGGATTCCCACGCTTAAGGAAGTCTATGAACTGTTAAAGCCTGCGGGGCTGACAGTAAATGTGGAGCTTAAGACCGGCATCATACTCTACCCTGAGATTGAGGAAAAGGTACTGGCTCTCACTGCTTCCATGGGGATGGAGGACAGGGTGATTTATTCATCCTTCTGCCACCCCAGCCTGGTAAGGCTTAAGGAACTGGACAGCGGCCTTAAGACAGGGCTTCTGTACTCGGATGGCTGGATTGGCGCGGCAGACTATGGGCGGCGTACAGTGGGAGCGGATGCCCTGCATCCGGCCCTGTACCACATGCAGGATCCGGATCTTATCCCGGCTGCCAGAAGGCAGGGACTGGCAGTGAATGTATGGACGGTCAATGAAGAACCGCATATGGAAATGCTGATGCAGCAGAAAGTGGACGCTATCATTACTAACCGGCCGGACCTGTGCAGGCGGGTCGTTGACAGGTACACAGACCTATGACAGAATATTTGACAGAAAGCAGGCATATATGATAAGACTGGTTGCAATTGACATGGACGGCACCCTCCTGCGCCCTGACGGGCATATTTCAGAGAGGAATGTGCGTGCGCTTAAAGGACTTAAGGCTATGGGAGCCGAGTTTTTGATTTGTACGGGACGCAGCTATATAGACGCATTGGAACCCCTTAAGGAGGCCGGACTCAGGGCGCCTGTGGTGTGCATGAACGGAGCCGCTGTGTATGATTGGGACGGCAGGCTCATGGACGAGATACGGCTTTCTGAGAGACAGGTAAGGGGAATCCTGGACTGCTGCCAAAAGGAGGACATTATCTTTGATTTCATGACGGACAGAGGCAGCTATACCACAGCCAGGGAGGCACAGTTTAGGGCATGTTTTGAACGGAATGTGCTGCTTCCCATGGCGGAGTTTACCTATGAGGGAGTGAGAGACCGGTTCTCCTTTGTGGAGGAAGGACAGCTCTTTGAGCTGGGTCTGGCATTTTATAAAATATCGGTCATCCATGAATCGCAGGAGGTTCTGGGCAGAATTAAGGAGCGCCTGTCCGGTATAGCGGAACTGGCGGTTGCGTCCTCCTTTGCCACCAACCTGGAGCTGACCCACAGCTATGCCCAAAAGGGCCGGGCTCTGGCTTTTTACGCGTCCTCCAGGGGCGTGAGACCGGATGAAATCATGGCCATAGGAGACAGCGAGAATGACTATTCCATGCTGTCCATGGACATAAAATATACGGTTGCCATGGGAAATGCCATGGAGAGCATTAAACGTATCGCCAGATGCCAGACCCGCTCCAATATACAGGATGGTGTGGCATATGCCATAGAAACCCTGGTTCTAACCAGGGAGGCCAGGGCGTATTAAGCCTCTGAGTGATGGGGACGGAGCATAATTTTACAGGTGATAAGCAAAGAGTCCGCAGGCTCTGCCCCGGCTCTTTTTTTGTTGTATTCAGAAGGTATGTGAGAGTTTGAATGATTTCGGATTGACAAATAAATAGTCCGGTGCTATGCTAAATGACAACAGGGAGCTTGTGAAGCAGGCTGAGAGGAAGTAATCGAACTTCGACCTATCGCACCTGATTTGGGTAATGCCAACGTAGGGAAATATGAGACATGTATGTGTATTCAATGCATAATTTAAGTCCATATCCCGCGCGGTATGGGCTTTTTTATATCAGAGAAAAGTTCCGGCCTTTTGCGCGGTATGGATATAAGCAGGATTTAACGCTGTGCAGGAAATACGCCGCTGTACCAGAAAATATGCCTCTCTACCAGGAAGATAGGCGGGCTCCAAGTAAAAAACATGGAGGTATGACTATGAAAGTAAACATTAAAAAACTGGCGGTAAGCGCCATGCTGACAGCGGTGGCCGTGTCTTTATCCGGCTTTTCCATCCCCATAGGGGCATCCAAATGTTTTCCGGTTCAGCACCTTGCCAATGTACTGGCCGGTGTTTTCCTTGGGCCGTGGTATGGCGTGGGAATGGCGTTCTGCACATCCTTTATCAGGAATCTGATGGGGACAGGCAGTCTGCTGGCATTTCCGGGCAGCATGGTGGGCGCATTTTTAGGGGGGTATCTGTACCAGCGTTTCGGCAGACTGACACTGGCCTACGTTGGGGAGGTGTTCGGCACCGGCATACTGGGCGGAATGCTCTGCTATCCGGTAGCCACACTGGTGATGGGGAAGGAAGCAGCCATTTTTGCCTATGTAATCCCATTTCTTATGAGCACCATGTGTGGTACGGTCATTGCCGCGTTCCTGATTGGCGTGCTGTATAAGTCCGGGGCGTTTCAGTATATGAGGCGGATGCTGGATCTGGATGTACAGACCGGCAAAGCCATGGGAAGATAACAAGAAAAAGGATAAATCAGATAATGCAGAGACAATGGATGAAGGACTTAAGGGAGCGCTCTCCCAGAGTCCACTGTATAACCAATTATGTTACGGCAGGGGACGTGGCCAATATGGTCCTGGCCGCAGGCGGCTCTCCTGTTATGGCCCAGGGGCTGCATGAGGTGGAGGATGTTACCTCCATCTGCAGCAGCCTTGTCCTTAACCTGGGGACCCTGGAAGAAAGGACCATACCGGCCATGGAGGCAGCGGGAAGAAAAGCGGCCGGCCTGGGCCTTCCCGTTATCCTGGACCCGGTAGGAGTCACTGCATCACGGTTTCGCAGACAGACAGCCATTGATATAATCCGGAAGACATCCCCTTCTGTGATCCGGGGAAATGAGGCGGAAATCCGGGCCCTGAACCAGGAACTGAGAGGACATGAGGCGGGCAACACCTGCGGTGTGGATTCGGAAACCTTTGGTACCATTGAGAGCCGTATGGAAACGGCCTGTTCCCTGAGGGACCTTACAGGCGCGGTTGTGGTTATGACCGGGGTAGAAGATGTGGTGGCCGGAAAAGAAAAAAAGTTCATTGTCAGAAACGGCCATCCCTGGATGGCCAGGATTACAGGCAGCGGCTGTATGCTGGACGGGCTTATGGGAGCGTTCTGCGGTCTGTATGGGGAACCGGGACTGGCCGGTCTGACAGAGGAGGCTGCGGTCACGGCTCTCAGCGCACACGGGCTCTGCGGAGAACTGGCGGCCGAAGAGACTGCAAAGCGGGGAGGCGGGACAGGCACATTCCGCATGTATCTGCTGGATAAAATGAGCCTTCTGGATGACGGGACACTGGAGAGAGGTAAGAAAATTGAGATTCGATAGAAGACAGCTTTTGATTTATGCAGTAACCGACAAGGCATGGACCGGTAAGCTATCCCTTAAGGAGCAGGTGGAGGAGGCGTTAAAAGGCGGCGCAACCATGGTTCAGCTCAGGGAAAAGGAACTGGATAAAGGAAATTTTGAGGAAGTGCTGAGAACGGCCTGGGACATCCGCAGAATCACAGAAGAATATAATGTGCCCCTTATGATTGACGACAATCTGGAGCTGGCTCTGGCCTGCCGCGCGGACGGCCTACATGTGGGCCAAAACGATATGGAGGCGTCTGAGGCCAGAAGGCTTCTGGGGCCTGACCGTATACTGGGAGTTACGGCAAAAACAGTGGACCAGGCCAGAAAAGCCCAGGCAGCAGGTGCAGATTATCTGGGCAGCGGGGCCATATTCGGCACCAGCACAAAAGCAGATGCGCGTCCCATGACAATGGAGACCCTGAATGCAATCTGTGACTGTGTGGACATTCCTGTGGTGGCCATCGGAGGAATCTGTCTGGATAACATAGGACGTCTGGCCGGCAGCCATGCAGCGGGAGCAGCCATTGTTTCAGGCATATTCGGGGCGCCGAATATACGGGAGACCACAGAAAAGCTGGTAAAAGCAATGGAGGAGATAACACGGCTGTCCGGGCAGGACCTGCGGGCCGGCTCAGTGTAAGAAAATGGAAAAAATATAAAAACTTTGTAAAAAACCATTGACATTTGGAAATGGGCTGATTATAATGAGTTCAACATTCAACAAAACATAAAAAACTGTTGAGCAGGAGTAAGTAAGATTGTAATTCCAGGCGCAGAGAGCTTCCGGCCGGTGTAAGGGAGCATTGGATTAGAGTCTGAATGGACCTGCGAGGGCAGCTGGAAACCAGGGTCATAGAGATATGTCTGATGGGAGTATGGGCTGACGGGTATCCCACCGTTACCAGGGAGAACGCATGATGGTGCGTTGCAGAGCGGGCGTATTTTATTTCTTTGTTCGATGACACAGCATCAGGTTAATTTTAACTTGATGCTTTTTTAATTCCCAGACCGGAGAATGGCGGGGAGAGTGCAGGACATGGAAAGCGCCAACCAGGGTGGTACCGCAGAAGCCGGAAGAAGCTTTTGTCCCTGCTGATTACAGATGTAGTCAGCAGGGATAAGGGCTTCTTTTTTTGATGAATGTGATGCCCGGACCCGGGGATGGTGAAGGGTTCAGAATAAACAGCCGGTTTGAAGGAAAGGAGTTAGGGTAAATGATAATCCCAGCTTGTGATGAAATATTAAGTCTGTCGGGGGAATACGATATAATTCCCATCTGCCGCGAGATTTACGCGGATGTAGTGACCCCCATAACACTGCTCAGACGTATAGCGGAGAGGAGCAGCCGTTTTTACCTGTTGGAAAGCATAGAGGGCGGCGAAAAATGGGGACGCTACTCCTTTCTCGGATATAACCCGGTGATGCGCGTTGCCTGCCGCTGCGGAAAGGTGAAGATTGAGAGCCATGTCAGCCGTTTCCCATCCAGGGAAATACAAACAGATCATCCCATGGATGTGCTTCGTGAGATATTGGCACAGTACAAGTCGCCCCGGCTGAAAGGGCAGCCGCCCTTTACCGGTGGATTTGTGGGGTATTTTGCATATGCAATGATTGAGTACGCAGAGCCCACCCTTCATATCAGCAGAGGCGGCGCAAATGACTTTGACCTGATGCTCTTTGACAAGGTCATAGCCTATGACCACCTGAAACAGAAGATACAGATTGTGGTTAACATGAAAACCGGCAGGACAGAACGGGGAATCTGTGAAGAGCTGGAGCGGTGCGAAGGCCGGAAGCGTTGTGAAGGCCGGGAAAATGGGAACACCTCCGGCGGTCTGGAATATTTGATGAAGGAGTACAAAAGGGCCTGTGAGGAAATACAGGAAATGGCCTCCCTTATCAGTGACACGGCACCTCTTAAGAGGCTGTCCTCGCCGGAGAAACCATCCTTTGTATGCAGTGTTTCCAAAGAAGAGTTCTGCGGTACGGTGGAAAAGACAAAGGAGTATATTCTGGACGGGGATATCTTTCAGGCGGTTATATCCAGACAGTTTACCAGTTCCTATGAAGGCAGTCTGCTGAACGCCTACCGGGTTTTAAGGACGACCAACCCATCTCCTTACATGGTTTATATGAACATAGACCAGGATGAAATCATCAGTACATCCCCGGAAACACTGGTCCGCCTTGAAAACGGGCGCCTTACTACCTTTCCGGTAGCTGGTTCCCGGCCCAGGGGAGCCGGGGACGAGGAGGACAGAAGGCTGGAGGAAGAACTTCTGGCAGATGAAAAGGAACTTTCCGAGCACAATATGCTGGTGGATTTGGGAAGGAATGATATTGGACGCATCGCTGAGTTCGGGTCCGTGGAGGTGACGGAGTACAAGATGATACACAAGTATTCCAAAATCATGCATATCTGTTCCCAGGTGGAAGGAAATATAAAACCCGGCCTGGACGGCTGCTCGGCGGTAGAGGCCCTGCTTCCCGCAGGCACCCTATCGGGAGCGCCTAAGATAAGGGCGTGTGAGATTATTGAAAAACTGGAGTCGGTTCCCCGCGGAATCTACGGGGGAGCCCTGGGATACCTGGATTTTACCGGAAACCTGGACACATGCATCGCCATACGCATGGCGGTAAAGCAGGCAGGAAAGGTTACGGTCCAGGCGGGAGGCGGAATCGTGGCGGACAGTGTTCCAGAACTGGAATACGAGGAATCAGCAAATAAAGCCAAGGCCGTCATTCAGGCCATTCTTCAGGCAGGGGAGGTAGACGACAGATGATCGTATTAATTGATAATTATGACAGCTTTTCCTATAACCTGGTACAGATGATTGGGAGTATTGAGCCGGATATAAAGGTAGTCCGCAACGACCAGGTAACCGTGGATGACATAGAAAGCATGAAACCAAGCCACCTGATACTGTCGCCCGGACCGGGATATCCCCGGGATGCCGGCATACTGGAGGAAGCAGTGATAAAGCTTAAGGGAAAAATGCCCATTCTGGGCGTGTGCCTGGGACATCAGGGTATATGCGAGGCTTTCGGCGGAACCATTGCCCATGCAAAGAAGCTGATGCACGGAAAGCAGAGCGATATCAGGCTGGACAGTCATATAAAGGAAGAAAAGTCCGGACTTCCGGAAAAGATGGGATGCGGATGCCGGTTATTTGAAGGTCTGCCGTCCGTTATACCGGCTGCCAGATATCATTCCCTGTCCGCAGTGCCTGAGAGCCTGCCCGAGGAACTGGAAGTGGTGGCCCTGGACTGTATGGAAGGAGAGGTCATGGCAGTTTCGCACAGGGACTATCCCATATACGGGCTGCAGTTCCATCCCGAATCCATATTAACGCCGGATGGAAGGAAAATACTGGAAAACTTCCTTAATATCAGGACGATACAGGCAATGTAAATGGTGAGAGACAAACGAAACAGAAATAAAAATCAGGCATTGTAAAAAAGGAGAATGACTATGATACAGAAAGCAATTCATGAATTGGTAGAAAATAAGAATCTGGATTTTGAAACAACCAAGGAGGTTATGGATGAAATCATGAGCGGAAATGCCACCCAGGCGCAGATATCCTCATTTCTCACAGCCCTGAGGATGAAGGGAGAGACCATTGATGAGATTACGGCCTGCGCCACTGTTATGCGTGATAAGGCGGTAAAGCTGTCGCCGCCCTTTCCGGTGATGGACATTGTGGGAACAGGAGGAGACGAGGTGGGAACCTTTAACATTTCCACCACCAGCGCATTTGTGGCTGCCGCCGGAGGCATACGGGTGGCAAAACATGGAAACCGCAGCGTATCCAGTAAGAGCGGCGCGGCAGATGTGCTGGAAAGACTGGGGGCAGAGCTGGCTCTGACGGCGGAACAGGCTGAAACTGTTTTAGAGGACACCGGAATGTGCTTCCTGTTCGCGCCGGCATACCATTCTTCTATGAAATATGCGGCTCCTGTGAGGAAAGAAATCGGAATCAGAAGTATATTTAACATATTAGGCCCCCTGTCCAATCCGGCAGGCGCATCCATGCAGCTGTTAGGGGTGTACAGCCGGGACTTGGTGGAACCGCTGGCCCAGGTGCTGGCTAACCTGGGAGTTACCAGGGGAATGGTGGTATGCGGGGGAGACGGACTGGATGAAGCGACACTTACCGGCCCCACCCATGTATGTGAAATCCGTTACGGGAAAATTACGGCTTATGATATGACGCCTGAGGAATTGGGCCTGACCGTATGCAATCTGGAAGAACTCATCGGAGGCACACCTGAGGAGAATGCACAGATAACAAGGAATATCCTGTCCGGAAGCCTGAAAGGACCGAAGCGGGATGTAGTGGTTTTGAACGCGGCCATCAGCTTATATCTGGGAATTGATGACTGCACGGTGAGGGACTGTGTCAAGACGGCACAGGACATGATTGATTCCGGAGCAGCCATGGCTAAGATGGAAGAATTTATCCAGGCAACCAAAAAAGCAGCAGGAGAGGTGAAGGCGTCATGATACTGGATACCATTGCCCGGTCCGCCGGGAAACGGGTGGAGCAAAGGAAGCAGGTAAAACCGCTGGAACAGGTGATGAAGGAAGCCTTCAAATGCAGAGAGAGAGAAGGCATAAAGAGGGAAGATATTAAAGGGGAAGACGGAACAGGCGGAGGATATTCTTTTAAGGCGGCGCTGTCTAAACCGGGAGTCTCCTTTATCTGTGAGGTTAAAAAGGCTTCGCCCTCAAAGGGACTGATTGCTCCTGATTTTCCTTATGTGGAAATAGCCAGACAATACCAGGAAGCCGGCGCAGATGCCGTATCCGTATTGACCGAGCCTGAATTCTTTTTAGGAGCTGACCGATACTTGGAGGAAATTCATGGTGAGATAGGCCTTCCGCTGCTGCGCAAGGATTTTACCGTGGACGAATACCAGATTTATGAGGCAAAGGTGCTGGGAGCCTCTGCTGTCCTGCTGATCTGTTCCCTTTTGGACATGGAACAGCTCAAACGGTATATGGGCATCTGCGGCAGACTGGGCCTTAGCTCCCTGGTGGAAGCCCATACGGACCGGGAAGTGGCTATGGCAGCAGAGGCAGGGGCCGATATTATTGGAATCAATAACCGCAATCTGGGCACGTTCGAGGTAGACTTCACAAACGCCCTGAGGCTCAGGAAGCTGGTGGACCGGGGCACCATATTTGTGGCAGAGAGCGGAATCAGGACGCCTGAGGATATAGAGCTTTTGGCGGAGAACCAGGTAGATGCGGTTCTTGTGGGAGAGACACTGATGCGGGCGGCAGATAAAAAGCAGGCTCTCAGGGAACTTAAGTCCCGGATACGGTAGAGCCGGACATGAACCGGGACAGATAGAGGAAACAGGACAGATAGGGAATCAGAACAGATAGAGGAAACAGGGCAGGGAGATGAATGATGAAGACATGCAGGCTTAAGATATGCGGTCTCAGCCGGTTTGGAGATATACTGGCGGCCAATGACATTCTGCCGGACTATATCGGCTTTGTATTTGCCGAGAGCAGCCGCAGGGTTACGCCTGATAAGGCCGCCCAGTTAGGGCGGGAGCTGGATAAGAGAATCAGAGCCGTGGGCGTATTTGTCAATGCGCCCATGGAGGAGATACTGGAGCTGGCAGGGCACCGGGAAAAGGAAAGGGTGATTGACCTGATACAGCTCCACGGAGATGAGGATGAGGCGTACATAAGACAACTGAAGAAACACACCCCGCTTCCGGTCATCAAGGCGGTGCGGGTCAGAAGCAGGGAACAGATTTTAAAGGCCCAGGAGCTGTCCTGCGATTACCTGCTTCTGGACACCTATACAAAGGGCAGGTACGGAGGCAGCGGCACCCAGTTTGACTGGAATATGATACCGGAGTTAAAAAAGCCTTATTTCCTGGCAGGCGGCATCCATCTGGGCAACATAAGACAGGCGGCATCCCATGGACCCTACTGCATTGATGTCAGCAGCGCGGTGGAAACAGGGGGCAGGAAGGACAGAAGGAAGATGGAGGAAATAGCCCAGGTCCTGCGGTAAAAAATCGTTTTAAAAAAGGAGAAACAGAAATGTCAAGAGGAAGATTTGGAATCCATGGCGGCCAGTTCATACCGGAAACACTGATGAGCGCTGTCACGGAATTGGAAGAAGCATATGAGTATTATAAAAAGGATCCACAGTTTAAGGCTGAGTTAAAGTATCTGCTGGAGGAATACACAGGCCGTCCGTCACGTCTCTACTATGCAGAGAAGATGACAAAGGACCTGGGCGGGGCCAGGATTTACCTGAAACGGGAGGACTTAAACCACACCGGTTCCCACAAAATCAACAACGCACTGGGGCAGGTCCTTCTGGCCAAGAAGATGGGAAAGACCAGGGTTATAGCCGAGACAGGGGCCGGACAGCACGGTGTGGCCACTGCCACCGCAGCTGCCCTGTTGGGTCTGGAATGCGAGGTTTACATGGGCAAGGAGGATACGGACCGCCAGGCACTTAATGTATACCGTATGGAGCTGTTAGGGGCCAAGGTGCATCCGGTGACCAGCGGAACCCAGACATTAAAGGATGCTGTCAATGAAACGCTCAGGGAGTGGACTAACCGTATCTCTGATACACATTATGTCATAGGTTCTGTCATGGGTCCCCATCCCTTCCCCATGATGGTAAGGGATTTCCAGAGTGTTATCAGCAGGGAAATCAAAGAGCAGCTTATGGAGAAGGAAGGAAAGCTTCCCGATATGGTAATTGCCTGTGTGGGCGGCGGAAGCAATGCAATGGGAGCCTTTTATGAATTTATAGATGAAAAGGACGTGAAGCTGGTAGGCTGCGAGGCAGCGGGCCGGGGTGTGGAGACAGAGCAGACCGCAGCTACCATAGCAACAGGCCGTCTGGGCATTTTCCACGGCATGAAATCTTATTTCTGCCAGGATGAATATGGGCAGATTGCACCGGTGTATTCCATCTCAGCTGGTTTGGATTATCCGGGTATCGGGCCGGAGCACGCGCAGCTGCATGACAGCGGCAGGGCACAGTATGTTCCTGTGACAGATGATGAGGCAGTGGATTCCTTTGAATATCTGTCACGTATGGAAGGAATCATACCGGCAGTGGAGAGCGCGCACGCGGTGGCCTATGCCAGGAAGATAGCTGGTTCCATGGATAAAGACCAGATTATTGTTATCAATCTTTCCGGCAGGGGAGACAAGGATGTGGCGGCAATCGCCAGATATAAGGGGGTAGAACTCTATGAATAGGATACAACAGGTGTTTGAGAATAAGAAGGCGTTCATACCTTTTATAACAGCAGGCGACCCGGACCTTTCCGTGACAGAGGCCCTTGTGCCGGCCATGGCAGAGGCAGGAGCGGATTTGATTGAGCTGGGCATACCATTTTCCGATCCGGTGGCGGAGGGAATTGTCATCCAGGAGGCTGACCTTCGGGCTCTGGCTTCAGGAACCACCACAGATAAAATATTTGATACGGTGCGCCGGATACGTCAAAAAACAGATGTGCCGCTGGCATTTATGACCTATATTAACCCTGTGTTTGCATATGGTGTGGATAAGTTTATGAAAAATGCAGCTGATTGTGGAATAGACGCCCTGATTGTACCGGATATGCCCTTTGAAGAGCGGGAGGAACTGCTGCCGGCATGCAAAAAATACGATATGACCCTGATATATCTGGTGGCTCCCACATCCAGGGAACGGGCCCAGGCCATAGCCAGGGAATCCGACGGATTTGTGTACTGTGTATCATCTCTTGGAGTCACTGGCGTCCGAAGCGAGATTACCACCAATATTAAGGAAATGGTGGACACCGTAAAGCAGGGCAGGAATGTGCCATGTGCCATAGGATTCGGCATCTCCACTCCGGAACAGGCCAGCAGGATGGTCTCACAGGCAGACGGGGTTATCGTGGGAAGCGCCATTGTGAAAATGGTTGCCAGATACGGAATAAACTGTGTGGAGCCTGTCTGCGATTATGTAAAGCAGATGAAGGCGGCGGTTGGAGTATAGACAGTACGGACCGGTACTAATTGACAGGCACTAAAGGGGCCGCGGCAGAGTATGCCGCAGGGCCCCTTTTTGATGGAAAAAACTATATTTTATACATGTTCATGGAAAATACTCACAGACAGCAGGTAAGAATAAATAATTCAGGATTAATCTTGTGATATAATCGGAATAGGATACATCACTTTCAGAAGGGAGGAGTCATATGGATTCATCAGTACTGTTGTTTTTTGAAAAAATGCCCCAGGCCCTGCCCATTTATGAGGCGTTCACAAAGCGTCTGCTTAAGGAGCTGGGACCCGTTCAGGTTAAGGTCCAGAAATCGCAGATTGCCTTTTCAAACCGTTACCAGTTTGCTTTTATCTGGCACCCTTCCAGACGGTTCAGGGGCAGAAAGGGTGTTTATATGGTTGTAACGTTCGGAGTAAGCCATCGCATAGAAGACAGCCGGATTGAGGCGGCAACAGAGCCTTACCCCAACCGTTGGACCCATCATGTGATTGTACAGAGTGCGGATGAGATAGATGATAAGCTGATGGGGTGGATCAGGGAGGCTTATGAGTTTGCGTTGGTGAAATAGGGAAACAGCCAATCAGGGGAAATTGAAGATTGAATGCGATATGCGGTTTGTCCGGCGGGGGACAGCCGCATATCTGCGTTTTTGGCATAAGAGAGGGGGCGTATGTTTGACCTTGATAAAAGGCGCATCATGGATTTTGGAAAAACTATTGAACAAAACAAAAGCGTTCTGTCAATATTTTGGAAATAGCAAATAGGGGAAAGCTGTTAATATAAGATTATCGAAGGGATGGCAGTGCTATGGAACAGGAAACAGGAGGGAACATGATGCAGGAACGGCAATATAAAATTCTGAAGCTGCTGTACAGGTCAGATGGATTTGTGACTGTGGAGCGTCTGGCGGCAGATGTGAATTGTTCCCTTAAGACTATCAGAAATGACCTGAAGCAGTTGGGAAGCTTCCTGGAAGAATATGGGCTGGGAAAGGTTGTCTCTAAGAGCAACAAAGGCGTGTGCCTTATAAAGGACAAGGACTGGGACACGGCAAAGCAGGCATGGAATGATGTGAACCAGATGGAGCTGTATGGCACAGACAAGCATTTCCAGATACTGGAACTCCTGCTGAAGCAGAGAAGCATACAGAAGATGAAACTGGAGAAAAGGCTTCTCATTAGCAGGCTGGATGCTGAAAAAGCTACCAGCCAGGCATCTGTATGGCTGACGGCTCATCATGTAGCCGTTACCTGTAAGAGAGGCCAGGGATTGCAGATTGAGTGCAGCGAGTATTACTGGCGCATGGCCATGTGGGAACTCTTTGCAGATATATCCAGAAAGCGGCAGGAGTTTGGGGACCAGACCCTGAAAAGCCAGACAGAAAAGTTCCTGTGGGGATTTGATATGGCCGGGGTAACAGGGGCCATTGCAGGGCTGGAGAAAAAATTTGGGATACACTACAGCTTCGACGGGTACCAGCAGCTGTCATTTCTCCTGTCACTGTGTGTTATACGAATCAGGAAAAAGGAGTATGCAGAGATTCCTGCGGATTTTGGGCATCAGAGGGCAGAATGGCAGGGCCTGGAATATGACCTCAGTATGGCCGAAACATGTATGGAAAGTCTTAAGGAGTATTATCATACCGACTTCCCGGAAGGAGAAAAGCAGTTTACGGTATTAGTTTTAGGGGCTGCCGAGATACAGGAGTTTACAGACGAGGCGTCCAGGCAGACTTATATGGAGGCCAACCAAAACATCTGCCGGGTGACAGACAAGGTGATTTCCATTACCGGCAATATTCTGGGACAGGGGCTTGACAGGGATGATTACCTTTTTGACAGCCTCCTTCTGTATATGAAATCCAAGACCTTGAAACTGCGGTGCGGCATCCTGGAGGAAAATCCTCTGAAGGAGGTAGTGAAGTCCAAGTATCCCAATATTTATGCCGCTGCCTGGTCGGCAAGTCTTATCATTGAGTCTGAACTTGAAGTGAGAATCGGGGAAGATGAGGTGGCGTACCTGGCATTATATATAGGCGGTGCCATTGAGCGGCTGAACGTGGGAGTGGAGGTGTGCATCCTGTGCAATCATGGTATCGGAATATCCAGAATTCTCAAAGAGCAGATTGAGCGCTCCATACAGAATATTAATGTAGTGGATGTCCTGACCACAAGGGATACATGTAAGATTCAGAGGAGCCAGTGTGATTTTCTTATATCATCTGTTCCGGTGGGGGATGTGTTTGCAGGCAGGGATGTGGTACAGATTGGAAATGTGCTGCAGCCCTGGGATATACAGCAGATTCAGAATAAGATGAAACAGGTGCGGAAAAAGAAGATGAGACGGATTGCCGAAAAGACAGAGCTCTCCGAGTACCAGCTGTTTCATCCGTCCCTTGTATACCATTTTCCGGAAAGGACACATAAGAAGGAAATCATATCCTTCCTGTGCGCCAGGCTGGCAGAGGCGGGTTATGTTACAAAGGATTATGAGCAGACTGTACTGGACAGGGAGGAAACCACATCCACTGTGCTGGAACTTGGGGTGGCCATTCCTCATGGAGCTGCGTTTTGTGTCTGCCGCCCGGTCATTGCGGCCGCCATATTGGAGGAACCGGTAGATTGGGGCAGGGACAGGAGAGTGGACCGGATTTTTCTTCTGGCATTGAATCTGGATGAACGGTTTAAGGCAAAAGGGCAGATTATCCGCTTTTATTCCGCCATTGTGACTTTATTGGACGACAAGGAAGCCTATGAAGAATTCCACAGCCTGAGAGGGCAGGAAGAAATAGCAGGCTATTTAAATTCTATAGTAAAAGGAGACAGGAAAGCATGAATCTGCTGGAGGTAATCAATGAAAATGCAGTGGCCGTCAATGTAAAGGCGCAGAATAAGGAGGAGGTGTTTGAATGTGTGTGCGACCTTCTTTTAAAGGACGGCAGCATTACATCCAAGGAAGAGTTCAAGCAGGATTTATATATACGGGAATCTCAGGGAAAAACAGGCATAGGGGACGGAATCGCCATTCCCCATGGAAAGTCGCTGGCAGTGAAGCGTAACTGTATATCGGTCCTTAAGCTGGAACAGCCCATACAGTGGGAGACGCTGGATGGCCTGCCTGCCCAGGTTTTCATTATATTTGCCATCAATCAAAAGGACAAGGATGACTACTTCCTGCGCCTCATGGCCAGCGTGGCTAAAAAGCTGGCACAGGAAGGAACATGCGGCAAACTGATGGGAAGCAGCACAAAGGAAGATATTCTGGAAGCATTTTGCTAGGGAGACCACACCACTAAGAACGAGGAGGAAATAAAGGATGAAGATAGTAGGGGTTACGGCATGTACTGCGGGTATTGCGCATACATACATTGTCAAGGAAAAGCTGGAGCAGGCAGCACGGAAGCTGGGATATACATGCAGAATCGAGACCCAGGGGAGCATCGGAATCGAGGAGCAGCTGACACCGGAGGAAATCCAGGAGGCAGATGTGGTCATCCTGGCCATTGATGTGAAAATATCAGGGGAAAACCGGTTTAAGGGTAAACCAGTGGTGCGCATGAGCACGGAAAAGGCCATGAAAAATACGGGAGCAATGCTTCAGAGTATTGAGGAAGCTCTGACAAAAAAGAAAAACGGAGGGAATTAAGATTATGGGTGGGTTAAAACTATCAGAGATTAAGAAGCATGTGATGACAGGAATATCGTTTATGATTCCCATAGTTGTGGGCGCCGGCTTATGTATGGCTCTGGGAACTGCCATTGGCGGGACCAAGGTATCAGAGGCAGAGGGTACCCTGATATGGTACATCTGGAGAACCGGTAAGATTGGCATGGGCTTTGTGGTGCCTGTGATCACTGCTGCCATCGCGTATTCCATCGCGGACAGGCCGGCCATTGCCCCCGGACTGATTCTGGGGTCCATTGCATCGGAAATTTATACAGGATTTATCGGAGGCATTATTGCGGCATTTCTTGTGGGCTATACGGTACTGTTCCTGAAAAAATATCTGAAGGTGCCTAAGACCATGCAGGGGCTGGTTCCTGTACTTATTCTGCCCTTCCTGACAACGCTGATTTGCGGAGCCCTTATGTTTGCTGTCATAGGGAAACCGGTTGCCTTTGTCATCAATGCATTGCAGAACTGGCTGATAGGACTTCAGGGGGGATCCAAATTCATCCTGGGAGCCATAGTGGGAGGTATGTGCGGTGTTGACTTTGGCGGGCCTATCGGCAAGACCGCATCCCTGTTTGCCAATGGTCTTCTGGTGGACGGTATCTACGGACCGGAGGCAGTTAAGCTGGTTACATGTATGATTCCTCCTGTGGGCGTGACCCTTTCCTACATCCTTACCAGAAACAAGTACACAAAGGCCGAGAAGGAGGCGGTAAAGGCCGCGTTCCCAATGGGCATCTGCATGATTACAGAGGGTGTGATTCCTTTGGCTATGAACGACCCGCTGCGCGTAATCGGTTCCTCCGTGATTGCCACCTCCATAGCAGGAGGCCTGACCATGGTTCTGGGAATTGAGAACTATGTAACAGCAGGAGGATGGTTTATCATCCCGCTGTCCAATAAGCCAATGATGATGGCAGCCATGGTGGCCCTGGGAGGCGTCATCATGGGAGTGATACTCTCCCTGTGGAAGAAAGTGGTGACGGAAGACGATTCCATGGACTTTGGAATGGAACAGGAAAATGGGGAGAGCACCACAGAAGGAATGACATTTGAGAACTTTTAACACATTCGGGTATGTTTTTACAGGAGGATAAAAAATGCTGCTGAATCTGCGGGAAATACTGGAACCTGCCGTAAAGGATAATTTTGCAGTGGGAGGATTTAATGTAACAGAAAGTACCATGTTCAAAGCCATTGTGGAGGAGGCGCAGTACCGGGAAGCCCCGGCCATTATCCAGGTCTCTCCCAATGAATTCCAGTTCTCGGAACGGGAACTGTACCTGTATTTCTCGGTCCGCCTGCAGCGCAGCAGGAATCCCTTTGTACTGCACTATGACCACAGCAAATCCTATGAGGGATGCATCCGCGCGATCCAGGCAGGCTTTACCTCTGTCATGTTTGACGGCTCGCAGATGGAGTATGACCAGAATGTGGAGTGTACACGCCGGGTCGTGGAGGCGGCCCATGGGGCCGGCGTATCGGTGGAAGGGGAGATTGGCACCATAGGGGAGACCGAGGACTATTTAAACGGCACGGTCCGGGATATGGTATATACATCACCGGAGCTGGCCAGACGGTTTGTAGAGGACACCGGCGTGGACGCCCTGGCAGTTTCCATTGGCACGGTACACGGCATTCTTCCAAAAGGATATGTGCCTAAGCTGCAGCTTGGGCTTCTGAAAGAGCTGGCAGCTGCGGTGCCGGTGCCGTTAGTTCTTCACGGAGGTTCCGGCACGCCCCATGATGAGGTTGCGGCTGCCTGCAGGACAGGCATACACAAGGTAAATATATCCAGTGAGTTCAAACATGCCTATTACCAAAGCGTAAGGGAATTTGTAACAAATCATCCAACCCTGGTCAGTCCCACACTGGTCCTTAAGGATGCAGTGCAGGAGGTTAGAAATGTGGCAGGGACAAAGATGCAGGTGCTGGGCAGTACCGGGAAATCGCATTGCTATAGGAAATACTAAAATTTAAGGGGAGTACATAATGTATACAGATATCAAAACAATTCTTGATGATGCAAATAAAAACAACTATGCTGTTCTGGCGGCATCCGCATTTAACATGGAGCTGGCCAGGGGACTTATAGCGGCAGCAGATGAAATGCAGGCGCCGCTCATTATCCTCATGGGCCAGGCCCAGATGACAAAGCACGCCAGGCCGGAGCTGATGGTTCCCATGATTAAGACCCTGGCAGAACAGACCAATGTGCCGGTGGCCCTGATTCTGGACCATGGCAGGGACTGGGAGAAAATTACATGGGCTTACAGGCAGGGATTTTCCTCCATCATGGTGGATGCCTCGGCCTATGACATGGAGGAGAACATTGCCAGGACTAAAAAGGCGGTGGAGCTGTGTCATGTACAGGGACTGGCAGTGGAGGGCGAGCTGGGTCATGTAGGCCAGGCCGCCACTCTGGACGGATGCGACGTGTCGCTGTACACAAAGCCGGAGGAAGCCGTGCGATTTGTGCAGGAGACCGGGGTGGACAGCCTGGCCATTGCCTGCGGCACTGCCCATGGGGATTATCCCAAAGGCTTTATCCCCACCATTAATTTTGATGTTATAAAAGGTGTGAAGCAGGCAGTGAACATGCCTCTGGCGCTTCACGGCGGATCCGGATCCGGAGACGAGAACATCAGGAAAGCAGTGGAAGCAGGAATCAACAAGGTGAACATTGCCACCGAGATATTCAATGCATGCCGGGATTACGCAAAAAACCGTCTGGATGAAAAACCGGACCTGGATTATATGTCCCTTATGATGGAAGTGGAACAGGAATGTAAGAAAACAGTAAAGCATTTTATCAGCCTGACCGGTTCTGAGGGGAAGGCAGCCGGATTTAAGAAAAAGTATGCATTCTGCCACGGAATCAGCCAGATTGATACTGGGATTGGCGAATAGGGATATGCGCTGCAGCACCAAGCCTAATCCGCATGCTTCCTCCGGTACTGGATTGGGCTGCATCCGGCCTGCTCTTTGAAGACCCTGGAAAATGAACTGAGGTTGGTATATCCCACGGCCTGTCCAATCATTTCCACGGAGTAATCCGTATTAATGAGAAAGTCCTTTGCCCTGGTGATGCGGTATTCTGTAATATAGTCGCTCACTGTCATCCCGGAGATCTCCTTAAAGACATAATACAGCTGGGTCTTGCTGATTAAAAACAGCCGGGACAGGCTGTCCGTGCTCAGATTGTCGCTGTAATGGCCCCCGATGTATTCATAAATATCATATACCAGCCGGGCATGCTCCTGGTAGGCAGCCGTGTTTAGAGGGCCAAACCTCTCGGTGTAGAGCTGGTTGGTCAGCAGAAGAAATTCGCCCAGCAGAAATTTAAGGTGCAGATCTCTACCGTAAACAGGTGAAGCAGAGCCGCCGCTTTCCGGCCTGTTGTAATCCTCCATCCTGGAGAGCACGGAGAGAAAGGAGTCCAGCTGCCGGTCCGGAACAGTGAGTACCACGGGCTGATTACCGGGACGAAACAGGAAACATTCCAGCAGATTCACTTCAGGAGTGGAGAACCGGGATATGTAATTGGAGGAAAAATACAGCACATACCGGTCGCAGATTCCTGAACCGTCCTCCGGATAGATATAGTGCAGATCCATCTGGTTAAACAGAATCAACCCATTTCTGGGAATATCAATCTCCCCTGTTTCAAACTTGCATTTTAAGTTGCCGGACAGAGCAAATATAATTTCCATCTGCCTGTGCAGGTGGAAATTCTTTTTTTCAGTTGTCTCAGTTATCTTGTGCCTTACGGAAAATTCCTCCGGCAGCTTTTCCGTGTAGCGTGAAAACGGGATGTCCATGGGAACCTCCTGAACGGTTATCTGTCATACGTTGAAACACGTTTTAGTATAGCACGGTTTGAAGAAAATGCAAAGTGCCGGGATAATCTGCAAAAAAAGGCCGCAGCACATCAGATATAATATGAAATGTAAGAAAAACAGGATAATATGTAAGCGAATCTAAGAAAAAATAAGGAAACAGCTGCTATGATTGATGAAATTGTAAAAAGCACAAGGGAAGCCTCAGCTGTGCTGGACCGCATAAAGTCCATGCCCTGTGAAGGATTAGAAAAAGAAGTAATTCTGCCTTTGCTGAGAAAAGCAGTTAACCTGAAGCTTATGATTCAGGAGGACACCCAGACAGATATCAGAAAGCTTGTCATTATAAGCATCAAACGCCAGGATTTGCGGAAGGGAAATCTGCCGGATGAGGTGATTCAGAGGGAGATAAAGAAATACGACTGCCACCAGACCAGCCTGGCGGTGCAGAAAAAGGCACTGCTGCTTATGTTTATAGAGAGGGAGCTGGGAATTGCCATGGAGGATGATGAGGCCTCGGACATTGAGAATCTGGATGAATTGGCTGACGCTGTCATAAGGCACCTGAAAGGGGGAAAATGATATGGATGTAACTGAAATCCGCAGGGATTTTCCAATTCTGAACCAGGAAGGAAAACCGTTAGTCTACCTGGACAACGGGGCCACAACCCAGAAGCCCCAGGCTGTTATTGACCGGCTGTGCAGGTACTATTCCATGGAGAATTCCAATATACACAGAGGAAGCTACCCCCTCAGCAGCCAGGCATCCCGTATGTATGAAAGGGCCAGGGAGACGGTCCGGTCATGGGTGGATGCGGAGTATGGGGAGGAAATCGTATTTACCAAAGGATGTACGGAGTCAGTCAATCTGGCTGCCGCGGCTGTATTTGAGACATATGTCTGCCCGGGAGATAATGTAATTGTCACTGAGTTGGAACATTCCTCCAACTATTTTCCCTGGAAGAATCAATGTGAGAAAAAATGCGCGCAATTCCGTGTGGCATTGGCACAGACAGACGGCAGCCTGAGGGCGGAGGATGTGCTGGATCAGATGGACAGCCGCACCAGACTGATTGCCGTCACGGCCATGTCCAACGTGACAGGCTTCTGCCCGGACGTGGACCGTATTATAAGAGAAGCCCACAAACGGGGCGTACTGGTCCTGATAGACGCTGCTCAGGCCGTTGTCCACCGGGCTATATCCGTCAGGCAGATGAAATGTGATTTCCTTTGCTTCTCCGGCCACAAGATATACGGCCCTATGGGAATCGGGGTACTGTACGGAAGAAAGATGTATCTGGAGGAGATGGCTCCCTATCTGTACGGCGGGGATATGGTGGTGAAAGGAGACCGGGGAGAAGTTTCATATAAGAAATCCCCATCCAAATACGAAGCCGGTACCCAGGATATAGCCGGAGCGCTTGGACTGGAGGCAGCTCTGCTCTATCTCAACAGCAGGGGATTTGAGGAGATGATCCAATATGAGGCGGAACTGGGCGCGTATCTGAGGGAACGCCTGGAAGCAGTTAAAGGGGTACATGTAATTGGGGAACCGGCTGTGCGGCAGCCCTTATCTGGCAGGTCCGACCCGCAGCCGCAGTCTGGCGGGTCCGTACCGCAGCCGCAGTCTGGCGGGTCCGTACCACAGCTACAGTCTGGCGGGTCCGTGTCGCCCATAGCATTGTTCGAGACAGATAAGCTGGGTGCTTATGACATAGGTGTTCTGCTGGCCAATAGCGGAATAGCGGTCCGAAGCGGTTCCCACTGCGCCTACCCCCTAATGAAACGTATGGGAAAGGAAAGTCTCTGCCGCGTATCACTGTCTTTTTACAATACAAAGCAGGAGATTGAATATATGGCAGAGAGGCTGGAACGGATCTGCGGGAGGGGAAGCTAATGGATGAAAAAGACCAGACAGACATATGCCAATCAGACATATGCCAGACAGACATATGCCGGGCAGAGAAAAAGTATATTGACAGTCTGCTCCGGTTGCAGGACCCTGGAGCCCAGTGTGAATACCTTCTTATGCTTGGAATGGAAAAGCCTTTGTTGGATTCCCTGCGTGTGGACCGGTACAGGATTGGAGGATGCAGGACTGCAATATGGCTCCGGGCAGAGGACCGGGATGGAATGGTACATTTTTACAGTGACAGTGATTCGCTGCTGGTACGGGGCGTGCTTTCCATTCTGGAAGAACTGTACCAGGCAAGAACGCCGGAAATCATAAAGTCCCATCCCATGAGATTTCTGGATTATATATCTGACGATGTGATTTATCCTGAGATAAAGGAAAATGGTTTGTCAAAATGTTATCAGATACTGGCGCGTATGTGAAATATAAAAATCTATACCAACAATGAAAACCATATTAAATGAAAACTATGATAAGTAAAAACGATATCAAATAAAAACGATATAATAAGGAGAGGTCAATTATGAAGTATGCAATGGATGTAAAGGTTAACTTAAAACCAATTTTCAGTAATCTTGTACACACAGACTGGTGGGAAGGCCCGTGCCGCGTAGGGCCTATGGAAGAGGGCACGCCTGAATTTGAGCGCAGGGTGGGGAAGGAACAATTTAAAATCTGGTACGAGGAATTACAGAACAACCTGGATCTGACCCGCTGTAATCTGATGGATCCGGTTTACATGGAATTTGACGAGAGTTTTGTGATGCGGGATTCTGAATTTGACAAGCTGATGCCTGAAAATCATCAGGTGGATTTGTATTTGATTACATACCGCGTACCGGGAATCGAGCGTTTGAACAAGCCAGTTTCCATGATTAATCTGGGACCGACCCCCATCGACCTTGTGGGATATTACAGGGACATCGGACTGGAGGCATATATGGCCCATGACTATGAAGAATACAACCGTATTCTGACCTGCCTCCAGGTGCGTAAGGCTGTCGCAAATACAAAAATTTTAATCCTGTCCAATTCCGAGCAGACGCCGGCATCAGTCAACACCAGCTGCTGTGATCTGGTAAGCCTGTTCACACGGTACGGCATCCGCCATAACCGTATTGACTTCAGACAGGTGTTCAACTATTTTGATGAGATACCGGCAGACGAGGGAATCCATCAGGAGGCCAGGGCCCTGATGGAAGGGGCGGACAAAGTGGATATCACAGAGGAGTACCTGTGCAGCGATCTGCGGTATTTCCACGCGGTGCGCAGGATGATGGAGCGCTATGACTGCAATGCGTTCACCACCCCGTGCAAGGAACTGTGTGCCAGCCGCCTTCCCCAGAAGAATAAGTGTGTTCCCTGCATCACCCACTCCCTGAATAAAGATGACAGGATTCCGTCAGCATGTGAGGAGGATCTGGCTGTATGGATGGCCATGATGATGATGATGTACCTGACCCGCCAGAGCGTGTTCATGGGCAATCCGGTACTGGTGCTTGCCGGAAGCAGGACCTTGGAACAGCTGGGAATGCCCAAGCTTCTGACACCGCCCGGCCAGGTATTTGACCATGATGTACTGGAAATCCACCACGCTGTGCCGGTGCGCAGGATGCGCGGATTTGACCAGCCGGAGCAGAGATATGAGCTGGCCCATTTTACCACCCAGGGCTGGGGCGCCCATTATCATGTGGATATGGCAGAGGAGGAAGGACAGGTGGTTACCTTTGGCCGCTTTAACCGCCAGGGTACCAGGATGATGGTAGCCGTAGGCCATACCCTGGGATGCGAGTTCCGTCCCGTTTACTGCAGTCCTGCGGTGTATTACGAGGTCGAGGGCGGCGCCAGAGAGTTCCGGCAGGCATTGGCAAAGGGAGGTTACGGACATCACCAGGCCATTATTTACGGCAATCATGTAAAGGAATTACAGGAGCTGGGCGAAATCGTGGGCTTTGAGGTGGAGGTGTTCCACTAATCAGAAACCCAATCAGGCCCAATCATTAAATTTTTAAAACCCCTTGACATTTCCGCAAAAAGAGGATAAACTCAATAAAAATTCATAATGAATGCGGAACAGCTCGAAAGGGAGTAGTTTAGATATATTGTCAACAACCTCGGTTCCAACGGAACCTGGCAATATATGCCTTTATGGTTACAAGACTTTTATGCGTGGTTTGCAGATATGTTACATATCCTGGCAGCCATCCATAGAAGTCTTTTTTTGTGGGTTTCCCGGCGCCGGAGCGTGGCGGATAAGCTTTTTTTGCCAGGCCCGGGGCATTTTGGCGCAGGGATTCGCGCATAATAGACTAAGAACTCATAATGAGGAGGAAAGTACATGAAAGAATGGTATCAACAGACAAAAGAAGAGATACTCAGCCAGTTTCAGGTAACGGAACAAGGTCTGACCTCTTCCCGGGCAGAGAAAATCCTGGCTGAGAAGGGAGAGAATGTCCTGGAAGAGGGAAAGCGCAAGAGTACCCTGCAGGTATTTTTGGAGCAGTTCTGCGACCTGCTGGTGGTTATCCTGATTATTGCAGCCCTTATTTCCATGGTGTCAGGCAATGTGGAGAGCACGGTAGTCATCCTGGCTGTTATCATCCTCAACGCCATCCTGGGCACGGTACAGCATGCAAAGGCTGAGAAATCCCTGGACAGCCTTAAATCCCTGTCATCCCCCAACGCCAAGGTGTTAAGGGACGGACAGAAGGTGGAGATTCCGTCTGCCAAGGTGGTTCCCGGAGACATCCTGTACCTGGAAGCAGGCGATCTGGTGGTGGCTGACGGAAGGATTCTGGAGAATTATTCCCTTCAGGTCAATGAAAGCTCCCTGACCGGGGAGTCCACCAATGTGGATAAGAGCGACGGAACCCTGCACAGCGACTGCGCCCTGGCCGACCGGGCCAATATGGTATATTCCAGCGGCCTGGTGACTTACGGACGGGCAGTGGTCCTGGTGACTGCCACGGGTATGGATACAGAGATTGGCAAGATAGCAGCCCTGATGAACGCTACCAAGGAGAAAAAGACTCCGCTGCAGGTCAGCCTGGACCAGTTCGGCAGCCGTCTTGCCATGGCAATCATGGTCATATGCGCCCTGGTATTCCTGCTGAGCCTGTACCGAAAAATGCCTGTCCTGGATTCCCTGATGTTTGCAGTGGCCCTGGCAGTGGCGGCCATACCTGAGGCACTGAGCTCCATTGTAACCATTGTACAGGCCATGGGCACCCAGAAAATGGCAAAAGAACATGCCATTATCAAAGAGTTAAAGGCTGTGGAGAGTCTGGGCTGCGTCTCTGTCATCTGCTCGGACAAGACCGGAACCCTGACTCAGAATAAGATGACGGTCCAGAACATTTACACCAATGGGCAGACCATTACCATAGACCAGTTGAATCTGAAGAACCAGCTTCACCGTTATCTTCTCTACGATGCCATACTTACCAACGATTCATCTATCGTTGACGGAAAAGGCATCGGAGATCCCACAGAGTTTGCGCTGGTGGAGATGGGAAGAAAGGCGACCGTGGACGAAAACCTGCTCAGAGAGCTGATGCCCCGTCTGGAGGAGATACCCTTTGACTCAGACCGGAAGCTCATGAGTACCAAATACGAACTTCACGATGTGCCCACCGTACTTACCAAGGGAGCCTTGGATGTACTTTTAGACCGCACCGTGAAAATCCGTATGGAAGAAGGAATCAGGGACATAACCCAGGAGGATAGGGAGGCCATTCTTCAGAAGAACCTGGAGTTTTCCCAGGAGGGATTAAGAGTCCTGGCCTTTGGATATAAGGAAGTACCTGAAGACTATACCCTGTCCCTGGACAATGAGAACGACTTCATTTTCCTGGGCCTGATATCCATGATGGATCCCCCAAGGGAAGAATCAAAGGCAGCAGTTGCAGACGCCAAGCGGGCCGGAATTAAGCCTGTCATGATAACCGGCGATCACAAGATTACCGCCACTGCCATTGCAAAGCAGATTGGTATTTTTGAGGACGGCGATATAGCCATGACGGGCCGTGAACTGGACGCCATGTCAGAGGAAGAGCTGGACCGCAAGATCACGGAGATATCTGTCTACGCCAGGGTTTCACCTGAAAACAAAATCCGCATTGTGGACGCATGGCAGAGGCGCGGATCCATCACGGCCATGACCGGAGACGGAGTCAATGACGCTCCTGCCCTTAAGAAGGCGGACATCGGAGTGGCTATGGGCATCACCGGCACCGAGGTTTCCAAGGATGCGGCAGCCATGATACTGACAGACGATAATTTCGCAACCATCATCAAGGCGGTGGCCAACGGACGAAACGTATACCGCAACATAAAGAATGCCATCAAGTTCCTGCTGTCAGGCAACATGGCAGGTATCCTTTCTGTATTATACACATCCCTGGCAGCCCTGCCTGTGCCGTTTGCCCCGGTACACCTGCTGTTTATCAACCTTCTGACCGATTCACTGCCGGCCATAGCCATCGGCATGGAGCCGGCTGAGAAGGATTTACTGTCGGAGGCGCCCAGAAATCCGAAGACAGGCATCCTGACAAAGGACTTCATGACCACTATTCTGACCCAGGGCGGAATCATAGCTGTCTGTACCATGATCGCCTTCCACACAGGTCTCAGAACCGGCAGCGCGGCCACAGCCAGCACCATGGCGTTTGCAACCCTGACCCTGGCCCGTCTGTTCCACGGATTCAACTGCCGCAGCAAGCACAACATTTTCAAGCTGGGCTTCTCATCCAACTGGTACAGCCTGGGAGCATTTGCGGCAGGTGTGGTGCTGTTAGGTATTGTCATGTTCGTTCCGTTCATGCAGAACCTGTTTTCCGTAACACCGCTGACCCAAAGCCAGCTGATCAATGTCTGTCTCCTGGCCGCAGTACCCACGGTACTGATACAGATGTTTAAGATTATAAGAGATATTAAGCATAGGAAATAATGGGGAATTGTGGTATAATGTCCACGTAGGCAATGAGCAGTGCAAAAAAGTGGTGGGCATATATCCGTTGGGAGCTTGCTCACATAAGGATATATGCCTGCCGCTTTTTTTATAGGGCTAAGCCCGTGAACCAGCGGCCTTGGCCGCGATGTGCACTGCTGACTGAGCCCATTCAAAGCTCATCCTACCCAAAACAAAACCAACCAAAGGAAAGGGGCGGTGCTTAATGGATAAGGTCATAACAGTAAGCCGCGAATTCGGAAGCGGAGGCCGTGAGCTTGGGGTAAAGCTGGCAGAAAAGCTGGACATCCCATTTTACGACAAGGAGTTAATCTCCATGGCTGCGGACGATATCAATATTGCAGAAGAGGCATTCCAAAACTACGATGAGCATATCGTGATTCACGACCCGTTAGACAGGCAGTATTACCATGCCTTTTCTGACATTTACAAAGTACCCATGTCGGACCAGATTTTCGTGGCCCAGTCCAATGTCATCCGCAGGCTGGCTGCTCACGGTCCATGTGTCATTGTGGGACGGTGTGCAGACATGATTCTGGATGACAGCATTAACCTGTTCATCTACTCCAAGATGAGGGACCGGATTAAGCGTATGCTTATTTTGGAACCGGGTTCTGATGAGAAGGAGATGGAGCGCCGTATCCGGGAGGTGGACCGGAAACGCAAGGAGTATTACCAGTACTACACCGGCAACACATGGGGCCGGGCCCAGAACTACCACTTATGCCTGGACAGCGGGCTGACAGGGGTGGACGGCTGCCTGAGGGCGGTGCTGGCTTATCTGGGAGAACTGTCGGAGTAAAGCATGGGACGGGCGGTACAGGCGTTTCGGTCAAATGAAGAATCAGGAAGAACCAAGAAGGATATTTTAACAAAAGAAGCAAAATTCTAATAATTTCAGGAGGCAGAAGATGAAACAGGATATGATTGTAATTCTTGACCTGGGAAGCACAGAGAACACAAAACTGGCCAGGGACATCAGAGAGATGGGGGTGTACAGTGAGATTTATCCCCACGATATCACAGCCAGCGAACTGAAGGAACTTCCCAATGTTAAGGGAATCATCATCAACGGCGGCCCTAACAATGTTGTGGACGGAACCCCCATTGATGTGCGTCCGGAACTGTATGAGGCAGGATACCCGGTAATGGCGGCAGGCCACGGCGCGGCGGCCTGTGAGCGTTCCATACATAGCTGGGATGAGGCTGACAGCGCCCAGATTCTCCGTTCCTTTGTATTTGATACATGTAAGGCCCAGGCCAACTGGAATATGAAGAACTTTATTTCCGACCAGGTGGAATTAATCCGCCAGCAGGTAGGAGACAGGAAAGTGCTGCTGGCTTTATCCGGCGGCGTGGACAGCTCCGTGGTAGCGGCCCTGCTCATCAAAGCCATTGGAAAACAGCTGACCTGCGTCCATGTAAACCATGGTCTTATGAGAAAAGGGGAATCCGAGAGTGTTATTGATGTATTCAAAAACCAGATGGATGCAAACCTGGTATATGTGGATGCTGTAGATCGTTTCCTCGGAAAGCTGGCCGGAGTGGCTGATCCGGAACAGAAGCGTAAGATTATCGGCGCTGAATTCATCCGCGTGTTTGAGGAGGAGGCCAGAAAGCTGGAGGGAATCGAGTTCCTGGCCCAGGGAACCATTTACCCTGACATCGTGGAGAGCGGAACCAAGACAGCCAAGGTAGTAAAATCCCACCACAATGTGGGAGGGCTTCCTGAGGATTTGAACTTCACCCTGGTAGAGCCGCTGCGCCAGCTGTTCAAGGATGAGGTACGCGCCTGCGGACTGGAGCTGGGTCTGCCTCACAGCATGGTATACCGTCAGCCCTTCCCTGGTCCCGGATTAGGCGTGCGCTGCCTGGGAGCCATAACCAGAGAACGTCTGGAAGCGGTCAGGGAATCAGATGCCATTCTCCGGGAGGAATTTGCAAATGCCGGCCTGGACAAGACAGTGTGGCAGTATTTTACCATTGTGCCGGACTTTAAATCAGTTGGAGTCAGGGACAATGCGCGCTGCTTTGATTATCCTGTCATCATCCGCGCAGTCAATACAGTAGACGCCATGACTGCCTCCATTGAGCGCATTGATTATGACGTGCTGCAGAAGATTACGGACCGTATATTGAAGGAAGTTAAGAATGTGAACAGGGTGTGCTATGATTTGAGTCCGAAGCCTACGGCTACGATTGAGTGGGAATAGTAAGCCCCGCCGCCTCTCATAAGAAACCATATAATCACAAACATAAAAGCTGGGAATCCTGAAATGCAGGAAACCCAGCTTTTTCCATTCGTATTTATATGCCAATAGTATTTTGTCAAGCTGAAAATGAGATAAATTTTAAAAAAGTATAAAATTAACTAAAATTCTCTAAAAACTAAATAAATAATTATTGAATTTATGGGTAAAGTATGATAAAATAAAAACAATCTATAAAAATTCCTTTTTCTGCCAGCGCAGGTATAGATTTTTTCTTTATGAATAATGTAGTACCATGCTGGAGGAATCAGGAAAACTCCAGAGAGATTCTGTGAGAGCGCGAAAGCGCAGGACAGATATAAGCGTCCATAAAATCTTCCATGCTCACAGGCAAAAGGGAGGCATACTATCCCATCTTTGGTGGGTGTCCCTATTGTATGTTTACATCCCGCTCTTTGGAGCGCTGATTACATCAGCACAAATATGAATGCCGCTATATGCGGCCAATTAAATGTATAGGGGGAATTAGGAATGGACGTTATTACAAATCTCGTAGCAAAAGGTAACAGTTTTCTCTGGAGTTTTTTGTTGATTGTTCTTCTGTGCGGCACCGGAATTTATTACACGATCCGCCTGAGGTTCATCCAGGTGAGAAAGTTTGGTGAAGGCTGGAAACTGGTATTCGGGCACCTCAGCCTTAATGGTGAGAAGCACGAAAAAGGTGAGATGACACCGTTCCAGTCAATTGCAACCGCAATTGCAGCCCAGGTTGGTACCGGTAACCTGGCAGGTGCAGCCACTGCACTTTTAGGAGGCGGACCTGGAGCTATCTTCTGGATGTGGGTAAGTGCGTTCTTTGGTATGTCAACCATTTACGCAGAGGCAACTCTGGCCCAGAATTTTAAGACTGAGGTAAATGGTGAGGTTACCGGCGGTCCTGTTTATTACATAAAGGCAGCTTTTAAGGGCACTCTGGGCAAGGTTCTTGCAGGATTATTTGCAATCTTTATTGTACTTGCGCTGGGATTCATGGGCAACATGGTTCAGGCCAACTCTATCGGCGCTGCATTTACAGAGGCTTTTGGGGCATTTAACATAACTATCTCTCCGGTTGTCATTGGTGTTATCGTAGCAGCCGTAGCAGCATTTGTTTTCCTGGGCGGAACACAGAGGCTGGCATCTGTTGTTGAGAAGGTTGTACCTATCATGGCAGGCGTGTATATTGTGGGAAGTTTGATTCTTATTATCATGAATATTGCTAATCTTCCTGCAGCTATTAAGATGATTTTTGTAGGCGCATTTGATCCTCAGGCAGTTTTAGGCGCAGGCGCAGGTATTGCAGTTAAAGAAGCCATCCGTTTCGGTGTTGCCAGAGGCCTTTTCTCCAACGAGGCTGGTATGGGTTCCACACCTCATGCACATGCAAGGGCTACCGCAGAGAATCCTCATAAGCAGGGACTTTGCGCTATGATCAGCGTATTTATTGATACATTTGTAATCCTTAACCTGACTGTATTTTCCGTACTGACCACAGGCGCTCTTGAGTCTGGCAAGAATGGTACCGCTCTTACACAGGCAGCTTTCATGAGAGGATTTGGTACCTTCGGTATTGTATTCGTTGCAATATGCCTTTTGTTCTTCGCTTTCTCTACGATTCTGGGCTGGCATTTCTTCGGCCTTATCAATGCGAAGTATCTGTTTGGCGATGGCGCAGCAAAGATTTACTCCTTATTAGTAGTGGTTTGCATCATAATCGGTTCTGCTTTGAAGCTGGAGCTGGTATGGGATTTGGCGGACTTCTTTAATGGTCTGATGGTTATACCTAATGCCATGGCCCTGCTTGCCCTAAGCGGTCTTGTGGTAAAGATATGCAATAAGTACAGTGATAAATAGCATATGACGTATGAAGAATAAATAGTTTAGCAGCGGCAGCTTTTCCGGAATATCATCCGGGGGAGCTGCTGCTTTTTCTTTTCTTCCTTGTACCGAATGAAAACCTTGATGGGAGGGAATTATTTATAGTAAAAAGAAAGCAGAAATGAGGAAATGTGAATCATGATAGACTCCATTGGAAAGATAACGCTTTACGTGAATAATCAGAATGAGGCCAGGGATTTCTGGACAGAAAAGATGGGATTCATCGTGCGCCTGGAACAGCAGATGGGTGCTGACCAGAAATGGCTTGAAGTGGGACCGGAATACGGAGGCGGGACATCCTTTGTTCTTTATGACAAAGAAAAAATGAAGACTCAGAATCCCGATGTGAATGTAGGCCATCCATCTGTTATTTTATGCACCGGCGACCTGGAGAATGCCCATAGAGAAATGAAGGAAAGAGGCGTCAGAACCGGAGACATCATGAAAATGCCTTATGGCAGCATGTTTCAGTTCTACGATATGGATGGGAATGTGTTTTTGCTGAGGGAGGAAGCCAGGGTGCATTAAACTTCCGCGTACGGTTCCGGGCCTTCCCTTTAAACGGATACCGGAGCCGGGCCATGGAAGTATTCCGGCTGCCGGATGGATAGTTGGCGCGTTCATGCATGTATTTGTAAACCGGTTTAAAATGTGTTAGAATGTATAGGATTAGAGCACACAGCAATAACCGGGAAAGGATGTCTTTAGGAAAATGCAGAAGGCCAACAAAGGAGAACTGTCCAATCTGAAAAATAAACTGCTGGCAGAGCAGGTTCAGGAGCAGATATACCAGTATATACTGGAAACGCCCATAGCCGTAGGCGCTAAACTTCCCAATGAATTTGAACTGGGAGACAGGTTCAGCGTGGGAAGGAGTACCATCCGGGAAGCGGTGAAACTTTTGATTTCCAGAGGAATTCTGGAAGTCAGGAGAGGATCCGGTACGTACGTGGTCAGCACTACGCCGGTGGACATGGACCCCCTGGGCCTGGGGGCGGTGGAGGACAAGATGGCCCTGGCCCTGGATTTGGTAAATGTACGCATCATACTGGAGCCGGGAATCGCAGAGATGGCGGCTCTCAACGCAACCCAGGAGGATGTTCTGAAGCTGAGGAATCTGTGTGACAGCGTTGAACGGAAAATAAAGATTGGAGACAGTTACATAGAAGACGACATCGCCTTCCATACCTGTGTGGCTGAATGTTCCAAGAATAAGGTGGTGGAACAGCTGATCCCTATTATTGATACAGCAGTCCTTATGTTTGTCAATGTGACCCACAAAAAGCTGACCCACGAGACCATCATGACCCACCGGGCCGTGACCGAGGCTATTGCGGAGCACGACCCTATCGGTGCCAAAACCGCCATGATGATGCATATGACTTTTAACAGGAATATGATCCGGCAGCTGATGAAGGATGGACGTGAGGCGTAGGAGCGTGCCGGTAGTGTGACAGCAGTGCGGGAATGTGACGGCAGTGCGGGATGCGACGGCAGTGCGGGTATGTGACAGCAGTGCGGGAATGTAGCAGCAGTGCGGGATGTGACAGCAGTGCGGGAATGTGGCAGCAGTGCGGGATGCGACGGCAACGTGAGAGCATAAGAACCATGCAGAAGTGTGGTGGTAATACGGACATGGGAGAAAGACAGACCTGATAAATATTTATACCTATAAGTTTTAGCAGACCCCGGAAGCAAATAAAAGGGAATACTTAAACTTATAGGTTTTTTTGTTTTGATTCATTTTAAACCAAAATACATCTGACGACTTTTGCAAAGGAATCAGAACGAAACCAGCTAAACGTGCAGAAAAATGGGGGATTCTGGAAGCGAAATAATACCGGTTTAGATATAGTGCATAAATAAATCAAATTTTTTTGACAATATAGTAGAAAACAAGTCTGATGACTTGAAAGAATAAATCAAAAATGCTACTATAAAACTATAAAGAAGTCAGACGTCAGATGTAAAACAAAAAGAGGAGGCATTATAATGGAATTGAATAGTCAAAAAGTAAGAGCGCTGGCACCGGAGAACGACCCCTTAAAAATAGGTATGGGGTGGAAGGTGGAAGACCTGGATAAACCGCAGATTATGGTTGAGAGTACATTTGGCGACAGCCATCCGGGCAGCGCCCATCTGGACCGGTTTGTGAATGAAGCTATGCGGGGAATCGCGGATGCAGGCGGAAAGGGAGCCAGGTATTTTACCACAGACATATGCGACGGCATTGCCCAGGGACATGACGGTATCAACTATTCACTTGCGCACAGGGATATGATTGCCAATATGATTGAGATTCACGGCAATTCCACAGGGTTTGACGGAGGCGTGTTCATCGCAAGCTGCGACAAATCTGTGCCTGCCTGTCTGATGGGACTGGCAAGACTTGATATGCCGTCTATCGTGGTGACCGGCGGCGTTATGGATGCTGGCCCCGACCTGCTGACCCTGGAACAGATTGGCGCCTATTCAGCCATGTGCCAGAGAGGTGAGATTACCGAAGAAAAGCTTACCTATTATAAGCACAATGCCTGTCCATCCTGCGGAGCCTGTTCCTTTATGGGTACTGCCTCCACCATGCAGATCATGGCCGAAGCTCTGGGGCTGATGCTTCCCGGCTCAGCGCTGATGCCTGCAACCTGCGAAGATTTGAAGGAAATGGCGTATAAGGCAGGCCTCCAGGTCATGGAACTGGCCAGGAAGGGGCTTAAGGTAAGCGATATCGTGACCATGAAATCATTTGAGAATGCCATTATGGTGCATGCTGCCATATCCGGTTCAACCAATTCCCTGCTTCATATTCCTGCCATTGCCCATGAGCTGGGACTGGAGATTGACGCTGACACATTTGACCGTATGCACAGGGGAGCTCATTACCTGCTGGATATCAGACCTGCCGGAAAATGGCCGGCACAGTTCTTCTACTATGCAGGCGGTGTTCCCGCTGTGATGGAGGAAATAAAGTCCATGCTGCACCTGGATGTGATGACTGTTACCGGAAAGACCCTGGGAGAAAATCTGGAAGAGCTTAAGGCTGGCGGATTCTACGACAAGTGCGACGGATATCTGAAAAAATGGGGGCTGAAGCGCACCGATGTTATCAGGACCTTTGAGGAACCCATCGGGACAGACGGAACCGTGGCCATATTGAGAGGAAATCTGGCGCCGGAGGGTTCTGTGGTGAAACATTCTGCTGTTCCTAAGGAGATGTTTAAGGCAGTCCTGAAGGCAAAACCTTTTGACTGTGAGGAGGACGCCATTGAGGCAGTTATTTCCAGGAAGATACAGCCGGGAGATGCCGTGTTTATCCGGTATGAAGGACCTAAGGGATCGGGAATGCCGGAAATGTTCTATACCACAGAAGCTATCTCCTCTGATCCGGAGCTGGGAAAAACCATAGCGCTTATCACGGACGGCAGGTTCTCCGGGGCATCCAAAGGGCCAGCCATCGGACATGTATCACCTGAGGCAGCGGACGGTGGACCCATTGCCCTGGTGGAAGAGGATGACCTTATCAGGATTGATATACCGGAGCGCGTTCTGGAAATCATAGGCGTGAAGGGAGAGGAACTTCCCAAGGAAGAGGTAGAACGTATTCTTGCAGAGCGCAGAAAAGCCTGGAAACCAAGGGAAGCCAAGTATAAAAAGGGCGTACTTAAAATTTATTCCGAGCATGCCGTATCACCCATGAAGGGCGGTTACATGGTCTGATTGACGGAAACTGGCCGGGAAATATTTGTGGGAAGTATGGACCGGAGCTATTGTTGAAACATGAACGAGAAATATTAGATGGAAGTATCAGCGGAAATAGGGATATTGTGTGAAATTATAGGAGGGTAATAAGTATGACAACAACAACAGCTGCAGCTCTGGATCCGACCAGACTGATTATCGCGGCCTTGGCAGGGCTGGTGATTCTGCTGCTTTTAATCATCAAATTCAAGGTGCAGGCAATGATCTCCATTCTGGTAGGCGCAGTGGCCATCGGGCTGATTGCAGGCATGCCCTTTACGGATATCATAAGCTCTGTAAATGAAGGAATTGGAAGTACTCTTAAGGGAATCGCCCTGCTTGTGGGTCTGGGCTCCATGTTCGGTTCCATATTGGAGATATCAGGAGGCGCTCAGACACTGGCAGTCACCATGGTAAAGAAATTCGGCGACAAGAAGGCTGCCTGGGCTTTGGGAATCACGGGACTTGTCATAGCCATGCCGGTATTCTTCGATGCGGGACTCATTATTCTGATTCCTCTTGCCTTTTCTCTTGCAAAGAGAACCAAACGCTCCTCCCTGTTCTATGCCATTCCCCTGCTGGCCGGTCTGGCGGTAGGCCATGCATTTATTCCGCCCACACCGGGGCCCGTGCTGGTGGCTACCATGCTGGGCGTGGACCTGGGCTGGGTCATTATGGTAGGTATTGTGTGCGGTATTTTTGCCATGATAGTGGCCGGTCCCATATGGGGGACTATCTGCGGAAACAAGTACGATATACCGGTTCCGGAACACATTGCCAACCAGGAGGATTTTGACGAATCAAAGCTTCCAAAGTTCGGAACAATCGTGGGAATTATTTTGATTCCGCTGGTTCTCATTATCCTGAATTCCATTGCAAAGGTGGTTCCTGCCCTTGCCTCTGTACAGCCGGTGTTAGGATTCCTGGGTGAGCCGTTTGTGGCTCTCACCATAGCGACGGTTGTGGCTATGTTTCTTCTGGGATACCGTCACGGATACAGCAACGAGGAGCTGGAAAAGGTACTGACAAAGTCTCTGGAGCCTACGGGCCTGATTCTTCTGGTAACGGCCTGCGGCGGCGTGCTGCGGTTCATGCTGCAGAATTCCGGTCTGGGTGATGTGATTGGCAATGCAGTGTCATCTGCCTCTCTTCCGATTGTGGTAGTGGCTTTTGTGGTGGCTGCTCTGGTGCGTATTTCTGTTGGGTCTGCTACAGTTGCCATGACCATGGCAGCCGGCATCATCGCGGCCATGCCGGAAATTGCAACCCTGTCCCCTCTGTACCTGGCCTGTGTCACAGCGGCAGTGGCAGGAGGAGCAACGGTGTGCTCTCATTTTAATGATTCCGGCTTCTGGCTTGTGAAATCACTGGTGGGGTTGGATGAAAAGACCACTCTTAAGACATGGACTGTCATGGAGACGCTGGTGGGCGGCACGGGATTTGTAGTGGCTCTTATTATATCCTTCTTTGCATAGCAGCGGTCAGGTGATGTCATTATATACTCAAATTAAGATGTGAATTGATATTTTTATAGATTTAGCATTTCATGAGTTGGGATTAAAAGGGGAGACAGTCTTTGGGCTGTCTCCCTTTGACTGTATAAGCGGACTTAAAGCATTATAGACTGCTGTATAACAGCCAGATCATCCGATCCATTTGGCAGATTTTCTGTATGTATCCTATAGGGGGTTAGCCGGGATACCCATCTTAAATTATTTCCACTGACTTCCTATTGACTTTATTGTGAAAAAATGATAAAAACTATTTATATTTAACAATCTATGTGGTAGTATTATATATGTAACCGGTTACAGATTATGCTGGCATGGTTACAGGAAAAAGAGAGGGGAAGGGTCATGAACATTAAAGAAATTGCACGCCGGGCAGGCGTCTCTTCCGCTACGATTTCCAGGGTTCTCAATAATTCAGGATACGTGAAAGAGGAGACCAGGCAAAAGGTACTTAGGGCAGTGGAGGAGTATAATTATGTACCCAGCGCCATCGCCAGAAGCCTGAGCATTCAGGACAGCTTAAGCGTGGGAACCATCATCCCGGATATTGAGAATGAGTTTTTTTCCAAGGTTATAAGCGGAATCAGCGAAGTGGCTGAATCGTACCATTATAATATTGTTTTTCTGGGAACCAATGAGACGTTGGACAAGGAACATGATTTTTTGAAAATCGTGGAAAGCCAGAGACTGAAGGGCGTAATCATAACGCCGATTTCAGAGACAGATACGGTTACCAGGGATTACCTGCTCCGATTGGAGGAATCCGGCATACCGGTGGTGCTGGTGGACCGTGATGTGAAAGGGGCCCAGTTTGACGGCGTATTCGTGGACAACCAGAAGGGATCCTATGACGGAGTGATGGAGTTAATAAAGGCAGGCCATGAGAGGATTGCCATTATAACCGGCCCTGAGACCTCCAAGCCGGGCAAGGACCGGTGCCAGGGCTATCTGCAGGCCATGGAGGACAGCGGACTGGCTGTTCCTGAGGAATACGTTGCCTGCGGCGATTTTAAGATTGCCAAGGCATACGAATGTACCGGACGGCTTTTGGGACTTGCGGAACCGCCCACGGCCATCTTTACATCCAACAACCTTTCCACTCTGGGATGTCTTAAGTATCTGACGGAACACAAGGTTAAGATAGGAAGGGACATTTCACTGATGGGATTCGATGACATTGACGCCCTGCGGATGATCGATTACAGGATATCCGTGGTGGACAGGGATGCCAGGGAACAGGGGCGGGAAGCCATGAGACTTCTTCAGGAGTGCTTTGAAGATTCAGGAAAGAGCCGTCAGAGAGGAAAGCGGATTACCATTCCCTACAAGGTAATCCTGCGGGGTTCAGAACACAGGAAAACAACCTGACAATCCAGTCAGATTGTTTTCTGCACAAATCTGTAACCGGTTACACAAAAATGCAAAGCCTATCATATTTTTTTACAGAAATGTGTAACCGGTTACAGAAAATACATAATACAATTTCAACCTGTAAAAGCTTCAAACGGAAAAGGAGAATGAAAATGGGAATTGAACACATGATTGATCACACGATGCTGAAGGCGGATGCCAGTAAGAATACTATCATAAGATATTGCAGTGAGGCGAGGGAACACAAATTTGCTTCTGTCTGTGTCAATACCTGCTTTGTGCCGCTGGTAGCGGAGCAGTTAAAGGGAAGCGGTGTAAAGACGTGCTGTGTGGTGGGATTCCCTCTGGGAGCCATGCTTACCAGCGCAAAGGCCTTTGAGGCTTCTGAGGCTGTAAAGGCAGGGGCAGATGAGGTGGATATGGTTATCAACATAAGCGCCCTTAAGGACGGGGACGACTCCTTTGTGGAGGAGGATATCCGGGCCGTGGTAAAAGCCTCTGCGGGCGCAGTGGTAAAGGTCATCATAGAGACCTGCCTCCTGACGGATGAGGAAAAGGTAAGGGCCTGCCAGCTGGCAGTGAAGGCGGGGGCTGATTTCGTGAAAACTTCCACCGGATTCAGCACAGGCGGAGCTACGGCAGCTGACGTTGCCCTGATGCGCAGAACCGTTGGAGACAGTGCCAGAGTAAAGGCCAGCGGCGGCATCCGCACACCGGAAGACGCTGCGGCTATGATTGAGGCAGGGGCGGACAGAATCGGAGCCGGCAACGGGATTGTACTGATTTAGATTGTCTGCCGGTGGAAATATGTTGATGGAAAAATGTCGATAGGAAACTGCTGGCGCAGAATTGCCGATGGGGAGCCGGCCATAGGATTGTCATGAAGCGTGTACGGAGCGCGCCGGCAAGATGGATTAAGGAGAGAGAACATATTATGGAGCATATGGGAAAAAAAGTAACAGTATTTGGAAGCTTTGTGGTGGATTTGATGGGCAGGACACCGCATCTGCCGGCAGCAGGGGAGACAGTGAAGGGGACCGTGTTTAAGATGGGACCCGGCGGCAAGGGATTCAACCAGGGTGTGGCGGCCCACAAGGCAGGAGCGGATGTGACCATGGTGACAAAGCTTGGCCGGGACGCGTTTGCCGATATTGCCCTCAATACTATGAATGAGCTTCACATGGATACGGGAAGGGTTTTGTATTCCGAGACAACGGAGACAGGATGCGCTCTGATCATGGTGGATGAGAACAGCAGCCAGAATGAAATCGTGGTTATACTCGGGGCCTGCAATACCATTACGGACCAGGAAGTGGATTCCCTGGAGGATTTGGTGGGCCGGTCCGAATACCTGCTGACACAGCTGGAGACCAATGTGTCCTCTGTGGAGCGCATCGTGGACATCGCATACAGGAAGGGCGTTAAGGTCATTTTAAACACCGCCCCTGTGCAGCCTGTCAGTGATGAGCTTTTAGGCAAAATTGACCTGATTACCCCCAATGATCTCTCGGAATCTTGAGTGATCATGCCAGCAAAACTCTGGCATTGAACTT